>NZ_KV821194.1:0-2810 GCF_001815585.1 Anaerococcus sp. HMSC075B03
TGACACTTAAAAGGCGATTAGAAAATTAAAGAAATGCTAGAAGACTTTTAGATGACAATTACCAAGAGGGTCTAATTTTCACTGCTACTCATGCAGTGGGAATTGGACCTTTTTACATAAGCAAATTCTATTTAAAATTGGTTACCAAGAAAGACTTCTTTTCACTGTTAAGTATAAGAGGGTAATTTATAGAGTTTTGTTTCATCAAGATAAATATTTTCTGATGGTCAAATTTTAAAAAGACTAATAGCTCTCGATAAATTTTGAACCTTAACAATTGAATAGACCAAGACAAGACGTTAATTATTTTTGGAGCGTAATAACCTATCCGCTAAGATCTTTCTGCTGAATAATCGGTAAAACAAGAACTGCTAAATAAATAGAAAGTGAGCGATAAGTAAGAGTTTGAATATAGGGAGGGATACCCTATCCGCTATGAAGAAAATGAGGATAATGATACTTCTAAGGTTGAAGCCGGCTCATCCGGAATAGAGGCGGAGGTGAGATTCCTATGTTGCTAATCCAAAGCACTTGTCAATGTCGTAAAACTTAATTAAACAAATAATTATTAGATATAAAACTTTAGAGAGAGGAGGTATATATTGGACAATGACTGGAATGGATTGGCTGACTTAATAGCAAATCTGATTGCAAAATATGCTGGTGTTTTAGATTTAGATAATCTGCCCGATCCAACGCCAGCAAAAAATCAAGAGATGAAAAATAGTTTTGACATGGCAAAAACACAAATTGAGACAGACTAATAAAAGTGTTATAATATACTTGAAATGATAGTCCAAACTTAAATTCAAAAAATTATATATGATATAGAAAAATTATATTGAGGTTAATGCTATGTTAAAAGAAAAAATAAAAGTATACCTCTATACACGAGTATCTACGTCAATACAGATAGAGGGGTATTCGTTAGAGGCACAAAAATCACGAATGAAAGCTTTTGCTATTTACAACGATTACGAAATTGTCGGAGAGTATGAAGATGCCGGAAAGTCTGGCAAGTCTATTGAAGGTAGAAAACAGTTCAATCGAATGATGGAAGATATAAAATCTGGAAAAGATGGAGTATCTTTTGTTCTTGTGTTTAAGTTATCAAGATTTGCAAGAAATGCAGCTGATGTTCTTTCTACACTTCAGATAATGCAGGATTATGGAGTTAATCTTATCTGTGTTGAAGATGGCATTGATTCATCTAAAGATGCTGGGAAACTAATGATTTCTGTTTTATCAGCTGTGGCTGAAATAGAAAGAGAAAACATTCGTATTCAAACAATGGAAGGTCGAATTCAAAAAGCAAGGGAAGGAAAATGGAATGGTGGCTTTGCTCCGTATGGATATAAACTTGAAGATGGAAAGTTGTTTATAAATGAGGAAGAGGCAGTTGCCATAAGAACGATTTTCGACCAGTATGTAAATACTACGATAGGAGCCAATGGGCTATCTAAATACTTAGAGAATCATGGAATTAGAAAAATCCCAAGACAGAATGGTAAAAATCCTTTGTTTGATGCAGGACTTATAAGAAAGATATTAAAGAATCCTGTATATAATGGAAAAATAGCATTTGGAAGAAGAACTTTAGAAAAAGTTCATGGTACAAGAAATGAATATAAGCAGGTTGAACAAGATGAGTATCTAATATCTGAAGGGATACATGAAGCTATAGTTTCCGATGAAGTTTGGCAAGCTGCTCAGGTTAAGCTAAAATCTCAAGCAAAGAAATATGAGCATGTGAATAAAGGAAAAGATACACGCACACACTTGCTTTCTGGAATTGTAAAATGCCCTATATGTGGAGTGGGAATGTTTGGAAACAAGTGTACCAAGAAAAAGAAAGATGGCACAAAATATAAAGATTTTTATTACTATGGTTGTAAACATAGGCAGATGATAAGAGGTCATAAGTGTACTTTCCGTAAGCAAATTAGAGAAGAATTGTTAGATGATGCTGTTGCAGAGGTGATTGTCAAGATTGTAAGTAATCCGAAATTTGCTTCTATGATGCAAGAAAAAATCAACATGAAGGTGGACACCTCTGAAATAGAAAAAGAAATAGATAATTACCAAAAGGAATTGAGGAAGAGTCATTCTACAAAGTTTAAGCTAATTGAGGAAATAGATAATTTAGATGTTGAAGATAAGCATTATAAGAGAAGGAAACAGGATTTAGATGATAGACTATATCGTATGTATGACAAAATAGATGAATTAGAATCATCACTAATTGATGCGAAAGCAAAGAAACAGACTATTGAAGCTGAAAAACTCACAGGAGATAACATATATAAGGTTCTGATCTATTTTGATAAACTCTATAAAGTCATGAATGATGTAGAGCGTAGGCAGTTAATTACAGCTTTGATTTCTGAAATTCAAGTTTATGAAGAAAAACAACCTAACGGACAATGGCTAAAATCAATTACTTTCAAGCTCCCAATTATAGACGATGACTTGAATATAAGTTTGGACAATGATGAACAAGTTGAGACTATAGCGTTGATAAAAAAGATGTAAATTTAGAAATCCTGCATTTTAAGCAGTTTTATAAGCATTTTGTATTTGAAAAAGACGAAGAAGGATATGTCAAAAAGACTCAAAAAAACTACATGGATGTAAGAGTAGTTTTGAGACTAGTATGAGGAAACACAAAAAATATAATAACTCATTTTGTACTTTCTACAAGAGTAGCTTATAAGGCTGCTCTTTTTTTCTAAAAAGTTGGTACATATAAATTTTAAATATTACGAATAATACAAAATCTAATTTCCGAAAAGCAGAAGTCCAGACTTCCG
>NZ_KV821194.1:2910-4215 GCF_001815585.1 Anaerococcus sp. HMSC075B03
TTTCCGAAAAGCAGAAGTCCAGACTTCCGAAAATCGGAATTCAAGAACTCCGAATATCGTAGAGTAACTATAATAATATTAGTAATATTGAGTTGAGAAAGAATAATTTTAGAAAGGGAGTAAGGATTCGTTACATCCTTTCTAAAATACAAAACTTTAATAGCCAACTTTACATATTCGCTTTTATAACATATAATAAAAGCGTAAACGAGAGGAGGCGGACTATGAATATACTTAAAGAATATATACAAGAAAATTTAGTAATCACCAACAAAGAAGCAGAAGAACTTTGATATACTAGGCATAATTTATCAGAATTAACAAAAATCGGACAATTAGAAAGATTAAGACCAGGACTATATCAATTAAAAGGAAAAGTAATAGACGATTTTGTTTTAATATCATCCAATAGTAACCGAATAATATTTTCCCACCAAACAGCCCTATACCTCCACGACCTATCCGATAGGACTCCAAATGTATTTCATATATCTGTACCCCAAGGCTACAATGCAAGTCATATCAAGAAAAGATATGAAGATCTGCAAGTTCACTATGTAAAAAAAGACTTATACGAACTAGGAAAGATAGAAATAAAATCACCACAAGGCAACCTTATTCCAGTTTACGATATAGATCGAACAATTTGCGATATCATAATAGACAGAGAAAAAATAGATAAGCAAATTTTTACAGAAGCCATAAAAAGATACTTTAAATCACAAAATAAAAATCTAAGACGACTCATAAAATACAGTAGACTATTTAAAATAGAAAATGAAATTAGAAAATACATGGAGGTATTATCGTGATTAATATCGAGAGTATAAAGGGCAAGATAAGAAGCATGGCAGAGAAGAAAAATCTAAAGTCACAAGAAGTTCTGCAAATATATTTTTTCGAAAGATTTTTAGAAAGGCTATCCAAATCAAATTACAAAAATAATTTTGTAATAAAAGGAGGATTCCTAATATCTTCCTTAATTGGAATTGAAAATAGAACAACTATGGATATGGACACAACCATAAAAGGCATACCCCTAAAAGAAGAAAAAATAAAAGAAATCGTAGATGAAATTATAAATATCAATGTAGATGATGGAATAAAATTTGAAATAAAAGACATAAGTTATATTAGAGAAGAGGACGAGTACGAGAACTTTAAAATATCACTAATAGCAAATGTTGGAAAGACCAAAAACCCGATGAAACTAGACCTAACAACAGGAGATGCAATAACACCAAGGGAAATAGAATATACCTATCCCTGTATTTTTAGCAAAGAAAATATAAAAATAATGGCATA
>NZ_KV821195.1:0-75473 GCF_001815585.1 Anaerococcus sp. HMSC075B03
AAAGCAGTATGGTTTGCTGAACCCCTTGTAGATTTAATTATGATAATAGCTGGTGTAGTAATGATGTTTGGGGAATTAAATAGGATGGATAAAATTGGTTTGAAAAATTCAAGTAATGAATAATGAGTGGATTGATTTAAAAGAATGGAGGTAAAATATGCAAAAAAATATAATTAAAGTAAATTTACCTTTTTTCTTTGGTTTACGCTGTTTACAAGTTAGATAACTCAGTTAAAAAATTAAATACAATTACTATTAGAAAGAGTTTCTTTCATTCTAGAGGACTAACCATGCCCAAGAGCAGGAGTCCTCCTTTTTTTGTCTGAAAACATAAAGACAAAAAAAGAATGGAGGAAACATAAATGACGAAAGAATATTACCTTTATGTCGGTGGGCAAAAAATCAAAGTAAGTGAGCAGATATACAAAGTCTACTGGCAAGAAAGAGAACACGAAAAATATTTAGAGCAGGTGGACAAGAAAAACCACTTGCTATTTTTTTCGTCTCTAAATCACGATGGGAATTTTGAAGATAATCTAGAAGATAAAAATGTTGATGTTGAAAAAGTTGTAGCTACACAAATGATGATTGAAGCACTAAGAAATGCAATGTCAAAGTTAAATAAGGATGAACGGGAAATCATAGAAAGATTATATTTCAATGATGAAACACTTCGTGCAGTAGCAAAGACTAAAAATATCTCACATCCAACTTTAATTAAAAGACGAGATAAAATTTTAGAAAAACTAAAGAAATTTATAGAAGAACTATAAATTCTGGTTACCAAAGAGGGCAAATTTTCCTTTATAAAGTGAAGGGGAATTTTGTCCTCTTTTATATAAAAAAGAAATTGAAAGAATTTTGAACCTTGACAACTGAATAGACCAAGACAGGACATTAACCATTTGTGGAGCTTTATAATTTCTTCGCCATAACTTTTCTGCTGATAAGGATTTCGGTTTAAATAAATACTCTAGTTAAAAGAAGGATAAAAGAAAACGAGCGACAAAAAGAAATTATATATTCAGCCTAGGAAACTGATGCATTGAAGCAAATGGGGATAATGATACTTCTACAGTTGTTGCCGGCTCATCTTGAAAAGGGGCGGTGGTGAAATTCCAATGTCGTGACCTACACGCCTGTTAATGTCAAAAAACTTAAAAATTTAAATATAAGGAGAAGATATTATGTGTGATGAACATAATATAAACACTGAAATGAAAACAGATAAAAAAGATAAACAGATGATAAATCAAATTGATGGTTGGAACATAGAAGTTAAATTTAATGAAAATGGATTTAGCTTAGAAAATTTAGTAGAGGAATACATCAAAGAAAAATTTTCTGTCTATTAGGGGCTGACAAAAAATATAAGGAGCGTTATAATATTTTTGTGGAAGCCTAACCTTGGTTCGATTTATTGTATGTAAATTGAATTAAAGGAGGCTTTTTTATGTTTAAAAACAATTTAGCAAAAGAAAATTTGGCAGTTATGTATTTAAGATTATCAAAAGAAGATGGCGAAAAAACAGAAAGTAACTCTATATCCAATCAAAGAGAAATTATAAACTCTTATGCAAGAAAAAATCAAATTACAATTGTCAAAGATTATGTGGATGATGGGTATTCAGGTGCAAATTTTGATCGTCCCAATTTTAAAGAAATGATAAAGGCTGCCTATGATAGAAAGTTCAATACAATTATTGTAAAGGACTTATCAAGATTCGGAAGAGATTATATAGAAGCTGGAAAATATATTCAAAGAATATTTCCGGAAAACGGTATAAGATTTATATCAGTAAATGACAATTACGATAGTAAAAGTGCAGATATAAACGATACACATCTTATACTTCCTATAAAAAACTTCATCAATGATAGTTATTGCCGAGATATTTCCAATAAGGTAAAAAGCTCTCAAAAGATAAAAAGAGAAAAAGGAGACTTTATCAGTGCTTTTGCACCTTATGGATATAAAAAGTCTGAGGAGAATAAAAACAAGTTAGTGATTGATAAAGAGATATCGGATATTATCAAAAATATATTTGATATGAAACTCTTGGGATATTCCTCAAAGGCAATTGCAGATGAACTAAATCATTTAGGAGTTTTAACTCCAAGAAAATATAAAGAAAGTCAAGGATTTAAGTGTAATGGATTTCAAAATACAAAAGGCGGAAATTGGTCAGCAAAGACAGTAAATAGAATTATAGAAAATGAAGTATATATTGGAAATACCTTACAGGGAAAGAGTGTTACTTTAAGTTATAAAAATAAAAAGCAGATAGAAAAAGAGAAAGAAGAATGGATAAGAGTAGAAAATACCCATGAAGCAATTATAAGTAAAGAAGTTTTTACTATTGCAAATACTATGTTAAAAAGAGATTTGAATAATTCTCGTGGAAAGGACAAAATTGATATTTTTACAGGAATGCTTTTTTGTAAAGAATGTGGAAGTTCTTTGATTAGAAGGACTGTAAAGTATAAAAAAAGAGAAGAGGTTTTCTATATCTGTTCAAAGTACAACAAGGAAAAATCTTGCACAAGACACAGCATAAAAGAAGAAACCTTGATAAAAGCAGTATCTAAAATAATGAAGTCCTACATTGAATTTAATGAAAATCTATATTCTAAAGTTCAGCGTATAGATATAAATAAAAATTTGAAAGACAATCAAATTCCTATACTAAAACGAGAAAAAGCAATGACAGAAGAACTCTTATCTTCCCTATACCTTGACCTGAAAGAAGATGTTATTAGTAAAGAAGAATATCAACTTTTTAGAAAAAACTATACAGAGAAACTGACTAAATTAGATGAAAGTATCGAGTATAGATTGAAAAAACAGGAATATACTAAGGAGAAGATTGACAAAAATAAGAGTTGGATCATCGACATTAACAAATATAAAAATTTATCGGAAATAGATAGATTGTCTGTTGTGATGCTCATTGATAAAATTTTTATTTCTGAAGATAAAACGATAGATGTTAGGTTTAATCATACCGAAGAATTGTCTTTACTTGAAGAAATGACAAAAATGGATAAGTCTGACATTAAAGCTAACACTATAAAAAAGAAAAGTATCGATATAAGCAGGAAGTCAAAAACTATCCCCACTGTTATGAATAAAAGTCTTGTAAGTGCTGAAAGTGAGGTATGCTATGGCTAGAACAAAAAATAGGCATATATCACAATCAGAAACAGAAGTTGGAAAAGTGATTGAAAAAATATACATTGCCGGTATTTATGCTAGATTATCACAGGAAAGAAAGGAAGCTTACAGGGATAAAAGTAATTCACTTGAAATGCAGGAAGAACTTTGTATAAATGCTGCAAAAGAAAAAGATATAAAGATTTTAAGAGTATACAAGGACTATGAATATTCTGGAACAAATTTTAAAAGACCTGCATTTATTGAAATGATGGAAGATATCCGAACAGGTAGGATAAATTGTATCATAGTAAAAGATATGTCAAGGTTTGGTAGAGAGTATTTAGAAATCGCAAACTATATCGAAAAAGTATTTCCATTTTTGGGAGTTCGATTTATTTCCGTAAATGATAATTTGGATACTAAAGACGGTATAAAATCAGAACAGAGTTATGAAATAGCAATAAAAAATATCTTCAATGATTTATACGCAAAAGATATTTCAAAGAAAATAAAAGCCTCCAAAGAAATAAAAATGAAACAAGGGTCTTTTATAGGAGCAATGGCTCCGTATGGCTATAAGGTTGATAAAATTGATGGAAAAAGAGTTCTGATGATGGACGAAAAGGCAGCAGATGTAGTAAGACTTATCTTTTATATGGCAAGTCAAGGTAAATCCAATATGCAAATAGCAAGAGAATTGACTAAAACATATACGACACCTGATGAATATAAAAGAACAGGTAAAATTTTTAAGGATAAAGAAGATACAAGACAATGGGATATTTCTTATATATCAAAAATGCTTTCTGATGAAGTATATATTGGGAATTTGATTCAAAGAGTTTACTCAAATAGACATGATCCAAGTAGGAAAAGTAAGTTTCGTGATAAAGAAGAGTGGATTATAACAGAGAACACCCATGAAGGGTTAATAGACAAAACTACATTTGAAAATATCAGAGAGATAAAGGAGAAAAAACAAAACTATCTACCTTACCATTCACTGAAAAACATAATAAAAGACGGAAAAGAAAATGTTGGAGTAAAAATTCAAAGAGATTATAAAAAAGAAGGAAAGTATGACGACCTCATACAATGCAGTGTTTGTGGTAGAAATTTGAAAAAACAATATGGACCACGAGGACTGAAATATCATGATGAGATTTGCTATTGCTATTATTGTAAAGGTGGAGACAGATTAAAATTAGAAAAATCTCATGTCAGAATATATGAAACAGACCTCGACAAAATTTTAGTAGATACCTTAAAAAGACTGTTTTCATGCTTTTATAAAAAGGATAAAAGATTACAACTAAAAATATATTTAGAAAATATAAGTGCTGAAAAGATAAATCAAGTTTCTATAAAAACAGATGTAAATAATAAAAAAATTGCTTCTCTTAGGATCAATTTACAAGAACAATATGAAAACTATGTTAAAGGAGAGGTTCTTTTAAGTGATTTTAAAATAGAAAGTAAAAAAATAAATAATCAAATAAAAACCTTAAAAAATGAATTAAAAGTTTTTGCTGAAAGAATAAGAAATATAAAAAAGAAAAAAAGAGAAATTATAGAATTTATAGATGTACTATTTTGCTGCTTGGATGCTAAAAGCATAGAAGTTGATAAAGAATTGGTCGATACATTAATTAGTCATATAGAAATATCAGAGTATAAGCAGGTTACCATATATTTTAAGTTTAAACTTGATAAAGATGTGGGAAAGCAGTTGGAGGTAGAGCATGAATAAGATAGCTATATATTTAAGACTTTCTGAAGAAGATTATCACAAAGTGGATGAAAGTGAAAGTATAGCAAATCAAAGAGATTATATAAAAAGCTACATTGAAAATGAAACATCTTTAAAAAGTTGTGAAATAGAAGAATATGTAGATGATGGATATTCTGCTACTAATACAAATAGACCTTCCTTTTTAAGGCTTATTGAGGATATAAAGAGTGGTAAAGTGGGAACTATAATTGTAAAAGATATGTCTAGGTTTTCAAGAGATTATATTTTGCTTGGGGATTACTTAAGCAATATATTACCATTTCTAAAAATACGATTTATTGCTATTAATGACAACTATGATTCTTTAAAAGAACAAGGTAATGGCTTAGATACAGATACACAGTTTAAGACATTGTATTATGATTTATTCAGTAAGGAATTATCTGAAAAGGTAAGAGGTTCTATTAGGCAAATTAAATCGCAGGGGAAAAATATAAATTGGGCAGCACCTTTTGGATATATTAAAGATCCAAAAGATAAACATAGTATCATCATTGATGAAAAAACAGCTTTTATAGTTAAAGAAGCTTTTGATTTATTGCTAAAAGGATATTCGTGTATTCAAGTGGCTAATATATTTAATGAAAAAGGTTATATTACACGCTCTGAACGAAAAGAAGAACTGAAACTTTCTGATTATACTGGAAATTTAATTACTGGAAGTGAGGTAAAGAAAAGAGTTTGGACAAACGCAGCTATCTCACAGATTACAAGGAACGAACTATATACAGGAGATTATGTATATAATAAATTCAAAGAAACAAAAATAGGTGGAAGAAAAAGAATTTTACTTCCTGAAGATGAGTGGAAAATACTTCCAAATACCCATGAATCTATTATTTCCAGAGAAGTGTTTGATAAGGTTAAGAAAATAAAAGAAAAACGAAGTTTTGGGGGATATACAGGAAACAAAAATCGTTCTATTTTTTCTGATAAGATTTTTTGTAAAGAATGTGGTAGACATATGAGTTTACGATGTGACAGTAGACAAAAGAAGAATTCTGATAAAATATACAAGTATAAGATTTATTATTGTAATTTATGTAAAGCTGAGAAAACACCAAACAATATCAAAGAGAAAGATATTATTGAACTTATAAAACCAAAATTAAAAGATTTTAAGATTCAAAATACATTAAATGAAGAGAAAGTTATAGAACACAAGAATGTAAAAGAAGAGATTCTAAAGGAAATATCCATATTAAACTGCAATTTACAAATCATCTATGAAAACTACAAAAAGAAAATTATTTCAAAAGAGGCGTATCTAAAGGAAAAATCTCTTATACAAGATAAAAAGATATTATTGGAGAGTAAGTTGGAAGAATTGAAGTCGGAGAATATTGATTCAAAGAAAGAAACGGATATTGTTATCTTAGATGAGGAAGGTTTGCTGAAAGTTTATGTGAAAAGTTTAATTGATAAAATAATCGTATCAAGAAGTGGAGAAATAGAAATTGTAGAAAAATAGATGAATAGCATTAAAAGTAACTCATAATCTCGCCAACTTTAATTTTAATACGCCAAAATGTAAATAATGGCGAGAAAATTTGCGGAAATAAATAGTACTGTTTACTATGGTTGATAGGGTAAATATTTAGGAATAAATAAAAAAAATGATATAATTATAGTTAAAATGAGATATTGTGAGGTGATTTTTGTGTCTAAAATAAATGTGGAAGGATCAGAAATTAGCATTATTGCCATAGATAATAGAGATTATATTTCTTTAACCGACATGGTTAGAAATGTTGAAAATGGTGTGACACTAATAGAAAAATGGCTAAGGAATAAAAATACAATTGAATTTTTAGGAATATGGGAAGAAATGTATAATGCGAATTTTAATTCCACCGAATTCGAGGGAATTAAAAATGAAGCAGGTTTTAATCGTTTTATTTTATCGGTTAAACAATGGGTCAATAAGACGAATTCTATCGGAATTATTGCCAAAGCAGGAAGATATGGTGGAACATATGCACATAAAGACATAGCTTTTGAATTTGCGTCGTGGGTATCACCTTATTTTAAGCTCTATCTTATTAAAGAGTTTGAGCGCTTAAAAGAAGAAGAACAAAAACAATTAGGTTGGGATATCAAGAGGAATTTAGCTAAGATAAATTACAAAATTCATACAGATGCAATTAAGAATAAACTTGTCCCTGAAAAATTATCAAAGGAAAGAATAAACTATATCTATGCAAGTGAAGCAGATATATTAAATGTAGCTTTGTTTGGAATGACAGCAAAAGAATGGCGTGAAAGTAATCCGGAGTTAAAAGGAAATATGAGAGACTATGCTGATATATCACAATTAGTGTGTTTATCAAATCTTGAGAACTTAAATGCTGTTTTTATAAATGAGGGAATGGATGCAACTGAAAGGATAGAAAAATTAAATGCAATTGCTATTGAACAAATGAGGATTCTAACAGAAAGTGAACGTATAAAAAAGTTAAAATAAAAGTTTTGTATATAAATTAGGCGATAGAAATATCGTCTAATTTTATGTAACAATTGCTTGACATTGTAGGGTAAATCAACTTTAATAAAATTAATTTTAAAGGATTTGAAAAAAGATTCGGGAGAGATTAAATTATTTGGGACAAATATAGAAGATTTTAATGCTTATTCAAAAATTGGCTATGTACCACAAGTAAATGATTTAAACAAACTTGCCTTTCCAGTAACAGGAGAAGAATTTGTAATTTTAAATTTGTATAAGAAATTTAATATTTTTAACAGACCAAGCAAAAAATGCTATCAAAAGGTTCGTGATATTTTTGAAATTTTAAATATTGAAAATCTTTTGCATATTCCTTTCAATCAACTTTCAGGAGGGCAGGCTCAAAAAGTTATGATAGCAAGGGCAATGGTAAATAATCCAGAGGTTTTGCTTTTGGATGAGCCAACAGTTGGTGTTGATGAAAAATCAAAAAGAGACTTTCTTAAACTTCTAGCTCACTTAAATGATAAACACAAAATTTCAATTTTGATGATAAGTCATGAAATGGATGTTGTTAGAGAATTTTCTAAAAGAGAAATAAGGATAAAAAATGGAAGGATAGTTGATGCTTAGTTATGAATTTATGCAAAGGGCAATTTTAGTTGGGCTTATGCTTGCAATAATAATTCCTATGATTGGAATTGTTATGGTAAACAGGAGGACTTCTATGATTGGAGATGCCTTATCTCACACAGCCCTTTCGGGAGTTGCTCTGGGTTTAATTATTGGAATAAATCCAGTTTTTACTTCAATAATAATTTGTATTGTTGCAAGTTTTGCAATTGAAATAATTAGGAAAAAATTTAAAAGTTTTGGCGATATGGCAACGGCTATTATTATGAGTCTTGGAATTGGACTTGCAGGAATTTTATCAGATTTTACACCAGGTGGAACAAGTTTTGAATCATTCTTATTTGGTTCAATAACAAGTGTTACGAGTGAAGACGTAATTATTGTAAGTGTAATTTTTATTCTTGTTTTATTTTTTAGCCTTTATTTATATTATCCGCTTTTGTATAATTCAATTAGCCCTTTGATGGCAAATCTTTCTGGAATTAATTCAAAATTAATTTCTAGCATTTTTACATTTTTGACAGCCATTACTGTGGCAATTTCTACAAAAACTGTAGGAGCTTTGATGATTTCGTCATTGATGGTTCTGCCAGTTGCAAGTGGGCTTTTGATTTCAAAATCTTATAAAGAAACTTTTATAAAATCAATTATAATTGCAATAATTTATATGATGGCAGGAATAAGTGCAAGTTTTTATCTTGGAATAAAACCAGGTGGTGCCATAGTGGTTATTGCAGTTTTTGGAATGATAATTTCTCTAATAATTCAAAAAATTTTAAAAAGATAGGTTCGCCTGTCTTTTTTTTGTGGAAATTTTCTATGATATAATTAATTTAGAATGAAAAATAGAAAGGTTTGATATGAAAATTATAATTTCGCCTGCAAAAAGGTTTAAACATTTTGAAAATGAAAATACACAAGGACTTTTGTTTGAAGACGAAACAAAAGAATTAGTTGAAAATTTAAAAAAATATTCAATAAATGATTTAGCAAATATGTTTTTTTGCAATGATGATCTTGCTATAAAAGCTTATTATGATTACAAGGATTTTGATTTTGAAAATTTAAAAAATCCAGCGATTTTTTCTTATGATGGACTTGTTTTTAAGCAATTTAAAAAAGAAGATTTTAATGACTTAGAATATTTGAATGATCATGTTTATATTATTTCTGCCTTATACGGTTTGTGCAAGCCTTTTACAGGAATTTCTGATTATAGACTTTATATGGATTCAAAAGGAGTAGATATGTATGGATTTTGGGCTGATAAAATTTACAAAAAAGCCTTTGAGGATGAAAATTTTATTATAAATTTGGCGAGTGCTGAATACGCTAAGCTCATAAAAAAATATTTGAAAAAAAATCAAAAATTTTTGACCTTGACCTTCAAAGAAAATAGAAATGGAAAAATTCGTTCAATTGTTTCATATACAAAACAAATGCGTGGGAGAATGTTAAAATATTTAATTAATAATAAAATTTCAGATACTGAAGAAATTAAAAAAATAAATCTTTGTGATTATATTTATGATCCAATTAATTCAACAAAAGATGAGTATATTTTTGTGAGGGAAAATAAATGAAATTATTACATTTATCAGATCTTCATATAGGAAAATCAATAGGCTCATATTCTTTGCTAAAAGATCAAAAATTTTGTCTTGACCAAATTTTAAAAATTATTAAAGATGAAAAAGTAGATATTGTTTTGATTGCAGGAGATATTTTTGATACAGCTATTCCAAATAATGAAGCTATGAAAGTCTATTCTGATTTTGTGGATGAAATTATTTTTAATTTGAAGAAAAAAATTATAGCAATTTCTGGAAATCATGATTCGGGAAAAAGGCTTGAAATTTCTAAAAGTTTTTTTGAAAAAAATTCTTATTATATTTATGGAAATTCTTCTGATGAAAAAATTTCTTTTGATGATGAATATGGTAAAGTTAATTTTTATCCGATTCCTTATATTTCCCTTGCAAGGGCAAAAAATGAAATTGATTCAAATATAGAAAATTTTACAGATCTTTATAAAGTTTTATTAAAAAATATAGATTATAAGGATAGAAATGTTTTGATAAGTCATTGTTATGCAAATGAAAAGCCGTTTGAAGATGAAAAAATAGAAGGGGAAAAACCTCTTACAATTGGTGGAAATGACGCTATGGATGCCCATTTATTTAAAAATTTTGATTATGTAGCCTTGGGACATCTTCATAGAAAACACTTTGTCCTTGATGAAAAAATTAGGTATTGTGGGACTTTTATGAAATATTCATTTTCTGAAATAAATCAAAAAAAATCAGTAACTGTTATTGATTTGAAAGAAAAAATTTCAATAAAAGAAATAGAAATTAAACCTTTAAATGATTTTCAAAAAATTTGTGATTATTTTGAAAATATTTTGAAAATGGAAAATTCAAATGCTTATATAGAATTTACTTTAAAAGATGATAAGCCAATAGATTCTCCAATGGCAAAATTAAAAATAAAATTTCCTCATGCAGTTTCAATAAGGTATGAAAAATCAATAAATATTGAAAAAGATGAAGATATTGATATTGATTTTGAAAAATTATCAAGCTTGGAAATATTTGAAGAATTTTATAAGTTTAAAATGAATGACAAAATGACAGATTTGGAAAAAGAAATACTTAAAAAGGTGATACAATGAAGCCAGTAAAACTTGAAATGTACGGATTTATGACCTACAAAAATAAAACTTTTATAGATTTTACAAAAATTTATGATTCTAAAATTTTCATAATTTCAGGGGATACTGGAAGTGGAAAAACTACAATTTTTGATGCCATAAGTTTTGCACTTTTTGGAGAAATTCAAAGAGAAGGATTTAATTTTAACGATATTAGAAGTGATTTTCTAGGTGGAGATGATCCTATAACTTATGTAGATTTTTATTTTGAAATTGATGGAAAAAATTATAGGATAAAAAGAATTCCAAATCAAAAAGCAAAAAAAACAAGAGCCAATGTCAATGTTTCTCATAGCGTAGAATTTTATAAAATTGAAAATGAAAAGGAAATTTTAATCTCTGATGGGCCACAAAAAACAGATAAAAAAATAATTGAAGTAATTGGACTTGATTATAATCAATTAAATAGGGTTATGATTCTTGCACAAGGAGAATTTTCAAAATTTTTAAAATCAAATTCAGATGAAAAAGCTGAGCTTTTATCAAAAATTTTTTCGTCTTATCTTTACAAGGAAATAGAAGAAAAATTGAAAGAAGCAAGCAAAAATTCAAAGAGAAATTTGGATATGATTTCTAAAAGCTTGGAAAATGAAATTGTAAAAAATGAACTCTTAGAAGATAAAGTTGATGATGAGTTAATAAAGCTTAAAGATTTTCAAAAAATTATAGATATTATAGAAGATTTGCTTTTAGAAAGTGAAAAAAATACTCAAATAAAAAATGATGAGAAATTATCTTTAAACAAAAATCTAGAAAATGAAAATTCCAAGTTGAATTTCTATGAAAAAGAAAATGAACAAATAGAAAATTACAAAAATTTACTTAAAGAAAAAGAAAAACTTTTAGAAGATGAATCTTTTTATAAAAATTTAAAAAATGATTTGGCTTACGCAGAAAAATCTATAGGAGTTAAACCATATTACGATTCTTTTCTTGACTTAAATAAAAGCCAAAAAGATTTGAAAACAAATCTAGATTTTGAAAATGAAAATTTGAATTTTATTGAAGAAAAATTGAAAGAAAATAAAACTTATCTTGGAAATAAGGATGAGCTTTTAAAAATCATCGACAAAAAGAAAGAAAATATAGTAAAAAATCTTGAAATTTTAAATAAATTTGAAAATTTACAAAAAATTAAAGATGAATTAGATAAAAATAAAAAAGCATTTGAAGATGGAAAAAATTATAAAAAATCCATAGAAAATAATTTAAAAGAAAAAGAAAAAATAAATGAAAAAATAAGAAAAAAATCAGATGAATTGCTAGATTTTTCTAGAAATCTTGAAAAAATTACAAAGGAAATCCACAATGCCTATCAAAAAGTTTTTGAATGTCAAAATCTTTATGAAAAAGCGCTAATTAATGATGAAAGAATTAAAAATTTAAATGATGAGAAAATTCAATTTGATAAGGCAAATAAAGCTTATGAAAAGAAAAAAATATCATTAGATAAGGCAAAAGAGAACAAAAAATCCATACAAATAAATGAATTTAGGAAAGATTTAAATGAAAAAGGAATTTGTCCGATTTGTGGAAGGATTTATAAGGGAGAAATTGAGTTTTTAGAATCTTTTGACCTTGATATAGAAAAAATTGAGAAAGATTTTTTTGAGTTGGAATCAAAAATAAATCGTTCAAAAGATAAAATATCAGATTTGGAAAAATCAATAGATTTTAATATGGAAAAGGCAGAAGATATTGGAAAAAATCTTCAAAATTATAAAAATGAACATGAAAAATTGAAAAAATCTTACGACAAATCCAATCAAGAATATAAAAAAGAAATAAGCTACAAAAAAGATTTGGAAAAAGAAGTTTTTGAAATTGAAAAAATAATTGGAGATTTAGAAAATAAATTAGAAAATTTAGGCGATTTAAAAAATATAGAAGAGCTTGAAAATAAATTTAAAATAAAAAAAGAAGAGATTGATGATTTTAATGAAAAAAAAGTTATTGAAAGTGTAAATACTGACAAAAAATTTGTAGAAAATGAAGAAGAAAGAATTAAAAAGCTTGATGAGAAAATAAAAAATTTAGAAAAGGAAAAATCTTCATCAAATTCAAAGGTTGAATCACTTAGCTCTTATATAAAAATAAATCAAGAAAAAATTTTAAAGACTGAAAATATTTTTAAAAATAAGATTAGGGAAAATTTTAAGTGTATAGATGAATTTTTGAAATACTTAGAAAAATCCAAGGACTTAATTGATAGAAAAGAAGAAATTCAAAAATATTTTGAAAACTTAAACAATATTTCTATAAGGCTAACAAGTCTCAAAGATTACGCAAACAAAGAAAAATTTGAAACGGATAAAATAAAAGAAAAAATTGAAAATTTGAAAAATATTTTGGAAGAAACAAATGATGCTATTTTTTCTCTAAAATTAAATGAAACAAGATTAAAAGATAGCAAAAATGAAATTAATTCGATAGAAAAAAACTTCAATAAATTAAAAAATGAGGATGGAATTTTATATAAACTTTCAAAAATTGCTGATGGTTCTTTGTCAAATGTTTCTGGAAGGGAAAAATTAAATTTCGAAACTTTTGTTCTTTCTCATTATTTTAGAAAAATTTTATCTCTTGCAAATATAAGGCTTAAAGAAATGACTGATGGTCAATTTACAATGATTAGAAAAAAGCAAACTAACGATAAGAGAAAAAATTATGGGCTTGATATAGAAATTTTGGATGCAAATACGGGAAAAATCAGAAGTGAGGCTTCTCTTTCTGGTGGAGAAAGTTTTATTGCATCACTTGCTTTGGCTCTTGGACTTTCTGATGAAATAAGTATGGAAAATGGTGGAATAAAAATTGATACGCTTTTTATTGATGAAGGTTTTGGAACTTTATCAGATGATTATTTGGAAAAAGCAATAAGAACAATTGAAAAATTATCCTATGATAATAAATTTATTGGTTTAATTTCTCACGTAAAGGAATTAAAAGATGCTATTGATGCAAAAATTGAAGTTTCATATTCTAAAACAGAAGGATCAAGTTTGAAGGTGGTTGTATGATAAAAATAATTATGAGCAAATTTCCTAAAGAAAATTCATTTTATATTTACAAAGACATTGAAAAAAATTTGGATAAAAAAGAAAAAACATTTCTTATAGTTCCAGAACAATATACACTTGAAAGTGATATGGATTTTATTGATTCAATAAAATATAAGTCGGTTATGGATGCAAAAGTTTTATCATTTTCATCTTTAATTTCATATATTTCTCAAAGGCTAAGTCTTAAAAAAAATGAAAATTTAAATCAAGTTTCTAAGGCAATTTTACTTACAAGCGTACTTGATGAAATAGATGATAAATTAAAACTTTTTTCAAACAAATCATTTGATATAGATTTTGTAAATAATCTTTCTGATTTTTTCTCAAATATTAAGGAATATTATTTTGATGATGAATTTTTTGGAAAAATTAATAAAAATGAAAATTTAGATCCAATGACAAAATTAAAATTTGAAGAAATCAAATTGATTTATGATTCTTATATAAAAAAGCTTGAAAATTCTTATATTGACAAAGAAGATGAGCTTGAAATTATAAAAGATAATATTAAATATTGCGATTTTTTTAAAAATGTTAATTTTTATTTTGATAAATTTGATTTTTTGTCTGACCTTAAAATAGATTTTATAAAAGAGTTAATAAAAATCGGAGCAAAAGTTACGATTTCAATTTGCCTTGATTGGAAATATTATGAAAATAATATGGCAGGCGATATGGATATATTTGATCAAGCAATTCGCTTTGTCGAAAGCTTAAAAAATATAGACAAAATCAAAATTATAAATTTAGAAAAAGAAAATGAGCTTTTAGATATTAAGCACCTATATGAAAATTTTGAAAAATATAATCCCCAAATTTATCAAGAAAAAACTAAAAATATAAATATTGTTGAATCAATTTCTTCAACAAATGAAATTGAAAATAGTAGCCTAATTATAGAAAAATTAATTAGAGAAGGTCATAGATATTCTGAAATTTCTTTGGTTTTAGCAAATAGTGATGAGTACGAAAATCTTGTAAAAAGAATTTTTGCAAGGAGCGAGATTCCTATTTTTGTAGATAAAACAAAAAAATTATCCGACAATCATATTTTAAAAACTTGGCTTTCTATGATTAGACTTGTTGTTTTTAATTTTAGAAAAACAGATCTTGAGGCTTTTATAAGATCAAATGTAATTGATTTTGGAGAAAATGCCTACGAAAGGATTTTAGATTTTCAAAATTATATTGAAAATAGAAAAATCAAAGGGGCGATGATTTTTGATGATAAGTATTTTGTTTTAGATGAAAAATTTTATGAAAATGATGAGAAATTAAAAAAAGAAAAAGAAGATGAGCTTAAAAATGTAAATTCAATAAGAAAAATTTTAATCGACTTATTGTATGACCTATATAAAATTAGAAATGAAAAGATTAAGGCGAATGATCTGGTAAAAGAAATTTATAAGAGTTTTGATAAAAAAATAATAAAATCAGGTTTTAATCATTATCAAGAAAATATAAGGGAAAATAGGCTTGAAATTTTTGAAGAAAACAAACAAGTTTGGGATAAATTTTTGACGAATTTAGAACAAATAGCAACAATTTTGAATGATAGTCCTACAAAGCTTAAAAAAATTTACAAATTAATAGAAAATTCTTGCAAAGCAATATCAATTGGCATAATTCCTCCTGCAATCGACCAAGTTTTAATTGGAGATTTTTCAAGAGATAGGATAAATGATAGAAAAATTAAAATTTTTGTGGGAATGACAGATATTTATTTTCCAGGAAATAACAATAGTGAGATGTTAATATCAGAAAATGAAAAAACTGCTTTGGAAAATGATGGGATTGACCTTAAAATTTACAAAGAAAAAAAGGATGATAAAATTCTTTTAAATTTACTTAGGATGTTTACATCATCGCAAAAAATTATTTTTTCATATTCTTTAATAAATAAAGAAAACGACCCAATGAATAGGGCAACAAGTATTTCTGATATTATAAATATTTTCCCAAATATTTCTTACAAAAAAATTGCCCAAAGTAAATTTGATTTTATAAAATATTCCACAGATCTTTTGGACTTAAAGGCATATCAAATTTTATGGAATATTAAAAACAAAGAAGATACAAAAAAATCAGAAAAGGAATTTGTAACATCATATCTTAAATTTAAAAAAGATAATATAGAAAATTACAATTATTCTAAAAATTCTTCCTATGATTTATTTATAAAAGGATTTACTTATTCTAATGATAAAAATTTATTGAGTTCTGAAATTTCAAAAAAACTTTATGATAAAAATAAATTTTCAGTTTCAGAAATTGAAACTTATGCAAAATGTCCTTACAAACATTTCATAAATTATGGGCTTAGGGCAAAAGAAAATAAAAATTTGGATGTTGATAATTTAGAAATTGGAAATATTGTTCACTATAATATGGAAAATATTTCAAAGAAATTGATTGATATGGATCTTAAAGAAGCTGATGATGAAAAAATAGAAAATCTTGTAAAAGAAAGTTTCCAAAAAGCAATTGAAAATTCTCTTGATTTGGGAAGGGCAAATGATAATAAAAATAAATTTATTTTATCAAATATTTATGAGTCAACTCAAAAATCATCTAAAAAAATAATCAACCAAATCAAAGAAGGAAATTTTAAAATTGATAGTGTAGAAGAAAAATATGGAAAGGGACAAAAATATCCAGAAGTTTATGTGGATGACAAAAACTATCTTGAAGGACGAATTGACAGGATTGATAAGTGTAATAATTTACTAAGAATTATTGATTACAAAACGGGCTCAAAAGAAATTAAAATTTATAATCTATTAAATGGCTTAGACCTTCAATTGTTTGCATATATGTTGGCTGCAAAAGAAAAAAAATCTGAAAATTTGTTTCCAGTTGCAAGTTTTTATTTTCCTTTAAAAGATGAGGTTAAAAAACTTGAAAAAAATTATGATAAGGATGAGATTAAAAAAATTTATGATGACAAAACAAAAATGAATGGAATTATTATAAAAATTGATGAGGAAATTTTAAATCTTTTGGATAAGAATTTTGACGGCAAAAAATCTGATATTTTTAAAATTACAAGAAGTAAGGATAATATTTTTTCTCTTGAAGAAGAAAAAATAGTGGAAAAATTTATTAAAAAATTAATTTCTTCTTATATAAGTGAAATTAAAAATGGAAATATTAAATTAAATCCACTTAGAATAAATCAAAATTCTTATGAATGCATGAATTGTCCTTATAAGTCAATTTGCAAATTTGATTACACAAGAGATCAAGACAAATTTCATGATATAAATAAAAATATTTCCATAAATGATATTAAAAAGGAGCAATCAGATGAGTAAATTTAAGCCAACTGATGATCAAAAAAAGGCAATAGAAACAAGAGGAAAAAATATTATTGTTTCTGCTGCGGCAGGAAGTGGAAAAACTAGAGTTTTGGTTGATAGGCTTGTTTCAATTATGCTTGAAGAAAAAATTCCCATAAAAAATATGATTATCGTAACTTTCACAAACAAGGCATCTGTTGAAATGAAAGATAGGATAAGACAAAAATTAAATGATTTATTAAAAGAGGAAAACTCTGACAAAATTTTTATAAAAAACCAAATCAAATCTATAAATGATGCTTTTATAAAAACTCTTCATTCATTTTGTGCAGATATGCTAAGAGAAAATTTTTATTTGTCTGATAATCTATCTCCTTCTTTTAAAATTGCTGCTGATTCCAAACAAGCACTTTTGAGAAAAGATGCCATTGATGAGCTTTTTGAAGACGAATACGAAAAAAATGATCCAAATTTTATAAATTTTTTGCATAATTTTGCTTCATCAAAAGATGATAAGGATGCAAAAAATATAATTTTGGACTTATATGATTTTTCAAAAAGTCAAATAAATCCACATCAATGGCTTTGTGATAATACAAATAATAATTTTGATTTTGAAAAATTTAAATTTTATATAAAAGAAAGAGTCGAAACAATTATTTTAAATGCAAGAGATTTGGAAAATTATATAAAAGAAAAATCCATGAGGGATAAGTATTTTATAATGATTGAAAAAGATTTATCCTATTTAGAAAAAATAAAAAATGCCATAGAAGAAAAAATTTGGGATGAGGTCATAGAAATTTTTGAAAATGGATTAGCGAATATGGTTACAATTTCAAAAAAATTAGATGATCCAAATGAAAATGCCTATGTAAAAGCAAAGAAAAATGCCTACAAAGAAGAATTTAATATTGTAAAAGATTTTGTAAAAAATACAGATTCTATTACTAGGGGATTTTTTAATCTTTTGGAAGAAAAAATTTTAAATGAATTAAAAAATCTTGTGTTTTCTTTTGAAAAAATTTATACAAATAAAAAAAGAGAAGAAAATTATTTGGATTTTTCTGATATGGAACATGAATTTATTAAATTATTGGACAATGAAAAATTGCAAAGCAAATTAAAAAAGCAATTTAAATATATTTTCTTTGATGAATATCAAGACTCAAACGACATTCAAAATTATATAGTAGAAAAATTAAAAAATGAAAATAATTTATTTTTTGTAGGAGATGTAAAACAATCAATTTATGGTTTTAGAAATGCAAGACCAGAATTATTTTTGAAAAAGCTTGAAGATTATGACACAGATTCAAATTGCCTAAGAATTGATTTGTCCAAAAATTTTAGAACCGATAAGGACTTGATTGATTTTAATAATTATATTTTTGATAGGCTTATGACAAGAAAAAATTCTGACATAGATTACAAAGATGACAATCACAGATTAAATTATCATTTTGAATTTGACGAAAAATATCCAAAAGTTTCAATCAAGGCTCTTGCAAAAAATGTAAGCGAAGAGGCTTATTTGACAAAAGAAATAAATAATTTAATAAATTCGGGTTTGGAATATAAGGATATTGCAATTTTACTTAGAGCATCATCAAAAGCATATTTATTTGAAAATGAATTAAAAAAAGCAGGAATTCCATTTTCATCTGATATTTCAAAAATTTCCTTTGAAACAGTTGAAGTAGAATTTTTCATAAATATTTTAAAATATATAGCTAATCCAAACGATGACATTAGCCTTCTTTCAGTTCTTAGGAGTGAAATTTTTAATTTTTCTGAAGATGATTTGGCAGAAATTAGTTTATCATCTGAAAAATCTCATTTTTACAAAAAATTTAAGGAATATGAAAAAGAAAATGAAAATAATCTTTCTCAAAAAATTTCTGATTTTAATACGATTTTTACAGATTTTTCTTATATTTTAAATTTTTCTACCATGTATGATTTTGCAAATATTATTTTTGAAAAATCTGGTCTTTATGATTTTTTGAAAGCAAGAGACAGGGGAGAAGAAAGAGTAAAAAACATTGAGGCTTTTATTGAATTGATGGATGATTATGATAAAAATAATGAAAATTCTTTATTTGGATTTTTAGCTTACATTGATAATTTAAAAAATCAAAAAAAAGATAATTTAAAAGCTTCAAGAAATTTATCTGATGATGAAAATTTAGTGAGAATTATGACAATTCACAAGTCAAAAGGTCTTGAATTTAAGGCTGTAATTTTACCAGATTTTTCTAAAAGATTTAATACACGCGACAATTCAAAAGATATGGTTTTGGATAAGGATTTGGGAATTGGAATTAATATTGCCGATTGGGAAAATAAAATAAAAATTTCGTCCATAAAAAGAGATTTGATTTTAGAAAAATCTAATCTTAATGATAAAAAAGAAGAAATGAGAGTTTTATATGTTGCGCTAACTCGTGCTGAAAGAAAAATTTCTATAATTGGCAAAAAAGATTTAAATGAAAAAGGGCTTGAAAAAGTTTTAAATGCAAACTCAATTTTGGATTTATCATCTTATATGGATTGGATTTTAAAAATTTTGTGCGATGATAAAATAATGAGTGATTTTGTCGATATAGATTATAAGACAGATGCTTTTAATAAAGGATTTTTGGAAATAAAATATATTGAAGATTTCATAGAAGATTATAAAAAAGATTATACAGATGTTGAAAAACTTATTGGGGCAGATGAGTATAATCAAAAAATTTACAAAGATATAGAAGAAGTTTATAATTTTTCTTACAAAAATAAGGAAAATATAAATAAATCTTTGAAAAAATCTGTAACAGAAATTGCAAAAAATTATGATTTATCAAAAGATGGCTACGAAAAATCTCCTTTTGAAGAAAATGAAGATTTTTATGAATTTAGAAATCCAAATTTTGAAGAAATAAAATTATCAGCAACTGATAAGGGAACTCTAATACACAAAATTTTCCAAGAATTAGAATTTAAATCTTACGATTTAAATTTATTGGAAAAAGAAATAAATAAATTAGTAGATTTAGGAAAAATAAAAAAAGAATATCTCCCATATATAAATTTTGAAAATATTTTAGGATTTTTTAATTCAAAAATCATCCAAGATTTAATGAAAAAATCACCAAAAATTCGAAAGGAAGAATCATTCCTTAGAAAAATTGATGATTTTTATGTAAATGGTCAGATTGATATAATGTTTGAATTTCAAAATGAAGTTGTACTTATGGATTTTAAAACAGATTCTTTAAAAAGAGAAGGATTTTATGATAAGCAACTTGAAATTTACAAGGACTCCATAGAAGAAGCTCTTGGAAAAAAAGTTATATCATCTTATATTTATTGGTACAATTTTAAAGAATTTGAACAAGTTAATAAAAACCACCGTTAATATCAAAAATGGAACCTGTAATATAAGAACCTTTTTCAGATATTAAAAATTCAACGAGATTTGCAATTTCTTCGGATTTTGCAAATCTTTTTTCTATTAAATCTTCTTTCAAAGATTTTTTATCATCTTCAGATAAATCAAATTTAGTCATATCAGTATTAACAATTCCTGGTGCAATCGCATTTACCCTAATATTTGATGGCAAAAGTTCTTTTGAAAGAGCCTTTGTAAAAGAATTTACTCCGCCCTTAGTCGCAGAATAAGCAACTTCAAAACTTGCTCCCAAACTTCCCCAAATTGATGAAATATTTATAATAACTCCAGATTTTTGACCAACCATATTTGGAATTGCTCTTTTTGAAGTTAAAAAAATTGAGGATAAATTTGTCCTTAAAATTTCATTCCAATCGGACAAAGTCATATCTTGAATTAAACCAAAATAAGAAATGCCTGCATTATTTATTAAAATATCAACATGAGAAAAATTTTTCTCAGCAAGATCAAATAAATTATTTATTTCATCTTCATTTTTAACATCACATTTTACAGCAATTACATTTGGATTTTCATCTCTCAAATCTTCTAATAAATTTAAAGCTTTTTCCTTATTTTCCTTATAAGTTAAGACTAAATTGTAGGATTTATTTAATTTTTTTGCAATGGAAGCACCAATTCCTCTTGATGCGCCCGTTATTAATACAGTTTTCATAAAATGATTATATCATATATTTAAGGGTAAAACTTAAAACAGGAGGATGATATGAAATATTACAAACTAAATGACGGAAATGAAATACCAGCTTTGGGTTTTGGTACTTATAAAATTACTGACAGAAATGACATGGCAAATGCAATTGAGGCATTTTTTGAAAATTCTTATGAATATTTAGATACAGCAAAAATTTATAATAATGAAAAAATGATAGGAGAAGAACTTAAAAATTCTTGCAAAAAAAGAAATGAATACAAAATAGCAACCAAGGTTTGGCCAAGTGATTTTGGCTATGATAAAACCAAAAAATCTCTTGACGAATCTTTGGAGAAATTACAAACAGATTATTTGGATGTGGTTTTACTTCATTGGTTTGGAAAAGATTTTGAAAAATCTTGGAAAGTTTTTGAAGATTATAAAAGACAAGGGATTGTAAAAACAATAGGAGTTTCAAATTTTGAAATTTCTCAATTAAAAAAACTTTTAGAAGTTGGAGAAAAACCAGCAATCGACCAATTAGAATCTAGTCCACATTTTCAAAATGACGAAACAGTAAGATTTTTAAAAGAAAATAATATTCTTCATCAAGCTTGGTCTCCAATTGCAAGAGGAAGAAGTGAATTATTAGAAGAATTTGTAATAAAAAAACTTGCAAATAAATACAACAAAACTCCAGCTCAAATAGTTTTGCGTTGGCACATTGAAAGAGGCTCAATGCCAATTCCAAAATCAACAAATCCAAAAAGAATAAAGGAAAATATAGAAATATTTGATTTTTCACTTGATGAAAAAGATTTGAAAGCAATAAAATCAATTGACCTTAAAAAAAGATATTCATCAGATCCTGAAGATGAAAATTGGTTAAAAGATTTATTAAATAGAATTTAAAAAATAAAAATTCTGCAAATAAATGCAGAATTAGAGCGTAGACAAAGTCAATTTACTAATTAATTATTAATTTAAAAATGTAATTACGCTATACCCCATCTCGACTAAGTGAGTGAAACGAACGCACGGAGAGATCTCATGAGATTTCTCGGCTCACTACGTTCGCTCGAAATGGGGAAATTTTAGTTTATCAACAGTCTGATTCTGCAAATAAATGCAGAATTTTTTTATGGGGCATATTGTTTGATTTTTATTTTATCTATTTTCAAAAATTTCTTTTATTTCGTCTTCATTTATTCCAACCATAGCTTCGCCGAGATCTTTTGAAACTTCTAAAATAATTTCTGGTTTATCAAAATTTTCTACGGCTTTTACAATTGCATTTGCTCTTTTTTCTGGGTTTCCAGATTTAAAAATTCCACTTCCTACAAACACACCGTAAGCTCCAAGTTGCATCATCAAAGCAGCATCGGCAGGAGTTGCAACTCCGCCAGCAGAAAGATTTGCTACAGGAAGTTTTTTATTATCTCTTACATATTTTAAAAGATTCACATCAACAGCTAATTCTTTTGCGTATGAAAAAATTTCATCATCAGTTAAAACAGAAATTCTTTGGATTTGTCTGTTAATTTCTCTCATGTGTCTTACAGCTTGGACAATATTTCCTGTTCCAGCTTCGCCTTTTGTTCTAATCATTGAAGCTCCTTCAGAAATTCTTCTCAAAGCTTCAGAAATATTTCTTGCTCCACATACAAAAGGAGTTTTAAATTTCTTTTTGTCGATGTGATTGTAATCGTCAGCCACAGTCAAAACTTCAGATTCATCTATGTAATCAACTCCCAAGGCTTCAAGAATTTGTGCCTCAACAAAATGTCCAATCCTTACCTTTGCCATTACAGGAATTTTTACAGCATTCATTATCTCTTCAATCATTTTTGGATCGCTCATTCTTGAAACGCCACCAGCAGCCCTTATATCTGCAGGAACTCTTTCAAGAGCCATA
This sequence comes from Anaerococcus sp. HMSC075B03, assembly GCF_001815585.1. Classification (NCBI taxonomy): domain Bacteria; kingdom Bacillati; phylum Bacillota; class Tissierellia; order Tissierellales; family Peptoniphilaceae; genus Anaerococcus; species Anaerococcus sp. HMSC075B03. The sequence continues at coordinate 23,109 of NZ_KV821195.1, forward strand.
ACAGCACTTGCACCAGCTGCCTCTGCAATTTTTGCTTGTTCAACGTTCATTACATCCATAATAACTTTTTTTTCAAATTGAGCATTTATATTTTTTTCAATCATTTTTTTCTCCTTAATATTTATCTTGATTCTATTATATGATAAACTGTAACTAATAAAAGTAACAAAAAATAAAAAAACGAGGGTTACAGATGTATTTAAATTTACCAAATGACAAAAAATATTTATATGAACAAATATATGAAATTATAAAAAATAAAATAATTAATGGAGAAATAAAAGAAGACGAAAAGCTCCCATCAATTAGAAATTTATCAAAAGATATTAATGTTTCAAAAAATACAATAAAAAAAGTTTACTATAAACTTGAAGAAGAAGGCTACATTTATGCAAAAGATAAAAGTGGATTTTATTGTCGAAAAATTGATGATTTAATTATTTTGAACAAGAAAGAATTGAAAAATAATAAAATAGATGATGAAAAAATTAAATATGATTTTTCAATTAGTGGAGTAGATTATGATAATTTTCCCTATAAAGTTATGCAAAAATATATGAAAGAGGCAATAGATAAGGATGATATAAAAATTTTGGACAAGGGCTCCTATAAGGGATACGAGCCTTTGAGAAAGGCTATAAAGACTTATTTAAAAAATTCTAGAAATATAAATACAAATTCTAGAAATATAATTATTTCATCATCAACTGAACATTTATTTTCTATGATAAAAAAACTTCTCACAGATCAGACTCTTTTTGCTTTTGAAAATCCTGGTTATGCTTTTGGAAATAAATTTTATACTTATGATTTGAAAAATCCAATTCCTTTGGATTTGGATGATGAGGGTGTAAAAATTGATAAGCTAAGAGACCTAAATGCTTTGTGTTTATTTGTAACCCCTTTTCATCAATTTCCGATGGGTACAGTTATGTCGATACAAAGAAGAATTGAACTACTAAATTGGGCTTCGCTTTCAAAAGATAGGTATATAATTGAAGACGATTATGATAGCGAATTTAAATTTAAGGGTTATCCAATAGAAAGTTTAAAAGCAATGGATAAAAATTCTGATGTAATTTATTTTGGTTCATTTTCAAAATTGATTGCGCCATCAATGAAAATTTCTTATATGGTTTTGCCAGATGATTTATTAAAAAAATATGAAAATAATTTTAAAGATTTATCAAATACAGTTTCAAATTTTTTGCAAAAAGCTTTGGCATCTTTTATAAGAAGCGGAGAATTTGAAAAGCATATAAACAGGATGAAAAATATTTATTATAAGAAATTTAATTTTATAGTAAAAAAATTAGAAGAAATTGAAGAAATTTCTTTTCCAACAAAGGCAGATTCTTTAAATTTGCTTATAAAAATTGATGGGTCTGTAAATATAAAAAAATTTAATGAAGTTTTAAATGAGAAATCTTTAAGACTAATTAATTTGAATAGATTTTCTTTTAGAAAGGCTGGAAAAGAGAATTATTTTATTTTAGGGTTTGCAAATTTAAGTAAAAAAGAAATTGATGAAGGAATAGAAATTATTAAATTTGCCATAAAAAAATCAAAAAATTCCTAATGAAAGCTTGATTTTATAATGTTTTATGTAATAATAAAAAAATTTAAAAATTTTTTACAAAAAAAGTTGAACATCGTTCAGAAAGTTGTATCATATAAATGTAGCAACGAATGAACGGCGTTCATTTTATATTATTATATAGGAGTAGATTAATTTATGAGTGATGTAGAAAATAAAAAAGAAAAAATTATGGATGCAGCCCTGAAAATTTTTCAAGAAAAAGGTGCTGAAAAAACTTCTGTTAGAGATATTATGACAGAAGCTGGATATGGTTTGGGTACTTTTTATTTGTATTACACAGATAAAAATGATTTGGAAGAAAAAATGGTTTTAAATATCGGTACACAGATTATTTTAAATGCTGAAAAAATGTGCAAGGAAACTGATCCAATTGAAAGATATATTTCTTTTGTAAACTATATAATTGATTATTTGATAGCTCATCCTTTTGAGCTAGATCTTTTGAGCAAAAATATTACTTGGACTCTTTATACAAAAATTGAAAATGATTATGGTCTTAGCGAAGCGGATTCGACTTTAAAATATATTTTAAATAAATATGATAATCTATTTTTAACAAATCATACGGAGTCGCAAAAACTTTATATACTTTCTCTAACTCTTGAAATTATGATGTCTACTTGTAAAAGTGCTGTATTGGAAGAGTCAATTTTATCAATTGATGAAATGAAACCAGTTTTATTTGCTATTATTAGAAAAATTTTCGATAGAATAGGAGAGAATAAATGAAAAAAATAACGAAATTTATTTCGCATCATCCTAGACTTGTTTTATTAATAATGACTTTATTATTAATACCTGCTTGGTTTGGATACAAGAATACTGGTGTAAATTATGATATTTTGTCATATTTACCTGCTGACTTGGAATCTACTCAAGGGCAAGAAATTCTTGATAAAGATTTTAAAAATGCTGCCACGGGCATGCTTCTTTTGAAAGGCGATGATTATGATGCTGATAAACTTAAAAATGAAATTTTAAAGGTTGATGGTGTTGAAGATGTAATTTCAAAATCATCAATTGTTGGAGATAGCATTCCAAATGAGTTTTTACCTGATGAGATAAAAGATATTTTTTATTCTGAGGATTGTACTTTGCTCATGGTTAAATTTAAAGAAAGCTCATCATCTTTTAGGACTATGAAAGCTATAGAAAATATTAAAAAAATAGAATCCAAGGAGAAATTTTTAAGTGGTATGAGTTCACTTGTAAAAGATACAAAAGATTTAATAGATCACGAAACGCCAATTTATGTTGCCTTGGCAGTAGCTTTGGCTTTGATTATTTTATCTCTTACAAATGAATCAACTATCATACCATTTTTATTTATTTTGAATATTGGATATGCAATTTTATATAACTTTGGTACAAATTTATTTTTGGGAGAAATTTCTTATATAACAAAAGCTATTGCAGCTGTTTTACAACTTGCTGTAACTACAGATTATTCTATATTTTTATATCATAGATATGTTGAAGAAAAGAAAACTAATGATGATAAAAATGACGCGATGGATATAGCTATTCAAAAAACTGTATCATCAATTTTTGCATCATCACTTACAACTTTTGCAGGATTTATTGTATTAATTTTAATGCGTTTAGGACTTGGAAAAGATATAGGTCTTGTTATGAGTAAGGGTGTTTTATTGGGACTAATTTCAACTGTTGTAGTTCTACCACCAATGATTTTGATTGTAGAAAAAATAGTTGCAAGATTTAATCATAGAATATTTTTACCATCATTCGACAAGACATCAAATTTTGTACTAGGTCATAAAAATGGATTATTTATTGCATTTTTGATTTTGTTTATTCCTGCTATATATGGAGCAAGAAACACAGATCTTTATTACAATCTTGATAGGTCTTTGCCACAAGATTTGGATTCAATTGTTGCTTTAAATAAAATGAAAAAAGATTTTAATATGGCTTCTACACATTTCGTAGTTGTTGATGATAAATTAAGCAAAAAAAATGTAAATGGACTTGTTGATGAATTAAAAGATGTTGATGGAGTAAATAGTGTTTTAAGTTTAAATTCATTTACAGGACTTACCTTACCAGATAGCGTATTGCCAGATAAAATAAAAGATAATTTCAATAAAAATGGCTACCAAATGATTATGATAAATTCAAAATATCAAACAGCATCTGACAAGGTAAATAATCAAGTAGATAAAATAAATAAAATTGTAAAAGAACATGATAAAAATGGATATTTAACAGGAGAAGCTGTTTTAACAAAAGACCTTACAATTTTATCAGATAGGGATTTTAAAATGGTAAATATTGCGTCAATTATTATAGTTTTTCTAATAATTGCAATAGTGTTTAAATCATTTGCTATTCCTGTGGTTTTAATTGCAGTAATTGAGCTTGCTATTCAAATAAATATGGGAATTCCATTTTATTTAGGTCAAACTATTCCTTTCGTAACATCAATCATTATTGGAGTAGTTCAATTAGGTTCAACCATAGATTATTCAATACTTATGATGGATAGGTTTATTGCAGAATATAAAGAAACTAAAGATGTGGATATGTCTTTAAAATTGACAGTAAAAGAAACATCAAAATCAATTGTAACATCTGCTTTGTCATTTATGGCAGCAACTGTTGGAGTAGGTTTGTATTCAAAAATGGAAATTGTTTCAACAATCTGTATGTTCTTGGCAAGAGGAGCAATAATAAGTATGCTTGCAATAATATTATTCCTTCCAGCCATAATAAAAATAGCATTTCCATTTATTAAAAAGACAACAAAAGGATTAAATTAGGAGGAAAATATGAAAAATAAATTAATAAAAGGATTCTCATTAGTTCTTGCAAGTTCATTATTGATGACAAATGTGGCTTATGCCAAAGATTTAAATGTTAGAAAAAGTGAGACTATATATGTTACAAAAGAAGCTGATAAAATAAAAGATAAAACTGGTTCAATTTGGATAAATTCCGATAATAATATCAAAGTAAAAGATAAAACCAATTTAAAAGAAATCAAAAATTTAAAAACAGACAAAAAAGTAAATTTAGAGAATGGATATATAAATTGGAATGAAGACAGCAAAGATATTTACTATCAAGGAAAAACAAATGAAGATTTGCCAGTTGATATAAATGTAAAATATTTTTTAGATGGAAAGGAAATGACTTTTGATAAATTAAAAGGAAAATCTGGACATTTAAAAATACAAATTGAAGCTGTAAATAAGAAAAAAACAAATGCAAAAATTGATGGCAAAGATAAAGAAATATATTCTCCATATCTTGCCCTTACAGAAATGAATTTCAATTCAGATAAGGTTAAAAATCTTACAACAAACGATGGAAAACTCGTAAAAGATGGAAAAAATGAAATTGTTGCAGCAATTTTAACACCAGGACTTAAAGAAAATTTCCAAGGAATTATTGAAGATGATAAATTAGATAATTTCAAAGATAAAATAGAAATGGAAATGGATGTTAAAGATTATGAACCAGCGGAAGTGTATGCACTTATAACTAATGAATTTTTCCAAGAAGATGCAAAACTTGATTCCTTAGATGAATTAAAAAATGGAATAAACGAATTAGAAGAAAATGCAGCAAAACTTGTTGACGGTTCAAACAAATTAGATGAAGGAAGCAAAAAATTAAATGATGGAATTGGAAAATTAAATGAGGGAGCAGGTCAATTATCCCAAGGCTCAAACAAAATAGTAAGCTCATTTGACCAATTATCAAATGCTTTTTCAAGTTTGCCAGGAAAAATTCAAACAGTAAATTCAGCAGTAAACCAACTAAATAACGGTGGTTCAAAACTTTATACAGGAGTAAACCAATACACCATGGCAGTTGGACAAATAAATAATAATATGGCAAAATTACAAGATGGATCAGTAAGTTTAAATAATGGAGCAAGCGAATTAGATTCATCACTTTTAAAATTAAATAAAGGAACAACAAGCCTAAGAAATAGTTTGTTACAAGCAACAAACGGAGAAGATATAGGAAAATTGACAGATTCAATGAATCAATTATCAAATGGACTTGAAGAATTGTCAAAAGGAATTAGTCCGCTTGCAGATAATATTGGACAATTGAGTGGGGGACTTTCAAAAATTGAAGAATCTTCAAAAACATTAAATCAAGGAATAAATAATCTAAACCAAAGTGCTCAAAATGCTCCAAGTATTGATTCATCAATTCAAGATATAAATGCTCAAGCAAGCTCAATTGACCAAGTTATAGCAAATTTACAAGCAAAAAATGAAGATGACTCACTATCAGGAGAAATTGAAAATTTAAAAGCAGTAAAACAAGGATTAATTAATGATGCAGCCTCATTAAGTGCAAATAGTCAAGCAAATACTGCTATAAAAGCTGGACTTGGACAAGTTGCAAAAGGCTCATCAGATCTTACAACATCAATTGGACAAGTAAATAGTGGATTATCCCAAGTAAACACTAAATTAAATGATTCAAAAACAAAAATACAAACATCATCAGAAAAGCTTGCACAAGGAAGTAAAAAAATAGGCGAAGCTTTGTCAAAAAGCAATATTAAAAAATTACAAGATTCAGTAGTAATGCTTGATGAGTCAACAAAACAAATTAAAGCTGGATCAGAAAAATTAAAAAATGGCACACAACAAAATCAAGATGGAGTTAATAAACTTTCTAATGCAATTAGCCAATTAGACTCAAATTCAGAAGAATTAAGAAATGGATCAGCATCTCTTTCTAGTGGCTTAAAACAATTCCAAGAAAGATCAAAAGCTCTTTCATCACTTGCAAATATAAATGAAACAGCAATAAATCCAATGGCAAATGGAATCAAACAATTAGATAATGGAATTAATAAATTGAGTGATTCTACAGGTCAACTTAAAAATGGAAGTGACGAATATGCTTCATCATTTGAAAAGTTCAAAGAAGGACTTAGCGATTACAAGACAAAAGGAATAGATAAATTAGCTGATAAATCAGAAGATGTAACAGAAATTAGCGAAATTCTAGACCAAATGTCAAAAATAGCAAAAGAAAATAAATCAATAACAGGAACAAGCGATAATTTTGAAACAAAATCAAGAATAATCGAAAAAATCAAATAAAATATAAAAGAAAAAATCCGATTACACGATAAATAATCTGTGAATCGGATTTTTATTTTTTCTAAAATATCATTAAAAAATTTTAAAATTAAAATATCTAGAGATGATGTAAAATTAAAAATTTAATTTGGATTTTAAGATTTCATCATAAGCTAGGTTTAAATTTATTTTGCTTTATTTTTTATATATTTATCAATATTTTCAGCTGCTTTTTTACCAGCTCCCATTGCAAGAATTACAGTTGCAGCACCACTTACGGCATCTCCTCCTGCAAAAACTCCATCCTTACTTGTCATTGTAGAATCATCAATTATAATTCCACCCCAAGATTCAGTATTTATATCATCATTTGTTTGTTTAATAAGTGGATTTGGGGATTGTCCTATTGAAACAATTACAGAATCAAAATCAACTTCTTCATATTTTCCAGTTGGAACAGGACGTCTTCTTCCGGATTTATCTTCTTCGCCTAATTCCATTACTTCTAATTTAACTTTTTTAACCCAACCATTTTCTCCTTCAATTTCTACAGGATTGTGGAGGTTCATAAAGTTAATTCCTTCTTCTTTTGCATGATGACTTTCTTCAGCTCTTGCTGGCATTTCTTCAAAACTTCTTCTATAAACAACAGTTACGTCAGCGCCCATTCTTTTTGCACTTCTTGCCGCATCCATTGCTACGTTTCCACCACCAACTACACAAACTTTTTTTCCTATATGAACTGGAGTGTCATATTCTGGGAATTTATATGCTTTCATCAAATTCATTCTTGTCAAAAATTCATTTGCTGAATAAACTCCGTTTAAATTTTCTCCTTCAATTCCTAAAAATTTTGGAAGACCTGCTCCAGTTGAAACATAAACTGCTTCAAATCCTTCTTCAAATAATTCATTAATGGTTTTTGTTCTTCCAATAATTGTATTTCTTTGAAGTTTTACACCAAGACCAATTACATTTTTCAATTCTTTTTGAACTAATGTTTTTGGAAGTCTAAATTCTGGAATTCCATACATCAAAACTCCGCCTGCTGTGTGGAAAGCTTCAAACATAACAACTTTATAACCTAATTTTGCAAGATCAGCTGCACAAGAAAGTCCAGAAGGACCAGATCCAACAATGGCAACTTTTTTATTTTGTCCTGTAACTTCTGTTGGTTTATTATATTCTTTATTCATGTGATAGTCTGCTACAAATCTTTCAAGACGACCAATTCCAACTGGCTCGCCATTTCTTCCTCTTGTACAAACTCCTTCACATTGATTTTCTTGTGGACAAACTCTACCACAAATTGCTGGAAGGTTATTTGTTGATGAAATAATTTCGTAAGCTTTATCCAAATCTCCTTCAACTACTTGATGAATAAATTCTGGAATTCTTACAGAAACAGGACAGCCTCCCATACAAGGTTTATTTTTACATTGAACACATCTAAGCGCTTCCTCTTGAGCCATTTTTAAATCATAACCAAGAGCCACTTCCTCAAAATTTTTGTTTCTAACATTTGGATCTTGTTCAGGCATAGAAACCTTTTGTTTATTCATATTAAATTTTGCCATTTCTCATATCTCCTGTTAGTCTACAAATGTGTTCTCTTTCTTCTTGTTGGTAATTTCTTCCTCTGTTCATGGCTTCATCAAAATCAACTTCAAAAGCATCAAAATCTGGACCATCAACACAAGCAAATTTCATTTCGCCACCAACTGTAATTCTACAACATCCGCACATGCCAGTTCCATCAACCATAATTGAGTTTAGTGAAACAATAGTTGGTATGTCATATTCTTTTGTTACAAGGGCAGTATTTTTCATCATAATCATTGGGCCAATTGCCAAAACAAGATCATATTTTTTTCCATTTTCAATATTTTCTTTTAAAACTTCAGTAACAAATCCTTGTTTGCCATAAGATCCATCGTCGGTTGTAATGTATAAATTGTCTGAAGATTCTTTTAATTCATCTTCAAGGATTACTATGTCTTTATTTTTAAAGCCCATTATTACATCAGTGTGAGCTCCAATTTTATGTAAATATTTTGCTTGAGGATAGGCAATAGCTGTTCCCAAACCTCCACCAATTACACAAACATTTTTTCCTTTATATTGGTCAAGTTCAGTTGGTTTTCCTAAAGGACCAACAAAATCTAAAAATCCATCGCCTGCTTTTAATTCGTTCATTCTAATTGTTGTTCCTCCAACAATTTGAACAATTATTGTTACATTTTCATCATCAGTTTCAGAAATTGTAAAAGGAACTCTTTCGCCTTTTTCATCTATCCTTAAAATTATAAATTGACCAGGTTTTGCTCTTTTTGCAATATCTGGAGAATTTACAACAAATTTAATGGTTGAGTCATTAAGATTTGTTTTTTCAATTATTCTTGCCATTATTCCTCCTTATGTGTCTTTATTAATATTTTAACAATTAATCTAAAAAAATCAAGTGAATAAGTTTAAATTAATAGTAAAATACTATAGTATAAAAATTTTAATAAGGAGGAGAAATGGAAAAAAGAACTTATTCTGATAAAGAATTAATTAAAAAATTTATTCCTTATTATAAGGATTACAAAAATATTTTGGCTATTGATTTATTTTCTGCATTTTTAACAACTGTTTGTGAATTGATTTTACCAATTATTTTATCATCACTTACAGATCACGCATCAAATTCTAGCTTGACTTATTCAATTATTTTAAAACTTACATTAATATATACTCTTACAAAACTTGTAGAAGTTGCCGGAAGATATTTTATGCAATCTTACGGCCATATAATGGGAGCTCACATTGAAAAAGATATGAGAAGGGATATTTTCAAACATTTTTTGACAATGTCCACAGCTTTTTTCAATGAAACAAAAATTGGACAACTTATGAGTAGGATGACGACAGACCTTTTTGATATAACAGAATTTTCTCATCACTGTCCTGAAGAATTTTTTATTGGTTTTATAAAACTTTCAATATCATTTGTAGTATTGATGACTATAAATATTCCTTTGACTCTTGTTTTGTATATAATTATTCCACTTATGGTTTATGCAGCTAGAATAAAAAGAAGAGCTTTTTCAAAATCGGTAAAAAGTGAGAAAAAACAAATTGGGGAAATTAATGCAAGCATTGAAGATTCTCTTTTGGGAATAGATGTTGTAAAATCTTTTGCTAATGAAAGTTTAGAAAAAGAAAAATTTAAAAAGGGAAACGACAAGTTTGTAGATATTAAAAAAGTAAAATATTACAATATGGCATCTTATAATATGATCAACCAATTATTTGCGGGAAGTATGTATGCGGTTTTAATTATTATTGGAGGAAATTTTGTAATAAAAAATTTGATGAGTCCAGGAGATCTTGTTGCTTTCGTTTTATATTTAAATACAATAATTGCAACTGTAAACAGGCTTGTAGAATTTACAGACCAATATCAAAAAGGAATTACAGGAATTGAAAGATTTTATGAAGTAATTAATTTAAAATCTGATATTTTTGATAAAGAAAATGCGAAAGAACTTACAGATGTTAAGGGAGGAATTTCCTTTGACCACGCTTATTTTAAATATCCAGACCAAGATGAAAAAGATTCTTGGATTTTGGAAGATATTAATTTTAACATAAATGTTGGAGAAAATGTCGCTCTTGTTGGACCATCTGGAGCAGGCAAGACCACTATTACAAAACTTATTCCAAGATTTTATGAAATTAATAAGGGAAAAATATTAATCGATGGCAAAAATATAAATGATTTAACTCTAGATTCCTTGAGAGATAATATTGGAATTGTCCAACAAGATGTGTATTTGTTTGGAGCTACAATCAAAGAAAATATTTCTTATGGAAAAAAAGATGCCAGTGATGAAGAAATAATAAGAGCAAGTAAACTTGCAGGAGCTTATGATTTTATTATGGAACTTTCCGATGGATTTGACACTTATGTTGGAGAAAGAGGAGTAAAACTTTCTGGAGGTCAAAAACAAAGAATTTCTATTGCAAGAGTATTTTTGAAAAATCCTCCAATTTTAATTTTGGATGAGGCGACTTCATCTTTGGATAATACAAGTGAGGCTATAGTTCAAGATTCTTTGGAAAAATTATCAAAGGGAAGAACAACTTTAACAATTGCCCACAGGCTTTCTACAATTATAAATGCAGATTCAATTTTAGTTTTAACAGAAGATGGGATTGTTGAAAGAGGATCTCACAAGGACTTACTTGATAAAAAAGGAATTTATTATAAGCTTTATAATTCTAATAATGAGGAGCTTTTTGGCTAGTAGACAGATAAAAATAACTTGGGTATAATTAAGATAGATTGGAGAAAAAACGTGAAAAAAATATTTGGAAAATTTATCCATGGACTAGCAAGCGTATTAAATTCAATATTTAATTTTTTAATAAATATTTTAAATGCAATAGTTACAGTCTTTGAAGGTTTAAGCCAAGTTATAATGCTAATTGGATGTTCAGTAATATTTGTACTTCCATTGTTTTTTATAGCTATACCGCCTGAACTTTTTACTATTTTTTTGATAATAGCAGTAGTTCCATTTCTAGGAAAATCTTTCATTTCTCTTTTGAGATATGGAAATTATACTTTGATAGAATGGATGTACGATAAGGCTGATACTTTAATTTCTGGCGAGAAAAAAGGATTTGACAATTTATCAGATTATGCAAAAAAATATAAGCTAGACCAAGAAAGAGAAAGAAGAAGACAAGCTGAAGAAGAAAGACAAAGAAGACAAGAAGAAATGAATCAAAGATTTGAGGAATTTTTTCAAGGTTTTAATTTTTCGGGATTTGATTTTGACGAAAGAAATTATAATGGAGGATACAATACAGGTTCTTATCAAAACGGTAGCTTTGTAAATGACCTTGGGTTTAAAGAAAAATATCAAAAAGCTTGTGATACTTTGGGTGTATCATATACAAGCGACCAATATGAAATAAAACTTGCCTACAGGAAACTTGCAAAAAAATATCATCCAGACATAAGCCAAGATCCAAACGCAACTGAAAAATTTCAAAAAATAAATGATGCTTACGATTTTCTTTCATCAGATAATATAAATAAATACAAAAATATGTAAAATTTTTTTAAGTAACTTTCCTTCAATTTTGGAAAGTTACTTTTGCATTAAAAAGGATAATAAAATGTATAAAGAAGATGATATAAATAAATTACTTGAAATAACATCAAGGGCAGGAGCTATGATGTTAAAAAATGGAGCAGAAATTTATAGGGTTGAAGACACAGTCGAAAGAATAATAAGATCAATTTATGAAGCAAGTGACATAGATGTTTTTGCAACCTTTAACGCTTTAATGTATTCTTTTAATGTTGATGGCAAAACTTATGCAAATGTTAAAAGAGTAAAAAATAGAGGAAATAATTTAATAGTTGTAGATAGGGTTAATTCATTTTCTAGAAAATTTTGTAATCATGAACTAAATTTAGACCAAGCTTTGATAGAGCTTGATAACATAAAAAAAACCACAAAAGCAGACGTAAAATTAAAAATAATAGGAGCAACACTTGCATCAACAGCCTTTCCGATGCTGGTAAATTCTAAAGCTCCAAATTTTTTAGATTTGCCAGTAACTTTTGTTGTTTCCTTACTAACATATCTTATTTTTATAAAAATAGAAAAGAAAATGTATGGATATTTTATAGAAAATTTTGTGGCAGGGATTATGGTTTCACTTTTTGCCCATATTATAGGGAAATTTGTTTTTGGATTTAATATGGCAAATGTAATTGTTTCATCGATGATGCCCTATGTTCCAGGATTTTTGCTAACAAATTCTATAAGAGATCTAATGAGTGGCGATGCAACAAGTGGACTAACAGGACTTGCTATGTCGTTTTTTGTATCCCTTGCCCTTGCAATTGGCGTTGCCTTCCCAATGACTTTATTTTAAGGAGGAAATATGCATTTAATAATAGGTTTTATATCTTCATATTTATCAGCAGTAGGATTTGCTATGTTTTTTTCTTGCCCAAAAAGATCAATTGGATTGTCATCACTTGCAGGAGCAATAGGATTTTTGATTTATATGATAGTTGGAGATTTTTTTGAAGGAGTATTTTTGCCAGCACTTGCAGGAGCATATTTTACAGGAATTTCTGGAGAAGTTTTTGCAAGAAAATGTCACATGCCTGCTATTTTATTTATAGTACCAGGAATTATAAATTTAGTACCAGGAAAAGGGATTTACAATACACTTTTTTATTTTGTAGATGGAAAAAAATCACTCGCCATTGTAAATTTATTTGATACCCTTGCAGTTGCATCAGCAATTTCATTTGGAATTTTGTTGGCATCAGTTTTATCAAAATCACTTAGAGGATTTAAATTTAGAAAGCCAAGTAGAAGATATGATTGGAGAAAGAAAAAATGAAAAAAATTTATTTAGCAGGCGGATGTTTTTGGGGAGTTGAGGCATATTTTAAAGATATAAAAGGAGTAGAAAAAACTCTTGTAGGATATGCAAATGGAAATAGTGAAAAAACAACTTATAAAAATTTATACCTAACAGACCACGCTGAAACCGTAGAAATAAGCTACGATGGGAAAGAAGAATCATTAGAAAGAATTTTGGAATATTTATATTATATAATTGACCCATTTTCAATAAATAAACAAGGAAATGATATAGGACGTCAATATAGAAGTGGAATCTTTTCAAAAGATGAAAAAGATTTAGAATTTGCAAAAAAATTTTTAGAAGAAAAACAAAAAAATGAAGAAAGAAAAATCCAAATACAAGTCGAAAAATTAGAAAATTTTGTAAAAGCGGAAGATTATCATCAAGATTATTTAGAAAAAAATCCAAATGGCTACTGCCATATTGATTTATTAGATAAACCAAACCTAGATTAAACTAGGTTTTTTCTTTTGGAAAAATTTATAAAAAGATATAAAAAAAATTATGAATTGATTTTTAAAAACTTTATAATACAATCCTTGTAGAAGAAATTATTCTATGATATTATACTCAAAGGAGAGGATAATATGGATCTTATTGATGAAAATAATTTAACTAAAAATCAAAAAAATTTGTTGGATTTAAAAATTCGTCTTATCAAGGCTGAGTACGAATTGAATTTTTATTTGACAGGATATGAAAATCTTAGCCAATTTTATGATGATAAGGAAAAACTTGATAGGATTTTTGTTGATTCTTATGTTTCATTGAGAGATTATAATCTCTATGATTTTGTTGGAAAAATCGATAGAATTAAAGAAAGTGATTTTTTCTATAAAACTGACGATAGGAAAATTCAAAATTTTCTTAAAAGTTTAGAAGATATTAAAAATTTAGATGATGACGAGATTGTAAAACAAAAGGGTAGAATAAAAAACAGAATTCGTAAAATGGAAATGGCAGCAAGTGAGATTGAATATGTTTTACTTGGATCTTTGCCTAGAAATTATTATAGTTAGGAGTTTGTATGGCAATAAAATATGATATAGTAGAAAATTTGGGAGTTCTTTCAACAAATGCAAAAGGATGGACAAAGGAATTAAATCTTGTTTCTTGGAACGATAGAGATCCTAAATATGATTTGAGAGATTGGAATGAGGATCATACAAGAATGAGCAAGGGAATTACTTTCACAAAGGAAGAAGCTGAAGTTTTAAAAGAAATTTTAAAAGAAGAATTTGACGACTAAGACCTAAATTTTTAGGTCTTTTATAAATTATAAGGAAATTTTAATGATATATTTTGATTATGCAGCTACATCAATAAAAAGAAAAGAAATCTTGAAAGATATTTTTGAAAATATGGAAAATTTTGATGGAAATCCTGATTCTTTGCACGCCCTGGGAAGGGCTGGAAAAAAAGTTTTGGAAGAATCTAGACTAGAAATTGCAAAATCTATTAATGCAAATCCAAATCATATAATTTTTACATCTTCTGCAAGCGAGGCCAACAATACAATTTTGTCAAATTTCAAGGATGATTTTGTTATAACTTCAAAAATTGAGCACGACTCTATTTTAAATACTATAAATAAGGAAAAAACAATTTTTCTTGATGTTGATGATAATGGATATTTTTCCCTTGATGACTTGAAAGAAAAACTTAGAGATGATGTAAAATTAGTTTCTTTGATGTTTGTAAATAATGAAATAGGGGCAATTGAGCCAGTTTATGAAATTGGAGAATTTTTAAAAGACAAAAATGTATTTTTTCACGTAGATTGTGTTCAAGCTTATTCTCATGTTGATATTGATGTAGAAAAACTTCATTGCAATTCTCTTTCTCTTTCAGGGCACAAAATTGGAGGAATAAATTCTTTTGGTGTTCTTTATTGCAATAAAAAAATCAAGCCTTTTATTAAAGGCGGTGAGCAAGAAAAAGATAGGCGTGCTGGAACTTCTTTTACAATGGGCGCTTATTCTATGGCAAAATCTTTTCCAAAAGCTTGTAGCGAAAGAGAAAAAATCAAAGAATTGAAATCTTATTTTGTAAAAAAATTAGAAGAATCAAATTTTTCCTACGAAATTAATGGAAGTTTAGAAAATTCAACTGACCATATATTAAATTTATATTTTCCAAAAGTTAAAAATGAACTTCTTCTTACATATTTGGACATGAATGGAATTTGTATTTCTGTGGGATCTGCTTGTAGGGCAGGAAGTGTGGAAGCAAGCAATGTTATAAAAAATATGTACGATGAAGATAGGGCAAGACATTCTGTAAGATTTTCTTTTGGATTTACAAATACAAAAGAAGATATTGACTATACATTTGAAGTTTTGAAAAAATTAAGGGGGATAGATGGAAAAGAAAGATAAAAAAGATATAAAAGTTATCGTTGGTGTAAGTGGTGGAGTTGACTCATCTGTTGCTGCCCTCTTATTAAAAAAAGAAGGCTATGATGTAAGCGGAATTTTTATGAAAAATTGGGACGAGGAAGATGAAAATGGAGTTTGTACTGCGGAAGTTGATTATGAAGATGCAGTCAAAGTTTGCAATCAAATAGGAATTCCATATTATTCCATAAATTTTGAAAAAGAATATTATGATAGGGTATTTTCATATTTTCTTGATGAATATAAAAAGGGAAGAACTCCAAATCCTGATATAATGTGCAACAAGGAAATAAAATTTAAGGCATTTTTGGATTATGCAAAAGATTTGGGAGCAGATTATCTTGCAACAGGTCATTATGCAAGAGTTGATAGGGAAGATGATGAAACCAAAATGCTAAGAGGTCTTGATTCAAACAAGGACCAAACATATTTTCTTTCCCAACTATCCCAAGATCAAATAAAAGATGTTTTATTTCCAGTAGGAGATTTGGATAAAAAAGAAGTTAGAAAAATTGCCAAAGAAAATAATTTGGCAACAGCTGATAAAAAAGATTCAACAGGAATTTGTTTTATAGGAGAAAGAAATTTTAACGAATTTTTATCCCACTATCTTCCAGCAAAAGAAGGAAATATTGTTGATACTGATGGAAATATTTTGGGAAAACACTACGGTTTAATGTATCACACAATTGGTCAAAGAAGAGGACTTGGAATTGGTGGAGAAGGTGAAGCTTGGTTTGTTTGTGGAAAAGATTTAGAAAAAAACGAACTAATAGTTTGCCAAGGAAAAAATAATGAAAAATTATTTTCAAATAGATTAATAGGATCAAATTTATCATCAATTTCAGCCAAGGGACTAAAAAAAGAATTTGATTGCACTTGTAAATTTAGGTACAGACAAAAAGATATAAATTCTCATGTAAAGATTTTAGATGATGGAAAAGTAGAAATAACCTACGACAAAACAAAAGCCGTAACCCCAGGCCAAGCCGCAGTTTTTTATGACGGAGAAGTTTGCTTGGGATCTTGCATTATTGATGAAGTTTATAATGGGGAAAAAAGATTAAAAGTATAAAAAAATCGGAGAACAAATCTCCGATTTTTTACTTTGTGTTCTAAAATATTTTTTAAAATTTTAATTAAAATAATAAATTGAATCTAAAATTTCTTCAAAGCTTGTGACTCCTTCTAGAACTTTTTTAATTCCATTGTAGGTCATCGACTTGAAATTTTTTTCTTTATTTAAAATATCCAAATCATTTTTGTTAAAATTTTTATTTTCAAAAAATAATTTTTTATAAGCCTCATCAAAATCTACAATTTCTTCAACTGCTTCTCTTCCTAGGTAGCCATCGTGACATTTATCACAAGATGATGGCTCATAGATATAAGTGTTTTCATCTATATCAAAATAATTTTTTACAAAATTGTATTCTTCTTTGGAAATTTTTCTTTTTTTCTTGCAAGAGCAAAGTTTTCTAACAAGCCTTTGGCTTGCAAGAGTATTTACAGATTGTTTTATTAGATAATCTTCAACTCCCAAATCACGAAGTCTATTTATTGATGCAAAACTATTATTTGTGTGAAGAGTTGTCAAAACTAAATGACCAGTTATTGCAGCCCTTACTGCCATTTTTGCAGTTTCCTTATCCCTAATTTCTCCAAGCATAATAATATCTGGATCTTGTCTTAAAATTGACCTAAGAGCATTTTGAAAAGTCAAACCAATTTTTTCATTGATTGATATTTGATTAATTCCCAAAATATTTATTTCAACTGGATTTTCAATGCTGATAATATTTCTTTTTTCATCATTTAATTTATTTAATAAAGAATAAAGGGAAGTAGATTTTCCAGAACCAGTTGGTCCAGAAAAAATTATCATTCCAGATTTATTTTTGATTGCATTTTCCAAAATTTTTTTTGAATCATCAGAAAAACCCAATAAATTTTGAGATTTTTTAAAATTTTCAATCGATAAAATTCTTAGAACTAATTTTTCTCCGACTATAGTATTTAAAGTTGAAATTCTAAAATCAATTTCTGGAAATTTTTCTAATTTTAAATAACCGTCTTGAGGTCTTCTTTTTTCTGAAATATCTAATTTGGAAGATAATTTAATTCTAGTTAAAAGTTTAATATAAGAAGGATAGTCCATCTCACTTATTATCCTAAGTTTTCCATCTATTCTAAATCTTATTCTTGAAAATTTTTCATCCATTGGCTCAATGTGTATATCACTTGCATTTAATTTTAAAGCTTTTTCTACAAGCTCATTTATATACAAATCTATATTTGAATTTATCAAATTATTATCCATCACACGCTCCAATATTTATCATCCAAAGACCTATATCTAACAGCTTCAAGAAGATGTTTTGCTTCGATTTTTTCGCTTCCATCAAGATCTGCAATAGTCCTACTCATTTTTATAATTTTATTGTAGGATCTTACAGAAAAATTATATTTTTCAAAGGCTTTTTGTCCGATTTCCTTTACATTTTTATCAAGTTTTATATATTTTTTCATAAGTCTTGTAGACAAAGATCCGTTTGTTGAAATTTTTTCATTTTCATATCTTTTTATTTGAATTTCTCTTGCTCTTTGAACTTCATCTTTCATTTCTTTTGAAGATTTTGTTTTTATATTGTCATCCAAATCTTTGTATTTTACAGGTTTTATTTCTATGTGAATATCAATCCTATCAAGAATTGGCGAAGATAATTTTGACAAATATCTTCTTATTTCATTTTGAGTGCAAGTACATTCTTTTAAAGGATTTCCAAAATTTCCACAAGGGCATGGATTCATGGCAGCAATCAAAATAAAATCTGCTGGATATTTGATACTTGCCATTGATCTTGAAATATTTATTTCCTTATTTTCCAAAGGCTCTCTCAAAGCTTCTATGGTTTTTTTGGAAAATTCTGGGAATTCATCCAAAAACAAAACTCCCTTGTGGGCGAGGGTTATTTCTCCTGCTTTTGGAATATTTGCCCCTCCTCCAATCAAAGAAACTTCACTTGCTGAATGGTGGGGAGATCTAAATGGTCTATTATTTATTAATTTTCCACTTTCAAGAAGTCCCATCACTGAATAAATTTTTGTAACTTCAATTTTTTCTTCAAAATCCATATCAGGTAAGATCGATGGTAAATGTTTGGCAGAAAAAGTTTTTCCGCTTCCAGGAGGTCCAATCATCAATAAATTATGTCCGCCAGCTGCTGCAATTTGTAGGGCTCTTTTTAATGAATCTTGACCTTTTATATCAGAAAAATCAAAAGGATATGTAATTTTTTCATTTGTATTTGATAATTTTATTTTATAGGGAGATTTTTTTGTATTTTCGTTAAGGTATGAAACTAATTCTTCTAAATTTAAAAATGGAAAAATATTGCAATCTTTTATTATTGCACATTCGTCCTTATTTTCATTTGAAATTATAAAATTTTTAAAGCCTTTTTCTCTCATAGAAATTACCATGGCAAGAGCGCCTTTTATAGGAACAATTCTTCCATCAAGAGAAAGCTCTCCTATAAAAATAAAATCATCTTTTGAATTTTCAATCACTCCCATACTTTTTAAAAGAGAAATTGCAATTGGTAAGTCTAGTTGAGTTCCTTCTTTTTTTATATCTGCTGGAGATAAATTTATGGTAATTCTTCCTTGGGGAAATTTAAAACCAGAATTTATAAGAGCAACCCTAATTCTGTCTTTGGATTCTTTTATAGATGAATCGGGAAGACCTACAATATTAAAAGCTGGCATGCCAGAAGTTATATCAGATTCAACTTCAATTGCCTTTCCATCAAGTCCCAATAGACTTACTGTATTTGTTTTTGAATACATTTTATTCTCCTAAACCCAAAATTTTTTGATATTTTTTAAAATCTTCATGGACATCTGCACAAAATTCTCTATAAATTCCATTTTTATCAGTAAATCCTAATTTGTGGCAATGAAGTAGTTGATGGTCTAAATTAAATTTGTGTTTTACATTTCCATAAACAGGATCACCCAAGAGTGGATGATTAATATAGGTCATGTGAACTCTGATTTGATGAGTCCTTCCAGTTAAAATTTTGATTTTTACCAAGGAATATCCATTATTTTCTGAAATAACTTCATATTTACTAATAGCATCACGACCAGAATTTGTTACAGCCATTTTTCTGCGATTATTTGGATCACGATCCATAAAAGTTTGAATTGTTCCAGATTTTTTTTGAAAAATTCCATTGCAAATTGCCAAATATTCCTTGTCAATTTTTCTTGTTTCAAAAAGATTTTTCAAATATTTGTAAGATGAATTATTTTTTGCAATTACCATAAGACCTGTTGTATCCTTATCAAGTCTGTGAACAATTCCTGGTCTGTCATCGCCTCCGATATGTGATAAATTATCGTAGCCAAAATAATCCAAAAGCCCATTTACCAAAGTTCCACTTACAATTGAACCTGCTGGATGAACAATTACATTTTCATCCTTATCAATAATTGCATAGTCTTCATTTTCATAAATGATTTTTAAATTCATTTTTTCAGCTTCGATTTTTTCTTTTTCAAATAATTTGTCAGAAATTTCTATTTCATCTTCTAAAATTAATTTGTAGGAAGGTTTTATTTTTTTATTATTTACTTTTATTTTTTCATCCTTGATAAAATCTTTTACCTTTTCTCTTGGAATTTCTTCAAAAATATCTGAAAGATATTTATCAATTCTAATTTCTTTATTTGCTTTAATTTTCATAATTAAATTATAGCATTATGAAAAAATATATACAAAATCCTAATTTATTTACAAAGAAAAAATCATTTTAGCTTTTTATATTTAAGAATAATTCTTATGGTATAATCATATAGAGATAAAATTAGAAAGAAGGGTGTATGAAAGAGAAAGAACTTAATCATCTTGCCATTATTCTTGATGGAAATGGTAGGTGGGCTAAAAAAAGAAATTTGCCAAGATCTATGGGCCACAAGGAAGGTTCTGAAAATGTTGTGGATATTGCGCTATATGCTAAAGAAAAAGGCATAAAATATCTAACTCTTTATGCTTTTTCTACAGAAAATTGGAAAAGACCACAAGTAGAAGTCAATTATTTAATGAAATTATTGGCAAAATTTATAAAAGATAAGACAAAATTACTCATGGAAAATGAAGTAAAATTAAATATTATTGGAGATATATCAAAACTTCCAGAAAAAACTATAAAAGCTTGCCTTGATGTTTGTGAGCTTACAAAAAATAATGACAAGCTCGTTTTAAATATGGCTATAAATTATGGGGGCAGAATGGAAATTGTAAAAGCCTTCAAAGATATGGCAAAAGATGGAATAGATTTTGAAAATATAAATGAGGATGATATTTCAAATTATTTGTATACGGCAAATATGCCAGATCCTGATCTTTTAATTAGGACGGGAGGAGATCTTAGGATTTCTAATTTTTTAATTTATCAAATGGCCTACACTGAATATTATTTTACAGATATTTTGTGGCCGGATTTTTCAAAAAAAGATTTGGATGATGCTGTTGATGCGTTTTTTGGAAGAGATAGAAGGTATGGTGGTATAAATGAACCTAGCTAAAAGGCTTTTTGGTGGAGGAATAATTCTTTTTATATTAATTGCAATAACTTATCTTGGTGGAATTTATTTTGCAATTGGTTTTGGCATTTTTTCGTGTATTGCTGTAAAAGAATTGGTAAATGCACTGAAAAATTTGTCATACAATGTTCCTTTAAAATTTGCTATGGTAATAAATTTATTTTTTGTTATAAATGCCTTTAGCAATCATCAAAATTTATTTATGTTTGGCTTTACATCCATACTCATAGCAATTTTTGTATATATGATTTTTAATAAAAAATATAGGATGGAAGACTTTTTTGCACTTTTATTTGTAGTAACTTATGTTTCTATTTTTATGTCAAGTGCGATAAGAATTAATAATAAAATATATCTTTATATGTTATATATTATTGCTTGGGGCTCAGATACTTTTGCTTATCTTACAGGCTCAACTATTGGCAAACACAAAATCAAATCATTAGAATCTATTTCTCCTCACAAAACCATAGAAGGTTTTATCGGAGGAATTTGTGGAGCTGTGATTTTAAATTTGATTTATGTAAATTATGTAAATCTTGACAAAAATATATTATTAGTAATTATTTTTACAATAATTGCTGCATTTTTGTCGGAAACTGGAGATTTAGTAGCATCGTTTATAAAAAGAAAATGTAAAATAAAAGATTATGGAAATTTAATTCCAGGTCATGGTGGGATTTTGGATAGATTTGATTCAATCTTATTTATCAGCCCTTGCCTTTATTTATTTACATTAATATAAGTTAGGAGAAAAATGAAATCAGTTATTATATCGATTATAATGTTCTTATTTTTGATTTTAATTCATGAATTTGGACATTTTATTATAGCAAAAAAAAGTGGAATTAGGGTTAATGAATTTGCCATTGGAATGGGCCCTAAAATTTTTTCAAAACAAAAAGGAGAAACTCTTTATTCTGTAAATCTTTTTCCAATTGGTGGATATTGTGCTATGGAAGGAGAAGATAGCGAAAGTGATGATGAAAGATCATTTGACAAGGCACCAGCCTACAAAAGATTTTTTACAATTCTTGCAGGACCATTGACAAATTTGATTTTTGCAGGATTAATATTTGCTTTTGTATCTTTTAATACAGGAACTGCATCAACAAGCATTGGAAATTTTACAAAAAATTCGCCAATAAAAGCTCAAGGTTTTAAAGTCAATGACGAAATTGTAGAAATTGACGGAAATAAAATAAATAATTTTAATGATATTTCAAAAAATTTAGAAAATTATTATCAAAAACATGGGAAAAATGACAAAATATCATTAAAAGTAAAAAGAGATAATAAATATATAGAAAAAAATGTCAAAGTAAAATTTGAAAACAAAAGACCTCTTCTTGGTTTTATTCCAAAAAATAAAGACGTAGGATTTTTTGAATCAATTAAAATTGGTTTTAAAGAAGTTGGCTCAATGATTGTTTTGATGATAAATGTTCTAAAAAGTTTATTTACAGGAAAATTAGGATTTTCTGCTTTGTCAGGGCCTGTTGGTGTTGTAAAAGAAATGGGAAGGCAAGCAAATCTTGGAATTATGAATTTATTATTCTTTTTGGGATATATAAGTGTAAATTTGGGATTTTTTAATTTGCTTCCAATACCAGCTCTTGATGGTTCAAAAATATTTACTTCCTTATTTGAAATGATTACAAAAAAGACAGTAAATAAAAAAATTGAAGAAAAATTTACAATTGGAGGATTTGTTCTCTTGTTAGGACTAATTCTTTTGGTTACGATTAAGGATTTAATTAGCTTATTTTAAAGGAGTAAAAATTGAAAAAAACTAGAAAAGTTTATGTAGGAGATGTTGCCATAGGAGGAGGATCTCCTATTTCTATCCAATCAATGACAACAAAAGAAACGAAAAATATTGAAGAAGTCGTAAAACAGATTAATGATTTTGAAAAGGCAGGTTGTGATATTTCAAGATCTGCTATAAATTCTCTTGAAGATGCAAGGGCAATTTCTGAAATTAAAAAGAAAACCAATCTTCCTTTTGTGGCAGACATACAATTTGATTATAAACTTGCCCTTGCAGCTGTCGAAAACGGCTGTGATTGTTTAAGAATAAATCCAGGAAATATTGGTGGAAGTGACAAGGTAAAAATTTTAGTTGAAAAATGTAAGGAAAAAAATATTCCAATAAGAATAGGTGTAAATTCTGGTTCTGTGCATAAGGATATGATTGAAAAATATCATGGTGTAAATGTTGATAGCCTTGTTTATTCTGCTCTTGATGAAGTAAAAGTTTTAGAAGATTTAGACTTTCACGACATAGTTATTTCTATAAAATCATCAGATGTAAATACAATGATTGATGTAAATAGAAAAATTTCTTCTCTTTGCGATTATCCACTTCATTTGGGAGTTACGGAAGCAGGTCCTCTTTATCAAGCTTTGGTTAAATCATCAATTGGCATGGGATCACTTTTAAAAGATGGAATTGGAGATACAATTAGGGTTTCAATAACTGGAGATCCACTCCAAGAAGTAAAGGCTGGAAAAACAATTTTAAAATCTTTGGGACTTAGACGAGATGGAGTAGATTTGGTTTCTTGCCCAACTTGTTCAAGAACAAGTGTAAATTTAGATGAAATTGTAAATGAGGCAAGTGAAAGACTTGATAAATTAAATTTAAATTTAAAAGTTGCCATAATGGGCTGTCCTGTTAATGGACCAGGAGAGGCAAAAGAAGCAGATTATGGAATAGCTTGTGCAAAGGGCTATGGATTTTTATTTAAAAAGGGAATTACAATAAAAAAAGTAAAACAAGAAGAAATAGTTGACAGTTTGATTGAAGAAATTTTGAAAGATGAAAAAAATGAAAATTAATCTAAAATCTATTATTGAAATTGACAAAGATTATTATATAAACAAGGCGATTTATTCAAAAAAATTAAATAAATTGAAATTAAATATTCTAGGAGAATATGATGAAAATATTGAAAAAAAACTTGAATCATATTTTTCTTATGTTAATTTGTCATTGCAATTTGAAAAGGAAAATAAAAAAGAAACAAATTCCATAGATGATTTTTATGAAAGCCAACCTCTTCCAGATTATTATGAAACAGGTTATGAAAATCCAGAAAATTTGGGCGAAAATAATGAAGAAAAAAATCAAGAAAGTAAAGAGGCTTCATTAAACAATCAAGATATATTTGATTTGCCAAAAATTAAAGAAGAAAAGAAAGAACCTTCAAAAAATCAAGAAGAAGAAAAAGCATCAAGACTTAGAGATTTGAAAAAAATCGAGCTTGAAAATATGATTGAAAATGCTAGAAATAATAAGAAAAATTTGGAAAAAAAAGAAATAAAGCAAGCAGAAATTTTAAAATACGGCAGAAATATAAATGGAGATTTGTTTAAGATTGAAGAAATTTATGACAAAAAAGGCATGAATCTTTCCATAAAGGGAGAAATTTTTGGCATTGATGTTTTTGAATCAAAAAGAGGAAACTTTATTTATTCTTTTGACCTTGAAGATGAATCTGATGCCATAGCTTGCAAGATGTTTGTCCAACCAAGAAATAAATCAAAACTTGAAAATTTAAAAGAAAATATGATAGTTCAAGTTCAAGGTGTTCTAAACTATGATAGCTTTTCACATGAAGATGTTTTTACTGTAAATTCTATGGTGGAATGTGAAAAAAAAGAAAGACTTGACACTTATCCAAAAAAAAGAGTTGAGCTTGAAATTCATACGAAAATGACAAACCTTGATGGATTTGTTGATATGGATGAGCTAGCAAAAAAATTAAAAGCTTGGGGCCATAGTGCTTGTGGAATTACAGATACAGAAACTCTTCAAGCTCTTCCAGATATGTATGATAAACTTGGAAAAAATGGGATAAAAATGCTAGCAGGTGCAGAGCTTTTGTTGGTTGATAAAAATTTAAGGATTTTAACTAACAACTACAATAAAAAAATAAACGATATAAGCGATTTAAAAAATCAAAGATTTATTGTATTTGACTTGGAGACGACAGGACTTTCAAAATATATAGATAAAATTACAGAAATTGGTGCCGTAAAAATTGAAAATGGAGAAATAATTGAAGTTTTTAATGAGCTTGTAAATCCAGAAAAAATGATTCCTCAAAAGGTTGTTGAACTTACAGGAATTACAAACGAAATGGTAATGGATAAGCCGAAAATTGATGAAGTTTTGCCGAAATTTTTAGAATTTTCAAAAGATTCATATTTTGTAGGACAAAATACAGATTTTGATATTGGTTTTATAACAGAAGCTTGTCAAAAATTATCTTATAAATTTGAGCCAGTTTATTTGGATACTTTGCCAATGGCAAGAGCAGTTTTTCCATATATGGGAAGATTTTCTCTTGATAAACTTGCAAAAAAATTAGGAGTTGGACCTTTTAACCATCACAGAGCAAGCGATGATGCAATGACAACTGCCAAAATTTTTATTAAATTATTTGAAAAAATTAAGGATAAAAATAAAGACCTTAGCCTTGAAAAAATTAATTCAATAAAAACAAAATGGCCTTTGGCTCGTCACGAAAATTTCTCATCAATTATTTTTGCCAAAAATTATCATGGACTTAAAAATCTTTATAAAATAATTTCAGAATCTAGGATGAAATATTTTAATTTGGAAGCAAAAACGCCTTTTGATTTGGTAAAAGAAAATAAAGAAGGTTTGATAATAGGATCTGGTGGAAAAGATGGTCTTTTGTTTAAGGCTATAAGAGATGATTTTTCTGAAGAAAAAATAGAAAAAATTTGCGAATTTTTTGATTTTTTCCAAATAGAGGCGATGGGAGTTTTTGCTGATGATTTGGAAAATGGATCTATAAGAGATAAAAATCAAATTATAGAAATAAATAAAAAAATAATTGAGCTTGGAAAAAAATATAATAAATTGGTTGTAGCAACTGGCTCTGTAAGATATATGGAAAAGAAAGATTATGTTCTTAGAAATATTCTTCACAAGGGACAATTTTTCCATTACAAGGAAAATAATCCTCTTTATTATTTAAAAACAACCAATGAAATGCTTGATGAATTTTATTATTTAGATGATCAAACGAAAATGGAAGTAGTAATTGATAATACAATTAAAATTGCTGATAGTTTGGAAAGTATTATGCCAATTCCTCACGAAACTTTTCCACCAAAAATTGAAGGCTCTGATAAAAAATTAAAAGATACAACTTATGAAAAAGCAATCTCAATTTATGGAGATCCTCTTCCTGATCTTGTAAAAACAAGACTTGATAAGGAGCTTGATTCTATTATTTCAAATGGCTATGCAGTTTTATATATAATTGCAAAAGAGCTCGTGGAAAAATCAAATGAGGATGGATATTTGGTTGGATCAAGAGGTTCTGTTGGTTCATCTTTTGCAGCAACCATGGCAAATATTACAGAAGTAAATCCGCTTGCTCCTCATTATGTTTGTCCATCATGCAAGCATTCAGAATTTATAACAGATGGTAGCGTTGGAGCTGGAATAGATTTGCCAGATAAAATTTGTCCAAAATGTGGGGCAGAGATGAACAAAGACGGCCACGATATTCCTTTTGAAGTTTTCTTGGGCTTTGAAGGAGATAAGGAGCCAGATATTGATTTGAATTTTGCTGGAGAATATCAACCAACTATTCACAAATATACTGAAGAATTATTCGGAGAAGGAAAAGTTTTTAGGGCAGGAACAATTGGAACTATAAAAGATAATACTGCTTTTGGTTATATCAAAAAATATATGGAAGATAATGACCTAAATCTTTCTAATGCACAAATTAGAAAATATCAAAGAGGACTTTATGATGTAAAAAGAACAACAGGTCAACACCCAGGTGGTCTTATGATAGTGCCAAATGATAAAAATATTTACGATTTTTCTCCTGTTCAATATCCAGCAGACGATGGAAAAGACGATATAAAAACAACTCATTTTACCTACAATATGATGCATGGAGTAATTTTAAAACTGGATTTATTGGGCCACGATGTTCCTACAATTATTAGAAGTCTTCAAGATTTAACAAATACAGATCCTTTGAAGCTTCAAATGGATGATGAAAATGTAATGAATATTTTCTCTTCAACAAAACCATTAAATATAAAATATGATTTTTCAAATAATGAGATTGGAACTTTGGGAATTCCTGAATTCGGAACTTCTTTTGTAAGGGGAATGTTAAAAGATACTTTTCCAACAAAATTTTCTGAAATGACAAGAATTTCTGGACTTTCTCACGGAACTGATGTGTGGTTAAATAATGCTCAAGATTTAGTTAAATCAAAAACGGCAGGATTTGATCAAATAATTTCTACTCGTGATGATATTATGAATTCTTTGATTAATCTTGGACTTGATAAGAAAAAATCTTTCCAAATAATGGAAAAAGTAAGAAAAGGAAAAACTTTATCAGAAGAAACTTTGGCTTATATGAAAGAAAATAAGGTTCCTGATTGGTACATTGATTCTTGTTTAAAAATAAAATATCTATTCCCAAAAGCTCACGCAGTTGCTTATTGTTTGATGAGTTATAGGATTGCTTATTACAAAGTTTATTATCCAAAAGCTTTTTATGCAACATATTTTTCTACAAAATTAAATGATTTTCAATATTCAGTAATTGTAAAGGGATTAAAATCAATCCAATATGCTTTAAATGAAATTAATCAATTAGAAAAACCAACACAAAGAGAAAAAAATCTAAGATCATTGTTGGAAGTTGCTGAGGAGATGGCAGCAAGAGATATAAAAATTAAAAAAGCGGACTTATATAAGTCTGAAGCTGTTAAATTTATTTTAGATGATGACGGAGAAATTTTGCCTCCGCTTTCAGCAGTTGATGATGTTTCAGAAGCTATGGCAAAAGATATAGTTATTGAAAGAGAAAAAGCCAAATTTATTTCGATTGAAGATTTGAAAAAAAGAACTTCACTAAACAAAAATGCTTTGAATTCTTTAAAAAATTTGGACATAATTAATGGATTGCAAGAAGAAAATCAAATGTCTTTATTTGATTTGTAAATTAAAACTCTAATAGAGATTAAATCTTTATTAGAGTTTTTTTATTATATTTTTTCAAATAACAATTTATGCATATATATAACAATAAAAATCAATTAATTATCAAAGTTAAGCGACTTGTGTAGGATTTTTATTATTTTTATTAAAAAATCTTACAAAATTTAAAATTTTTGATATAATACAAGCAAGCGGAAAAAAATCTATTAGGAGTAAGTATGAAAAATAAACATAGGGGAGAATTACTTTTACTATTGACTTCATTTATTTGGGGATTTGCTTTTATTGCCCAAAAATTAGGAAGTGATTACATAGAACCATTTACCTTTAATTTTTTTAGAAATTTGACAGCTGGAATTTTTTTATTAGCTTATTCATTTTTTAGAAAAAATAAATCGAGAAAAAAAGTAGATAGTATTACAAAAACTGCAACAATCAGAGGTGGAATTGCCACAGGTCTTGTTATGGCAGTTGCAGTTAGCTTTCAACAAACTGGAGTTTATTTTACGACAAGTGGTAAGGCAGGTTTTATTACATCACTTTACGTTGTCATAGTTCCGATTTTTGCAATTTTTATGGGAAAAAAAGTTTCCAAAAAAACTGCAATTTCTATAATACTTGCTCTAGTGGGTTTATACTTATTAACTGTAAGAGTTGATGACGGATTTTCTATAAATAAGGGAGATATTTTAATTTTTGTTGGATCCTTATTTTTTGCTTTTCATATTTTGTTTATCGATAAATTTTCTATAAGAGCTGATAGTGTAAAAATGTCTATGATTCAATTTTTTGTAGCAAGTTTAGTATCTTTGCTTCTTATGATTTTATTTGAAAAACCAAATTTTGATTTATTAATGAAAGGCATGCTTGCTATTTTGTATTTGGGTATATTTTCATCAGGTTTGGGTTATACTCTCCAAATTGTTGCCCAAAAAGATACTGATCCTACGATTGCTAGTTTGATTTTATCTTTGGAATCAGTTTTCGCTGCATTTTTTGGATTTTTATTTTTGAAAGAAAGACCAGTAGATAGGGAAATTATTGGAGGAATAATTATGTTTATCGCAATAATTTTATCTCAAATTCCCGAACAAAAAATAAAAAAAATTTTTAAAAAGTAAAGCACAAATCTCTAGTTATTTAAAATTAAATACTAGAGATTTTAATTTTATATTTTTATTAAATTTTATTTTGTAAATTTATTTTAAAATTGAAAGTTAAGTCTTTTATAGTATAATAATTTTAAGCGAAGAGTGGACAAATCCACTCTTTTAATATGTAAAGGGGAAGTTATGGATTTAATAAGCAAACTAAAAGAAAATTTAGAAAGTGATATTAATGGGCTTGGTTACGAGCTTGTTGATATTGAATTTGTTAATGAGGGTAAAAATAAAATATTAAGGTTTTTTATTTACAAAGATGGAGGAATCACAATTGATGATTGTGAAAAGACTTCTAATTTTTTAAGCGAAAGATTAGATGAAATTGATCTTATAAAATCTTTTTATTATTTGGAAGTATCTTCTCCTGATCTTTCAAGACCATTAAAGACTGATAGAGATCTTGAAAGAAACAAAGATGAGCTTTTAGAAATAAAGCTTAAAAATGGCGAGAAGTTTATAGGAAAAATTAAAGAAATAAAAGAAAATTCCTTAATTTTTACACTTGAAAATGAAGAAAAAGAAATTGAAAAGAGTGAAATTAAGACTATTAAAATTGAGATAGTCTTCTAGGGGGACAAATGAATAAAGAATTTATAATTGCCTTAGAGGAGCTTGAAAAGACTAAAAATGTTGACAAGAGAATAATCCTTGAAGCATTGGAAAAAGCTTTGGTAAAATCTTACCAAAAAAACTACGATAATAATGAAAATGTTGATGTAAGTATTGACGATGAAACTGGAGAAATCGAAGTATATTCTCTAAAAAATGTAGTTGAAGAAGTAAATGAACCAATAGCTGAAATTTCTAAGACAAAAGCAAAAGAAATTGACCCTAAACTTGATTTGGGCGATATTTGTAGGGTTAAAATTGCACCGAAAAATTTTGGAAGAGTTGCAGCTCAAACTGCAAGAAATATTGTAATCCAAAAAATTAGAGATGCCCAAAGAGATTCAGTTTATTCTGAATATTTGGATAGGGCAAATGAAATTATAACAGGCGTTGTACAAAGAGAAGATAAGTTTAATGTCTACATAAATCTTGATAAAATTGAAGGAATTATTCCGATAAAAGAGCAAGTAGAAAATGAAACTTATACTCCAAACCAAAGAATAAAAGTTTTGATTAAAGAAGTAAAAAATACAACAAAAGAGCCACAAATCATTTTATCAAGAAAAGATAAGGCCTTGGTTGTAAGATTATTTGAGCTTGAAGTTCCAGAAATTACGAATGGAATAATTGAAATTTATGGAATAGATAGAGAAGCAGGTTCAAGAACAAAAATTGCAGTGTTCTCAAATGATCCAGAAATTGATTCAATTGGAGCTTGTATTGGCTTTAAAGGAAGTCGTGTAAATTCAATAGTAGAAGAATTGCAAGGAGAAAAAATTGATATTATAAATTACGATAAAGATATAAAAGTATTTATAAAAAATTCCTTATCTCCTGCAGAAATTAATGAAGTTTATATAAATGATAAGAAAAAACAATCCTTGGTTGTTGTAAGAGAAGATCAATTATCTCTTGCCATTGGAAAAGAAGGACAAAACGCAAGACTTGCAGCAAGACTTACAGGCTGGAAAATCGATATAAAAAGTCAAGAAGAATTCGACCAATTAAGCCAAGAAGAAATTGATGAAATACTTGGTCTTAACGAACAAACAGACAAAGATTTAGAAAATATTGAAGAAAATTCAAAAGATGATATTTTAGAAGATGAAAATGCACAACAAGGCGAAAATTTAGATATAGATAAAGAAAATATAGAAGATTTATCAAACGACCTTGACCAAATTATTAAAGAAGATATTGAAGAAAGTGATGAATAATAACTTATTAATAATGGTGAAAAAATGAAACAAAGAAAAATACCACAAAGAAAATGTATAGTTTGTGGAGAAAACAAAGACAAACACGAATTGATTAGGATAGTAAAAAACAAAGAAGAAGGAATTATCCTAGATCCTACCGGCAAAAAAAATGGTAGGGGAGCTTATATTTGTAAAAATGAAACTTGCATAAACGAAGCCAAGAAGAAAAGAAAATTAGAAAAAGTTTTTAAAACTGAAATTAGTGATGATCTTTATGAGGAGATAATTGCTATGAAATAAAAGAGGTGATTAGATGGCTAAAAAATTAAGAATTTATGAATTAGCAAAAGAACACAAAAAAAGTACGAAAGAAATGCTCAGTCTACTAAAAGACGAATTTGGACTAAAAATAAAATCCCACATGTCAGTGTTAAGTGGAGATGAACTTGCAATAGTTGAAGAATATTTTGGAGAAGATAAAAAAATAAAAGAAGATAAAAAAGAAATAAAAGCAGAAAAAAAATCAGAAGAAAAATCTTTGGAAGATAAAAATTCAAAAAATAAAAAAGACAAAAAGTCATCAAAGAAAAAAGAAAAAAAGAAAAACAAAAATAAAAAGCAAAATAAAAGATCAAAAAAATCAACCAAAAGAGAAGTAAAAGCAGAAAATAATGATGATGGAAATATTTATATTCCAGAATCAATTTCAGTAAAATCTTTTGCGGAAAAAATCAATGAAAATGCCAACCAAGTTATTATGAAACTTATGGGACTTGGAGTAATGGCTGGTTTAAATGATCAAATAGAATTTGAACAAGCAGAGCTTGTTGCTCTTGAATTTAATAAGGAAATTGCAAAAGAAGTTAAGCTTGATGAAATTGAAATTCAAGAAAAAGATTTAGATTTCGAAGATGACGAAAAAGATTTACAAACTCGTCCACCAGTAGTTTCAGTAATGGGACACGTTGATCACGGAAAAACTTCAATTCTAGATGCAATTAGAGATACACAATTTGCATCTGGAGAAGCTGGAGGAATTACTCAACACATTGGTGCTTCAACTGTAAAAATAAATGATAAAGAAATTGTATTTTTGGATACACCAGGCCACGAAGCTTTCACTCAAATGAGAATGAGAGGAGCTCAATCAACTGATATAGCAATTTTGGTTGTAGCTGGAGATGATGGAGTAATGCCACAAACAATTGAGGCGATTAACCACGCAAAAGCTGCAGAAATTCCAATAATTGTTGCAATAAATAAAATGGACAAAGAAGAAAGTGATCCAAATAGAGTAAAACAAGAACTTACAGAATATGGTTTAGTTTCAGAAGACTGGGGCGGAGATACAATCATGGTAGAAGTGTCTGCAAGAACTGGCAATGGAATTAAAGATTTGTTGGAGATGGTTTTACTTGTTGCAGAAATGAGAGAATTAAAAGCAAATCCAGACAGAGCTGCAGTTGGAATTATAATTGAAGCTCAACTTGATAAGGCAAGAGGTTCTGTTGCAACTGTTCTTGTTCAAAAAGGAACTCTTCACGATAAAGATTATGTAGTTACTGGTTCATCATCAGGAAGAATTAGAGCTATGTTTAATTCAAAAGGAGAGCCAATCTCACAAGCAGGTCCATCAATGCCAGCCCAAATTTTAGGACTAAACGATGTGGCAGAAGCAGGAGATAAAATTTTTGCTGTAGAAGATGAAAAAACTGCAAGAGCTTATGCAGATCGTGCAAAAGAGCAAAAAAGAGAAGAAAGACTAATTCAAAAATCTAATACAAACCTTGAAGATATGTACGAAGGCATCGAAGATGGAGAATTAAAAGAATTAAATATTATAGTAAAAACTGATGTAAAAGGAACAGTAGATGCAGTTTCAAGTTCATTCTCTAAACTTTCAAACGAAGAAGTTTTTGTAAATGTAATTGCAGGAGCTGTTGGAGGAATTTCAGAATCAGATGTTCTTCTTGCTCAAGCATCAAATGCTATAATAATTGGATTTAATGTTCGTCCAACTCAAGGTGCTCTTCAAATGGCAGAAGAAAATAATATAGAAATAAGAACTTATTCTGTAATTTATGAAGCGATAGAAGATGTAGAAAAAGCTCTCAAAGGAATGCTTGATCCAGAATTTGAAGAAAAAGTTTTAGGTCGTGCAAAAGTTCAAGAAACTTTCAAAATTCCAAATGCAGGAATGGTTGCAGGTGTTCTTGTAACAAGTGGTTCAATTCCAAGAAGAGCAAAGATAAGATTATTAAGGGACAATGTTGTTATCTTTGATGGAGAAATTGAATCTATGAAAAGATTTAAAGATGACGCCAAAGAATTAAATAATGGTTACGAAGGTGGAATTGGCCTTGAAAAATTCAACGACATCAAAGAAGGCGACGAGCTTGAAGCCTACGAAATGATAGAAAAAGAAAGAGAATAGAATGGACAAAAGAAGAACCTTAAAAATATCTTCTCAAATGCAAAAAGAATTATCAAAAATCTTGGCAGAAGATATTAATGATCCAAGATTATCAGATAATGTAATAGTTTCTATAACTGAAGTAGAAGTTACAAATGACTTATCATATGCTGATATTTTTGTTTCAGTTTTAGGAGATGAAAACAAAAAAGAATCTGTAATAGAAGCTCTTGAACAAGCAAAAGGATATATGAAAAAATTGATTGGCGAGAGAATGAGATTAAGATCTATGCCAGAATTTAGGTTTAAATATGACAATTCTATCGAACATGGCGTGTATATGGATAAGCTAATTGCTGAAACCATAAAAAGGGATGAAAAAAATGCCAAAAATCGAGAAGATTAGCCAAAAAGAATTAGAAAATTTAAAAAAATTTATTGATGAGGCTGATACAATTGCAATTTCAGCTCACATAAATCCAGATGGAGATGCCCTAGGATCAGCTCTTGGTCTTAGGAAATCTCTTGAGCTTTATGGAAAAAAATCTGATGTTATAAAAATTAGCGAAGTGGATGAGTATTTAAAATTTTTACCACAAATTGATTTTTATAAAAATCCTAGCAAAAAAGAATATGATTTGTTTATTATTGTTGATTGTTCAGAATTTGATAGGATTGATAAGGCAATAGAAATTTGTAAAAAATCTAAAAAAGTTCTTGTAATTGACCATCATGAAGGTGGCTCTATCAAAACGGATTTAAATATAATTCATTCAGATTCTCCTGCAAGTTGTGAGCTTGTTTATGAAATTATAAAAAGATTAAATCTTCCGATTGATAAAGAAATAGCTACACTTTTGTATGCTGGCTTGGTTACGGATACTGGTAGATTTTTATATTCAAATATAAGTGAATTAACTTTTTATACTGCAGCAGATTTGTATAAAATCGGAGCAGATTTTGAAATGATTTATAAAAATCTCTACCAAAATAAAGAAATTTCAAAATTACAATTTGAAAATCATCTTTTAAACAAGGTAGAATTTAAAAAGCCTTATGCCCTTGTTGGGATAAGCCAAAAAACTTGTAAGGATTTTGGTGTACAAATGGGTGATAGTGAATCGGTTGTAAATATGCTTAGAGATTTAAAAGGAATTGAAGTAGCTTGTCTTGTAAAAGAATATGGAGAAAATGAATTTAAAATTTCTTTAAGGAGCAAAGATTATCTTGATGTTTCTAAAATTGCAAGAGATAATGGTGGCGGTGGTCACATTAGAGCTTCTGGATTTACAATAAATACAGATTCAATGGATAAGGCATTAAATACAATGAGAAAAATTTTAGAAGAGGCAATAAATGACTAGTGGAATTTTGTTAATTGATAAAAGTACAGGAATGTCATCAGGAAAATGTGTATATCAAGCAAGAAAAAAACTAGGCATAAAAAAAATAGGCCATGCAGGAACTCTTGATCCTCTTGCAACTGGTCTTTTGCCACTTTTAATTAACAAAGCAACAAGAGTTTCAGATTTTTTAATGGATGAGGTTAAAATCTATGAGACTCTTGCATTTTTTGGGCAAAAAACAGATACCCAAGATATTACAGGGGAAATTTTAGAAAAATCTTCAAAAACTTTTGAAAAAAAAGATTTGGAAAAGGCAATAAAAGAAAATTTTTTAGGAGAAATTTTTCAAACTCCTCCTATGTATTCGGCTTTAAAACAAAATGGCAAAAAATTATATGAGCTTGCAAGAGAAGGAAAAATTGTAGAAAGAAAACAAAGAAGAATTAAAGTTTATGATTTTGAAATTTTAGATTTTGATTTTCCTTATGCAAGATTTAAAATAACTTGTTCAAAAGGAACTTATATAAGAAGTCTTGTAAATGATTTGGGAGAAGTTTTAAAATCATTTGCCACAGTAAAAGAACTTAGAAGGCTTAAAGTTGGAAATTTTGATGTAAAAGATGCCATAAAAATTGAAGATTTTGAAAAAAAAGCTGTTGATGAGATTATAAAAAATCTTATTCCAATTGATGATGCCCTAAATCAATATGAAAAAATAATTTTAGATAAGTCTTATTACAAACAAGCTACAAATGGAATGACTATGAAAGTTGATCTTGAAAAAAATTTTGATGGACTTATTAGAGTTTATGTTAAAGATTTATTTATTGGGCTTGGAGAATATAAAAATAAAAACAAGACTTTGAAGTTAAAGAAGGTGTTTTATGAAGGATAATATAAAAATATTTGACCTAGATTTTAATGAATTTGACTTATCGCCAAAGGCAGTAAGCCTTGGAAATTTTGATGGGGTCCACAAGGGGCATCAAAAACTTATGAAAGAAAATATAAAAATTTCAAAAGCAAAAAATCTAATGCCATCTGTATTATTATTTAAAGAAAACACCAAAAATATCCTAAATGGAGAAAGAGAATATCTTACAAGTCTTGAAGATAAAATAGAAATTTTGAAAAATTTGGGCATAGAATGTTTTTGTTTGCTAGAATTTTCAGACAAATTTAAAGATCTATCTCCTTACGAATTTATTGAAGAAATTTTATATAAAAAATTAAATACCAAATATGTAATAGTTGGAGATAATTATAGGTTTGGGAAAATGGCAAAAGGAGATATAAAAACTTTAAAAAAATACGAGGAAGATTTTGCCTACAAAACAAAAGTAGTAGATTTTGAGCTTGATGATGGAAAAATTATAAATTCCACAGACATAAGACAAATGGTAAGAGAAGGAAAAATTGAAAAAGCCAACAAAGACTTGGGACATCCTTTTAAAATGCAAGGAAAAGTTATAAAAGGCGCCCAAAGAGGAAGACTTTTAAATTTTCCAACAGCAAATCTAAAGCCCTCATTTAAATACGTTACAGCAAAATCTGGAGTTTATTTTACCAGAGTAAATATAGACAGGGATTTTTATTATTCCCTAACAGACATAGGAACAAACCCAACCTTTGAAAATAAAAAAATGAAAATCGAAACTTATATAATGGATTTTTCCAAAGATATATATGGGAAAAATATAAGCATAGAATTTTTAGAATATCTAAGACCTGATTATAAATTTAATTCTCCTGAAGAATTAATCGGACAAATGGAAAAAGATAAAAAAACTGGAAGAAAATTAATAGAAAAATATAGAAAAGAGTAGGTAACTGCTCTTTTTTTGTGCTCAAATTTATTTTTAATCCTATTGGGTATTTATAATATAGAATTTAAAATTGTAATTTGAAAATTTTAAAAAGGAGATTATTATGAGTAGTTCCAAAAAAGTATTTGATAGACTTAATAAATTAAATATAAAATATGACATGGTAGAGCATCCTCCAGCTGAAACTACAGAAGAAGCTGATAAATATATTGAAGGAAAAGAAGGGGCAAGGACAAAAAATCTTTTTTTGGCTAATAGAAAGAATAGACAATATTATTTGATAGTTATGGATGATAAAAAAATGATTAGCTTAAAAGATTATAATAAATTATTAAATGAAAAAGGAATGCACTTTCTTGATCCGAAAAAAGTTTATGAAATAATGGAGCAAGAAGTAGGAATTATATCAGTTTTTGGTTTGATGAATACAAATGAAAATATAAAGGTGTTCTTTGATAAAGATATGATAGAAGAAAATGATCTTATGACCTTTCATCCAGACGACAACACCAAAACTCTTTTTATAAAAAATGAAGATATTTTCAAATTAGTAAAAGACTGTGGATATGATTATGAAATTTTTGATTTTAAAGCAGGAATTAATGAATTAGATTTTTAAAAAATTGAGATTAATTTTATTTTTAAATAAGAAAAATTAATATGCAATTTTTTCTTTGCAAAAATAAAGATATTTGGTATAATATCAAAGATACCTTAACTATGGACTAAGTTTCCTCGGACTATTTCATGGTTATGGCGAATAAATTTTAGGAGGATTTTATGTTAAATAAAGATCAAAAAACAGAAATTATTAAACAATTTCAAAAAGACGAAAAAGATACTGGTTCACCAGAAGTTCAAATTGCTATTCTTACTCAAAGAATCAAAGAACTTACTGAACATTTAAAAGCAAACAAAAAAGACCACTCTTCAAGAAGAGGACTTTTCAAAATGATTAGACGTAGAAAAGGTCTTTTAAATTACTTAATGGAAAATGATATTGAAAGATATCGTGAAGTTATTGAAAAACTTGGATTAAGAAAATAGTTAAATATGACGGGACTTATCCCGTCTTTTTTGTAGTTAGGAGAAAAAATGGAAAAAACTTATGAATATAAGTCACAAAATGGTTCCGATCTTTCTATAACAATCGGAAAAGTTGCTGAGCAAACTAATGGCGAATGTTTAATTAGAACAGGCGATACAATTTTATTAGTTACTGCTGTTGCAAGTGACAAGCCAAGAGAGGGAATTGATTTTTTCCCACTTATTTGTGATTATCAAGAAAAACTTTATGCAGTTGGAAAAATTCCAGGTGGATTTATAAAAAGAGAAGGTAAGGCATCAGACAAGGCTATTTTAATTTCTCGTCAAATGGATAGACCTTTAAGACCTTTGTTTCCAGAAAATTTTTACAATGATGTGCAAGTAATTGCAACCCCATTTTCAGTAGATGAAGATAATGAACCTGATTGTATGACAACAATCGGTGCATCCATTGCTCTTGGAATTTCTGATATTCCTTTTTATGGACCAGTTGCTGCAGTTTCTGTTGGATATGTTGATGGAAAATTTATTGTAAATCCAAACAAAGACGAGAGAGAAAAAACTTCTTTGAATTTAACAGTTGCAGGTACTGCTGATGCAATCAATATGGTTGAAGCTGGTGCAAATGAATTATCAGAAGATGAGATGCTTGAAGCTATGATGGTAGCTCATGCAGAAATTAAAGAAATTTGCACTTTTATCCAAACAATTATTGATGATATTGGCAAAGAAAAGATGGAAGTTTGTGAAGAAGTTGAAACTGAACTTCAAAGAAAAATAAAAGATAAATACACACAAGATATTAAAAATTCTATAAGAACAACTGATAAGGTTCAAAGAGAAAATGATATTAACGAAATAGAAGAAAAATGTAGGGAAGATTTCTTAGAGGAATTTCCAGAAAGTGAAGATGAAATTCACAAAACTGTAGATTCTATTATGAAAAAAGAAGTTAGAAGAATGATTTCAATTGATAAAATAAGACCTGATGGACGTAAGATGGATGAAATTCGTCCTTTATCTGCAGAAGCTGGGCTTTTGCCAAGAGCTCACGGTTCTGGATTATTCCAAAGAGGTCAAACTCAAGTTTTATCAGTTCTAACATTAGGATCTCCTGGGGAAGAACAAGTAATTGATTCAATGAACAGAGAAGAAATTACAAAAAGATATATTCATCAATATAATTTCCCACCATTTTGCGTTGGAGATATTAGACCACTAAGAGGACCTGGAAGACGTGAAGTTGGACATGGACATTTGGCTGAGAGAGCTTTGATTCCAGTTTTGCCTGATACAAATGATTTTCCTTACACAATAAGAGTTGTAAGTGAAGTTTTATCATCAAACGGTTCATCATCACAAGCATCAATTTGTGGTTCAACTTTATCACTAATGGATGCAGGAGTTCCAATTAAAAAACCTGTTGCAGGAATTGCTATGGGCTTAATCAAAGAAGAAAATTCAATTTCAATTCTTACAGACATTCAAGGACTTGAAGATCATCTAGGAGATATGGACTTTAAAGTTGCTGGAACAAAAGATGGAATTACTGCTCTTCAAATGGATATGAAAATTTCTGGAATAAATAAAGAAGTTTTACAAGAAGCCTTGGCTGATGCTCATAAGGCAAGACTTAAAATTCTTGATGTAATAACATCAGCAATCGACAAGCCAAGAGAAGACTTATCAAAATATGCTCCAAGAATTTTTTCAATAGATATTGATCCAGAAAAAGTTAGGGATGTAATTGGATCTGGCGGAAAAACAATCAACAAAATAATTGATGCAACTGGTGTAAAAATCGAAACTGAGGATGATGGACACATAACAGTTGCAAGCAATGATGGAGAAAGCGGAAAAAAAGCTATCCAAATGATTAAATCAATTGTAACTGATCCAAAAGCTGGCGATGTTTATGAGGGCGAAGTAAAAAGAATAATGAACTTTGGTGCTTTTGTAGAAATTGCAATTGGCAAAGAAGGACTTTTACACATATCTCAAATTGATACAAAAAGAACTGAAAAAGTTGAAGATGTTTTAAAAATAGGAGATAAGGTAAGGGTAAAAGTTACAGAAATTGATAGGCAAGGAAGAATTAATCTTTCAAGAAAAGCCCTATTAATTGAAGAAGAAAAAAAACAATCTAAAGAAGACTAAGTCTTAAAAGATTTTATAAACTAACTACAAAAAATTATGGTTAAAATGAATTAATTATTTTTCTTGTGCGAAAATTTTTAATTCATTTTGCACCATAAATAAAATTTTGTAGAAGTTAAAAGAAGGCTGCCATTTATTAGGCAGTTTATTTATTTTCCCCTTTGTTATATAATCTATGTGAGGTGAATATGGCAAATACAAATTCAAATAGAAAAAGAAAAAAATCTAAATATTCAAAAAAATCTGCAAATAGAAAATTTAATAAGAAATCATTTTCTATATTTTTTATGTTTATCTCTCTTATAGGATTTATATTTTTAATACTTCCAAATACTGGAAGATTGGGAGATTTTATTACATATACAAATTTTAGAATTTTTGGATTTATGTCTTATTTTGTTTTTATTTTTGTTTTTATAAGTTTTTTATTTGTATTTATGGATAAGTTCAAAAAAAATTTTAGGATATTTAATATTTTATTTATCCTGATTTTATTAACTATGGCAATTTTATCTATGAAATTTTTGGATAAAACTTTGTCCCTATCAATTAAAAATGCTGAAAGAATGATAAGAGACTCTGGTGGCATTTTGGGAGTAAATATTAGTTTTTATCTAGAAAGGCTTATAGGTAGTGCAGGAATAATAATTTTATATATTATTTTTTGGATTTCTTTAATTAAAAATTTATTAGGCATATCTTATAAGGACTTAATTACAAAGACCAAAGAAAAAACTGTAATTTTTGGAAATTTTATTGGAAAAAACTATATGAAAATTTCAAATAAAATAAAAACTTACTTTAGAGAAAAAAAGCTTAAAAAAATTAGAAATAATAGAGAAAACAAAAAAAGAGAAGATATAGATAAAAAAGAAGATTTAAGCAAAAATAAAGTTATAAAGATTGAAGAAGAAGTAGAAAAAGAAAATAAGGATGATTTTGACCAAAGATTTGAAAAGGCAAAAATAAATTCCTACAAATCTAAACAAGTCGATTTATCAGATTTTGACCAAACTTTTAAGGAAGAATATACTTTAAATTATAAATTTCCAAAACTAGATCTTCTTGATGATAGAGATGATGATAGCGAGCTTGACCAAAATGATATAAAAGATAAGGCGAGAAGAATTGAGGAATGCTTGGATTCTTTTGGTATAAAATCAAAAGTTGTTCAAATTAATATCGGACCAAGCGTAACTTGTTTTGAATTAAAACCTCAAAGAGGTGTAAAAGTTTCAAAAATTTTAAATTTATCTGATGATTTATCCCTTGCACTTGCGACAAGCGATATAAGAATTGAAGCACCAATTCCAGGAAAAAGCCACGTTGGAATAGAAGTTCCAAATTCACAAAAAGAAGTTGTTGGCCTAAAAGAGATGATTGCAAGCGAAGAGTTTATGAAAAGCTCTAAGGAACTTCCTTTTGTTTTGGGAAAATCTATATCAGGATTGCCAAAAGTTTCTGCAATAGAAAAAATGCCCCATCTTCTTGTATCTGGTGCGACAGGATCTGGAAAAAGTGTTTGTATAAATACGATTATAATGTCAATTTTATATAAGCATTCGCCAGATGAAGTTAAATTGCTTTTGATAGATCCAAAAATTGTAGAGCTTTCAATTTATAATGGAATTCCTCATTTAATTATGCCAGTTATAACTGATCCAAAAAAAGCATCGTCTTCATTATTTTGGGCAATCAGAGAAATGGAAAGACGTTATAAATTATTTGAAGAAAATCACGTAAGAGATATTTCATCATACAGAGATTTATCAGAAATTGATGAAAATATAGAAAAACTTCCTTATGTTGTTATAATAATAGATGAGTTATCAGATTTAATGATGACAGCAGCAAGTGAAGTGGAAGATTATATTACAAGACTTGCTCAAAAATCTAGGGCTTGTGGAATCCATTTGATAATTGCAACTCAAAGGCCAACAGTTGATGTAATAACTGGAACAATCAAGGCAAATATTCCATCAAGAATTGCTTTTGCAGTTACAAGTCAAATTGATTCAAGAACAATTCTTGATATGAGCGGAGCAGAAACTTTGCTTGGAAAAGGGGATATGTTATTTTCTCCATCAGATGCAATGAAGCCTATGAGAATTCAGGGAGCTTTTGTATCGGATTCTGAAGTTTTGAGAGTTGTAAATTATATAAAACAAACTCGCGAAGAAGAATACGATAAAAAAGCAATGGAGACTGTTGAGGAAAAAACAAAAATTGTTGAAAATGATGATGAAGATGAATTGATTGATGAGGCAATAGAAATTATTATAAATGAAAACACTGCTTCAGTTTCTCTTTTGCAAAGAAAATTAAAAGTAGGATATGCTAGAGCTGGGAGAATAATTGACCAATTGGAAGCTCGTGGCGTAATCGGTGGTTACGAGGGCAGTAAGCCTAGAAAAGTTTTGGTAGATCATAGCTATTTAGAAGGAGAGTAATATGAATATAGCAAATAAAGTTACAACCGTAAGAATGATTTTGGTGCCAGTATTTGTGGTATTATATTTAATTTTTGGTAGAATGTATAATGTTGCTGCAATTTTATATGCAGTTGCATCTTTGACAGATGCTCTTGATGGACATCTTGCAAGAAGTAGAAATTTGGTTACAACTTTTGGAAAATTTATGGATCCATTGGTAGATAAAATTTTGACTATGGCAGGATTTGTTTTATTGACAGCAACAAATATAATCCCAAGCTGGGCAGTTATTTTAATAATTTCAAGAGAGCTAATTATTACAGGACTTAGAACTCTTGCAGCAAGCAATAATATAACAATTGCAGCAAGCAAGGGCGGAAAAGCAAAAACAATGAGCCAATGCGTATCTACTGTAATGCTATTATTAAATAATCCTACATTAAATTCAATAGGTCTTGTTTTATTTTATGTAGCAGTTGTATTGACAGTGCTTTCAGGAATTGATTATTTAGTTAAAAATAAAAAAGTTTTAAATTTAGATGATATATAAATTTTAAAGAAAATTTTTTAAATTTTTGAAGACAAGTTTTATTTTTTAATTTATAAAATAGGAAGGAAAATATATGGCTAAAGAAAAAGAAAAAAACACAGATAATGATAG
This sequence comes from Anaerococcus sp. HMSC075B03, assembly GCF_001815585.1. NCBI lineage: Bacteria > Bacillati > Bacillota > Tissierellia > Tissierellales > Peptoniphilaceae > Anaerococcus > Anaerococcus sp. HMSC075B03. The sequence goes on from NZ_KV821195.1 coordinate 66,105, forward strand.
AGAAAAAGCCCTAAGCCAAGCTTTTAAAAATATTGAAAAAAAATATGGTAAGGGTGCTATTATGAAAATGGGCGAAGCTCCAAAGGTTGATGTAACTGTAATTCCAACTGGCGCAATAAATCTTGATATTGCTCTTGGAGTTGGTGGACTTCCTAGAGGAAGAGTTATAGAAATATTTGGACCAGAATCTTCAGGAAAAACAACTCTTACTCTTCATTGCATTGCTGAAGATCAAAAATTGGGAAATACTTGTGCCTTTATTGATGCTGAGCATGCTATGGATGCAGAATATGCAAAAAAATTGGGAGTAAATATTGATGAATTAATTTTATCTCAACCAGATACAGGAGAACAAGCGCTAGACATTGCAGAATCTTTGGTAAGATCTGGTGCGGTTGATTTGATTGTTGTCGATTCAGTTGCAGCGCTTGTTCCAAAAGCAGAAATTGAAGGACAAATGGGAGATAGCCACATGGGTCTTCAAGCAAGACTTATGAGCCAAGCTTTGAGAAGGTTAACTGGAATTATTTCAAAAACAAATACCACAGTTATTTTTATAAATCAATTGAGAGAAAAAATTGGAGTTATGTTTGGTAATCCTGAAACAACAACTGGAGGTAAGGCTCTTAAATTTTATTCTTCAGTAAGACTTGATATTAGAAGAATTAAAGGAATCCAACAAGGCGATGATTATATAGGAAATAGGACTAGGGTAAAAGTTGTAAAAAATAAAGTTGCTCCTCCTTTTAAAGTTGTAGAATTTGATATTATGTATGGACAAGGAATTTCAAAATCTGGAGTAATTTTGGATTCTGCCGTTGATGAAGACATAGTAGAAAAAGCAGGAAGCTGGTATTCTTATAATGGAGAAAAACTTGGTCAAGGTAGGGAAAATGTAAAAACATATCTTGAAGAAAACGAAGACATTCTACACGAAATTGAAGAAAAATTAAGAGAAAATATAAATTCTGACAAAAAAGATTCAAAAGAATCTGAAAATGTTGAAGAAGATTCTGAAAACGAAGAAGAATAAAAAAAATCGCAAGCTAGTAGAAAATTCTATTATCTTGCGTTTTTTTATTTATGAAATTTTAAAAAATTATTTATCGAATAAGCTTAATTGAGTATGATTCTTTTTTGATAAATTTGATAGGGAAATTCCTATAAGTCTTAATTTTTCGTTTGAAATAATTTGGTCTAACAAGTCCTTGGCAATTTCTGCAATATCTTCTTTTTTTGATATTGGAGAAAGTAGGGTGTAGGATTTTGTATGAGTTTTGAAATATTCTGTTTTTATTTTTAAATTTATAGTGTAGGCTTTTATGTCTTTTGCTTTCAAATCTTCTTCAATTTTTTGGGAAAGTTCGTCTATATAAGCGTATAAAATTTTTAAATCTTTTGTATTTTTCCTAAAGGTAAATTCTCTGCCTATTGATTTTCTTTTTGTATTTGTTTGAACTTTCCTATTATCTTCGCCTCTTATAACCTTATAAACATATCTTCCTTGCTTGCCAAAAAGTGATTGTAAAAATTCTTGGTCAAGTTTTAACAAATCTTCAATTTTATAAACTCCAATATCTTTTAATTTTTGAACAGACTTATTTCCAAGTCCGTGAACTTTTTTAATATCTAAATTTTTTAAAATTTCAGGCACTTCTTCTTTGCTTATTTCTTTTATGCCCATTGGTTTATTCCAGTCGCTTGCAAGTTTAGCCAAAAATTTATTGTAAGAAATTCCAATTGATACTCCAATTCCTGTTTCTTTTAAAACTTGATTTTGGATTTTTTGTGCTAAAATTTTTTTATCTTCATTATTGTCTATAAAAATATATGCCTCATCAATCGAAACCTGTTCTATTGTATGTGAATAAGATTCTATAATATCAAAAACTTCTTTTGATTTTTTCTTGTAATATTTTCTGTCGACTTTTACCATAATTAAATCTGGACAAAGTTGTTTGGCAATAAAAACTGGCATGGCAGAATGGATTCCATACTCTCTTGCCTTATAATTTGCTGTTGTAATTATTGATTTATTTGAAAGACCGCCGACAGCCATTGGGAAATTTTTTAAATTTGGATTTCTAAGCTCTTCGCATGATGCGTAAAAGGCGTCGCAGTCTATATGAAAAATTTTATTCATAATATCACCATTACAATTATACTCATAATAAAAAATAAATGAAATTGTTTTATTATGGACTAAATGGGTCTTTATTTGTTATAATTAATTAAGGTGATTTAATGAGAATAGATAAATTTTTAAAAAATTCAAGAATAATTAAAAGAAGGCAGGTTGCAAAAGACGCTTGCCTAAATGAAAGAGTAAAAATAAATGGTAATATTGCCAAGGCAGGAAGTGATGTGGAATGTGGAGATATAGTTGAAATTTGCTTTGGAAAAAGCAATTTAAAAGTAAAAGTTCTTGACTTGATTGATGGTGCTAAAAAAAATGATGCAAGCGAAATGTATGAGGTTATAGATGAATAAATGTGAAAAATACCTTAAAAATAGGTCAAAAAAGAATAAAAGATTTTTGATGGGAAGTATCCTTGTTTTTGTATTGGTATTTGTTTTGTCAAAATCATTTAATAGCAAAGTAAATGCGCAAATTGTGGATTTAAATGCTAATATTAAAACAACAAACAGCAAAATTTCTAGCATAAGAGGAGAAATTGACTCTATAAAAGAAGACTATGAAAATAGAAATACAGATGAGTACAAGGAAAAAATAGCTAGAGAAAAATTAGGTATGATTAAGAAAGACGAATATGTGTACAAAGACGAAAATAATAAATAAGTTTAAGTCCACAATAGAAAAAAATAATCTAATAGAAAAAAATGATACCATAATTGTTGGAGCAAGCGGTGGTCCTGATAGCCAATTTTTAATTTATTTGTTAAATGAAGTAAAAGATTACTACAAAATAAATATAATTATTGCCCACCTAAATCATCTGCATAGGCTTGATGCAAATGAAGATGAAAAATTAGTTGAAAAAACTGGAGAGAAATTGGGATTTAAAACATTTATAGACCATAAGTCTATGGATGATTACGCAAAAAAAGAAAAAATTTCAGCGGAAAATGCTGGAAGAATTTTAAGGTATGATTTTTTCAGGTCAATAAAAAATAAATACGAAAATGCAAAAATAGCAGTTGCCCACAACAAAGACGATCAGGCAGAAACGGTTCTTATGAGAATAATAAGAGGATCAGGTCTTGATGGACTTAGGGCAATGGATTATAAGAACAAAGATATAATTAGACCAATAATGAATTTTACTAAAAGTGAAATTTTGGAATTTTTAGATGAAGAAAAAATTTCCTATCACATAGACTATACAAATTTGGAAACTGATTATACCAGAAATAAAATTAGACTTGAAATAATACCAGAAATCGAAAAAATAAATCCAAATTTCAAAAATTCTTTAATTTCCTTATCAGAAATTGCAAAAAGTGATTATAAAATTATTAGAAAAGTTGAAGACGAAAAACTTGAAAAAATTCTTATAAAAAAAGATACAAACCATATTTCTTTTGATAAAAATGAATTTGAAGAAATTTCAGATGCGTTGAAGGCAAGGCTTATAAGAAGAGCTATAGAATTTTTGTATGGAAATATCAATGATTTTTCAAAAACAAATATAGACGATTTTATAAAAATAAGGTCATTGGAAAATGGGAAAAAAATTATTAAAGATGATTTAATTTTTGAAAAAAATTATAGGTCTTATGATTTTTACATAAAAAGAAAAACTATTGAAAAAAATTTAAAAGAAACCTATATGAATTTAAATGATAAGAAAATTTTTGGAAATTATAAATTTAAAACAGCTCTTGTTTCTTATGATTTTTATAAAAATTCTAGCAAAAAAAATAGAGTTTTTTATAGTTTGGAAAATTTAGATGATATTTCAATAAAAATCAGGTATAGAGTAAATGGCGATTATTTTACCGCCATGAAAAATGAAAAAAGAAAAAAACTCAAAGATTTCTTTATTGATGAAAAAATTAATAGAAAAGATAGGGACAAAATTCCACTTTTATTTATAAACAACAAGCTAGCATGGATTGTTGGAAAAAGAAGAAGTGAGGATTTTAAAGTAAAATATGAAGATACGAATATTTTAATGGTAAGTGTGGAGGAGTTATGAAAATTGATTTAGAAGATGTAATAGACCAAGTACTAATTGATGAAGAAAGTTTAAATAAAAGAATAAAACAGCTTGCAGGTCAAATAAACGAATATTATTTAGACAAAAATGAGCTTGTACTTGTGGGAATTCTAAAAGGTTCAATTATGTTTATGGCTGAACTTTCCAAAAATATTAAATTAGATTGTACTTTAGAATTTATGGATGTTTCATCTTACGAAAATGGCACACAATCTTCAGGAAATGTAAAAATAATAAAAGATTTGGATACAGATATTACTGGAAAAGAAGTTTTATTAGTTGAAGATATAATAGATACAGGAAGAACATTAGATGCCTTGAAAGAGTCTTTAATAAAAAGAGGAGCAAATTCTGTAAAAATTATAACCTTACTTGATAAACCAGAAAGAAGAGAAATAGAAATAAAACCAGATTGGTCTGGATTTAAAATTCCAAATGAGTTTGTAGTTGGCTACGGACTTGATTATATGCAAATGTATAGAAACCTACCCTTTATTGGGGTTTTAAAAAGAGAAGTTTATGAGTAAAATAAAGATAGAAAAATGTTAAAATCTTATTAAATTTGGCTTTATTTCATTTTTTGAAAAAAGCCTTATTTTTTGAGTTGAAATAAAAATAGGAGGTAATATGAAACAATTTGACAAATTTATTATATTAATTTATGTAGGACTTATAGCATGGCTTGGATTTAAATTATTTAAAAGCAAAAAATCAGTTAAAAATTTACAAGGCGATGTAAAAAGTTTTGGAAAAAGATCATCAACTATGGAATATATTTTGTTTGGGCTTTTAATTGTAACAGGAGCTATAAATTTATTTCAAGGAATAAGAATGAAAAATCAAACAGGTCTTATGACAGCTTCTGTAATGATAGTTATGGGCTTAGTATTTTTTCTAAATACAAAAACAAAAATTTATATTGGAGAAAATGGAATCTTATTAAACGATTCATTTTATACTTACAAAGAATTAAAAAAATGGGGCTTTGATAAAGAACGTGGAAATTTGGTAGTAATTACTAGAAAAGACCATCAAGATAATCAAGAATCAGTCCAAGTTAAATTTGAAGATATTGAACAAATAAATACCCTAATAAGAAAATATAAATTAGGTAAATAATCTTGAAAAATCAAACAAGATGATGTATCATATTAGAGTTAATGTTGAGATTATAAAAATTTAGGAGAATATATGCTACTTGTAGTAGATGTCGGCAATACAAACACTGTGATTGGCGTTTACAATAAAAAGAAATTAAAAACAAAATTTAGAATTACAACAAATCAAATTGTAACAAGCGATGAAATAGTTCAAATTCTATATAATTTTTTGGCAATTCATAAAATTGATAAAGATAATATAGAAGATACAATAATATCATCAGTAGCACCCGATGTTTTATATTCATGGCAATCTGCAAATAGAAAATTTTTTGGAAGAGAAGCTATGATTGTAGGAATAGGCACAAAAACTGGAATTGATATAAAATATGATAATCCAAGAGAAGTTGGTGCTGATAGGGTAGTAGATGCTGTAGCAGCTTACGAAATGTATGGAGGACCTACAATAGTAGTTGATCTTGGAACTGCATCAACCTTCGATGTTGTAAATAAACATGGACAATATTTGGGAGGATCTATTGCACCAGGACTCAAAACAAGTCTTGATGCTTTGATAGATAGAACAGCTCAACTTCCAAGAATTGAATTGCATGATCCATCATCAGCCATTGCAAAAAATACATCAGAATCAATAAATGCTGGAATGGTTTTTGGATATATTGGTTTGATTGATGGAATAATAGAACAGTTGATAAAAGAAATTATTAAAAAAGAAAGTATCACAAAAGAAGAAATAAATATAGTTTCAACTGGAGGATATTCTGAATTATTGGCATCAGAGTCCAGATACATCGAAATTGTAGAAAATGACCTAACCTTAGAAGGTTTAAGATTGATTTATGAGAGAACAATTAAAAAATAAACAAATAATGTTGGCACCCTTGGCTGGGGTGAGTGATGTTGGTTTTAGATTGATTGCAGAAAAATACGGAGCAGACAAAACCTTTACAGAAATGATTTCAGTAAATGCTCTTTATTATGACAATAAAAAAACTGACGATTTGTTATTTATTTCAGAAAACGAAAAAAATTGTAACATACAAATTTTTGGTTCAAAACCTGAGCTAATAGAAAAGGTAGTAAAAGATAAAATAAATCCAATTGAAAAATCAAAAGAAATTTCTTTTAATATGGGCTGTCCCGTAGCAAAAATTACAAAAAATGGCGAAGGAAGTGCCCTTATGGCAAATCCAAAATTAGTTGAAGAAATTTGTAAGACTTTGAGAAAATCTACTGACAAAAAAATAAATATTAAATTTAGATTAGGAATTGATGATAAAAATTTAAATTATTTAGAAATAGGAAAAATCGCCCAAGATGCTGGAATAGATTATGTGATTTTACACGCAAGAACAAAACAACAGATGTATTCAGGAAAGGCTAATTGGAATCATATAAAAATATTAAAAGAAAATCTCTCAATTCCAGTTATAGCAAATGGAGATATATTTTGTGTAGAAGATTTTGTAAAAGTAATTGATAAAACAAAAGCTGATGGGGTAATGCTTGCAAGGGGAGCAATGGGCAATCCTTTTTTATTTAAAGAAATAAAAGATTATATAAATAAGGGATTTTATGAAAAGCCATCTTCAACACAAATAATTGACCAACTTATAGAACAATACAAATTAGAATTAAAATATAAAAAAGAAAAATTAGTAGTAACGCAAATGAGAAAACACCTATCATGGTATATAAAAGGACTTGAAAACTCAAGTAAAATTCGTGATTTGGTTAATAAATTAAATACAATTGAAGAAGTGATGGATGCCTTAGAAAAATATAAATCCACACTGAAAGGATGATAAAATGACAGAACAAAAAGAAGTAATTCTATCAAAAGAATACCTACAAAAATTACAAGACGAACTAGAATATTTAAAAACAAAAAGAAGACCAGAAATAGCAGAAAAAATTAAAGAAGCAAGATCTTTTGGAGATCTTTCAGAAAATGCTGATTATGATGAAGCTAAAAACGAACAAGGCGAAGTTGAATCAAGAATTGCAAAAGTAGAAGATATGATAAGACATGCCAAAACTTTTGAAGATTCTACAAATAAAGATGAAGTTAGCGTAGGAAGTAAAGTTTTAATTCACGATGAAGAATTTGATGAAGATTTGGAATATAAAATAGTAGGAACAGCTGAATCAAATCCACTTGAAGGATTTATTTCAAACGAATCTCCAGTTGGAGAAGCTTTGCTTGGAAAGAAAAAAGGCGATAAAGTAGAAGTTGTTACACCAAATGGAAAATGCTACTATACTATTAAAGAAATAAGATAGGAGTAAATATGGATAATAAAAATCAAGACCTTAACGAAATGCTTCAAATTAGAAGAGAAAAACTTGAAAATTTAAAAGCTGACGGCAAAAACCCTCACGCTATTGTAAATTTTAGAAATAGAAGTTTATCCAAAGATATAAAAGATAATTTTGAAGAATTTGAAGGGAAAATCGTAAGAGTTGCTGGAAGAATTATGGCAAGACGTGGCCATGGTAATATGAGCTTTATGGATGTTCAAGATTCTCTTGGACAAATCCAAGTTGTAAATCGTAAAAATATCATGGGAGATAATTTCAAAGAAACAAAAGGCTATGATATTGGAGATATAATTGGAATAGAAGGAAAAGTTTTCAAAACAAATCAAGGCGAAATTTCTATTGAAACAGAACACGCAGATCTTTTAACAAAATCTTTGCAAATTTTACCAGAAAAATGGCACGGACTAAAAGATACAGATATTAGATACAGACAAAGATATGTAGATTTAATTGTAAATCCAGAAGTAAAAGATGTTTTTGTACTTAGAAGTAAAATAATTTCTGAAATTAGAAAATTTTTAGAAAATAGAGGATTTTTGGAAGTTGAAACACCAATATTAAATACAATTGCAGGTGGAGCAAGTGCAAGACCATTTATAACCCACCACAACAGTTTGGATATTGGAATGTATTTAAGAATTGCATCAGAGCTTTATTTAAAAAGATTAATTGTTGGTGGATTCGATAAGGTTTATGAAATAGGCAGAATGTTTAGAAACGAAGGCATGGATGCAACTCATAATCCAGAATTTACAACAATGGAATTATATCAAGCCTATGGCGATTTTGAAGATATGATGGAAATTACAGAAACAATGGTAGAAGAAGTAGCAAACAAAGTAAAAGGAACTACCCTTGTAGAGTTTGATGGAAAAGAAATCGAATTAAAAACTCCTTGGAGAAGAATTTCTATGATTGATGCTGTAAAAGAATATTCTGGAGTGGATTTTAACGAAATTACAGAATATGAAGATGCAGTAAAAATTGCTAAAGAGAAAAATGTAGAAGTAAAATCAACAAGAGGCGAAATAATTGCAGAATTTTTTGATGAATTTGTTGAAGATAAATTAATTCAACCTACATTTGTAATTGATTATCCAGTAGAAATATCTCCACTTGCAAAAAGAAAAAATGATGATGAAAGCTTAACATATAGGTTTGAAGCTTTTGTAAACGGAGCAGAAATTGCAAATGCCTTCTCAGAATTAAACGATGCAGTTGATCAAAAACAAAGATTTTTAGATCAAGTTGCAAAAAGAGAAGCAGGCGATGACGAAGCACACATGATGGATTACGATTTTGTAAATGCTCTTGAAGTAGGAATGCCTCCAACAGGCGGACTTGGAATTGGAATTGACAGATTAATAATGATATTAACAGGTCAACGTTCAATAAGAGACGTATTACTTTTCCCAACAATGAAGCCAATAGGCTTAGAAAAGGCAGAAAATGGGGGTTTGTCAAAAGAAACTTACGAAACTTACGACAAACTTACGACAGAAGAAATTGACCTTTCAAAAGTGAAAGTTGAACCATTATTTGAAGATATGGTAGACTTTGAAACTTTCTCAAAATCTGATTTTAGAGTTGTAAAGGTTAAAAACTGCGAAGAAGTTCCTAAGTCAAAAAAACTTTTGAAATTTACATTAGATGATGGTTCTGAAAAAGAAAGAGTTATTTTATCTGGTATTAAGGAATATTACAGCGCAGAGAGCTTAATTGGAAAGACACTACTTGCAATTTGT
>NZ_KV821195.1:75573-79642 GCF_001815585.1 Anaerococcus sp. HMSC075B03
ATATTCCAGCAGGATCAAAATTATATTAAAGGACACGCTAATTATGAAACTGGGGTTTGTTATGAATCCCAGTTTAATTTTTAGGAGTATGTATGAGATGGATAATTAGAATAATTTTATTACCGATAAGATTAGTGTTGAGTTTGCTCATAGCTTTTTTAACCTTCATATTAAGTTTGAGTACTGCGTTGTTAAGCGTAGTTTCTACTTTGATTTTTATAATTGGAATAGCTAGCATTTTTCAAGGAGACAAGCAAATTGTAATTGAAGCACTAATATTAGCATTTTTATTTAGTCCATTTGGATTACCTAAATTAGGTATATATGTTATTGGATTATTAGAATTATTAAACTATACAATAAAATCAATTTGAAGAAAAATAAATATAAGACAACCGTAGACGATAGAAAGCAATAATTCTGTCGTCTTTTTTTATTTTAAAGAGAGGAGGTAGGAATGAATTTTGATTATTTTTATAATAGGCAATCTGAGATGTATAACTTCATTAGGTTACCTATGGTATTAATGGAAGATGAGATTTTTGAGAGCATTTCTATTGAAGCTAAAGTTTTGTATTCATATATGCTTAATCGAATGGGTCTTTCATATAAAAATGGCTGGATAGATGAAGATGGAAAAGTCTTTATTTACTACACAATGGATGCTATTAAAGAGCAATTTAACTGTGCTAATGATAAAGCCTTAAAGATTATAAATGAGCTTGATATAAAATCAGGAATTGGATTGATAGAAAAGAAAAGACAAGGACTTGGAAAACCAAATAGGATATATGTTAAAGATTTTATGAGTGTTTTCTCCGATTCAAATAATAGAAATCCAGATTTCCGAAAAGCAGAAGTCCAGACTTCCGATAATCGGAATTCAAGAACTCCTAATAACAGACTTCAAGATTTCCGAAAATCGGAAGGTAACTATAACAATATTAGTAATAATGAGTTAAGAAAGAATGATTTTAGTAAGGGACAAAAGCCTTATGGAATATATAAAAACATATTTTTGACTGATGAAGAATACAAGGACTTAACAAATGAGTTAGGAAGTAGAATTAGTGACTACATTGATAGGTTGTCGTCATATATGAAAGCAAATAACAGAGTGTATCAAGATTACAAGGCAACGATAATCAATTGGTATCTTAATGATCAGGCAAAAAACATTAATGATAATACAACAAGGAAAATGAATTACGATATAGGAGAGAGTTTATGAAGAACTTAAAAGATTTTGTATTAAGAGAAAATGATATTGAAAGAAATGGACATATTTATTGTAAGGTATGTGATAAAAGAGTCGATGGAGAATTACTTGACCTTGGCTTTACAAAGTTTATTCCCAGAATTAAATGTGAATGTGAAATAAAAAGAGATAAGGAAAATGAAGAAAGAGAAAGACTAATGAAAATATCATCGCTAAAAAGAGATTGTTTCTCATCGCCACTCCAACACCAATATAATTTTGAGAGATTCTTAAATGAAAAAGGTCAAGCTTACAAGGTTGCTTACAATTATGCTAAAAGTTTTGAACAAATGAAGGAAGACAATGTTGGACTTTTATTTCATGGAGATGTTGGCAGTGGAAAGACTTATCTTGCTTGTTCTATTGCAAATGAATTAATTGAAAGAGAACAAGTTAAAGTTAAGATTATGAATTTATCTCAGGTTATAAATCAAATACAAAAATCAGCATTTAAGCTAGATTCAAATGAAATTATAGATAACCTATCAAACATTCCGTTGTTAATTTTAGATGATCTTGGAATTGAAAGGGATACATCTTATGCAAGAGAACAAGTATATAACATTATAAACTCAAGATACTTAAAAGGTAGGCCGACAATTTTTACTACAAACTTATCATTGGAAATTATTCAAAATCCTAATATTGAACTTGAGTATCAGAGGATATATTCAAGAATACTTGAAATGACAATACCAGTTAAAGTTACGGGAGAAGATTTTAGAAGAAAAATCCATCAAGAGAAGTTAAGAAAATACAAAGAGTTACTTTTATATGGAGGTGGAATAGATGATTAATGAAGAAGTATCTAGGTCGAGTCTTAACCTTGAAGTAAGGCTTGCAAAAGCAACAAGTAAAGCAATTCTTGATGCCTTAAAGAAAGTTCACAAGCAAATAGAAGATCAAGGAGGCTTGAAAAATGTAATAAAAAATAATGGAGAAGAAGTAAAACTAAAGGATATGGTTAAAAAGGGACAGTTAGAAGAAATTAATCTAAAAGATCCTGAGTTAAAAGAATTAAAGAAAATTTTAAACAAACACGGAGTGAAGTTTTCTGTTATGAAAGATAAGGAAACTGGTAACCACTCTGTGTTTTTTCAATCTAAGGATATAAAAGTAATGGAACACGCCTTTAAAAAAGCAGTTAAGGCTTCTGAAAAAAAGGCCGATAGAAAAGATTCAATAACGAAGACTATAAATAAGTTTAAAGATATGGCTAAGGACACCATTAGTAAAGATAAAGTTAAAAATAAACATAAGGAGCAAAGCTTATGATAAGTAATCTAAAAACATTTGAAAATAAGAATTTTGGGAAACTCACTGTTATTGAAAAAGATGGTGAGTTTTTCTTTATAGCAAATGAAGTAGCAACTATGCTAGGATATGTCAATCCCAGAAAAGCTATTTATGACCATGTAGACGAAGAAGATAAGGGTGTAACGAAATGGAACACCCCTGGAGGAATACAGAATATTTCAATAATTAACGAATCAGGATTGTATTCACTTATCCTCTCATCAAAACTACTACAAGCAAAAATATTCAAAGCTTGGGTAACTAGAGAAGTCTTACCAAGTATTAGAAAAAACGGAGGATATATAGTAGGGCAAGAAAAGAAAACTAATGAAGATCTACTTGCAGATGCAATTCTTGTAGCCAATAGAATTATTGCTGAAAGAGAAGAAGAAATTGAAGAATTAAGACCAAAGGCAGATTATTATGACAAATTAGTAGATTATAACCTACTTACAAACTTTAGAAATACTGCCAAAGAGTTAGGAATACCACAAAATCAATTTATAAGTTTTCTAATGGATAAGGGATTAATTTACAGAGATAAGAAAAAGAAACTCTTACCTTATGCAGATAAGAACAAGGGATATTTTGAAGTAAAAGAATGGATTGATCCACTAGGTACACTTGTAGGAATACAAACATTAATAACACCAAAGGGAAGACACTACCTACTAATTTTATTAGATAGTGAAGGTTTCTACGATGAATAAGATATTAGAATCCATTCTTTCTGATATTAAAAACCTAATTAAAATAGACAACCCAAAGAAATTTATATTATCAAACATTCCCTATCTATCATTCTTCTACATTGGAAATATCTTTTCTAAGCACATCAATTCTTATGTAGGAGGAGATATTATTGATAAAATAATGGTGGGAATTTCTGATATAGGAACTTTATCTTATATACCAAGCCTTAATCCAAGGGACTTGTTAGTAGGTATTTCAGTTGCTGGTCTTGTTAAGTTAATTGTTTACAGCAAAGGTAAAAACAAAAAGAAATATAGGCAAGGCAAGGAATATGGATCTGCAAGATGGGGAGAAAGTAAGGATATTGCTCCATATATTGACCCTAAGTTTGAAAACAATGTTCTCATAACTAATACCGAAAGACTAACAATGAACTCAAGACCTAAAAACCCTAAATATGCCAGAAATAAAAATGTATTAGTAATAGGTGGTTCTGGATCAGGTAAAACGAGATTTTATGTAAAGCCAAATCTAATGCAAATGCATTCTTCCTATGTAGTAACAGACCCTAAAGGATTAACCTTATAAGGACAGAGAAAATAATAAAAACTTGGAAAGGAGGTAATTCTCATGTCAAATATGAAAAGAACAGGACAAACAGCCCTTTATGAGCGTTTAAGTCGTGATGATGAAATGCAAGGAGAGAGCAATTCCATCACCAATCAAAAGCAGCTACTTGAAAGCTATGCCAAAAGAAACGGCTTTGTAAATATTTATCACTATACAGACGATGGAGTAAGCGGAACAACCTTTGATAGAGAG
>NZ_KV821195.1:79742-83773 GCF_001815585.1 Anaerococcus sp. HMSC075B03
GTTCAAAGAAAAGGGAGTAAGGTTTATTGCTATCAATAACGGAATAGACAGTGAGAAACAAGCAGAAAGCGACTTTACCCCATTTCTAAACATTATGAACGAATGGTACGCAAGAGATACATCAAGAAAAATACAATCTATCTTCAGAGCAAGAATGGAAGAGGGTAAAAGAGTATCCCCAAGTGTGCCATACGGCTATTTTAGAAACCCTAAGAACAAACAGGAGCTACTTGTCGATAAAGAGAGTGCAAAGGTCGTAAAACGCATTTACAGGCTTGTAATAGAGGGATATGGAGTAACACAGATAGCAGATATACTAACCAAAGATAAAGTCCTTATCCCATCAGCCTATGCAGAAATACATTACCCTGAAAATAACCATAGCTCCAAGAAAAGAGGAATAGAAGACCCGTATTTTTGGACGCCGACCACAGTAGGCTATATCTTAGAAAAAAGAGAATATATGGGACACACTGTACTTGGTAAAACAATATGCCTTGATTACAAAACTAAGAAACGCAGAAAGGCAAAAGAAGAGGAACTCATTATCTTCAAAAACACCCATGAAGCTATCATTGACGAAGAAACATGGAATAATGCTCAAAGGCTAAGAAAGACAGTAAGAAGAAGTCCGAAGTACGGTACAACATCAAATCCACTTACAGGACTTTTAATCTGTGCAGATTGTGGAGGAAAATTAAGTTACAGAGAGCCGGCAGAACATAAAGAAAAGAAATATGATAGTGATTACTCTTTTGTATGTCAACATTACAGACACAGAAAAGGCAGTTGCAGTATGCACTACATTAAAGTAAAAACAGTGAATGAAATTCTCTTAAAATCAATAAAGGAAATAACAGATTTTGCAAAAGAAGAAAAGCAAGAATTTCTAAAAGTGATGAACAAGTTATCCGACGAAAAAAGAGAAGAAAAGTATCAAGAGGATAAAGAGAAATTAGAAAAACTGTCCTCAAGAAATGGAGAATTGACAACACTTATTACAAAGCTGTATGAAGACCACGCACTTGGGAAAATTCCTGTAAAACACTTTGATAGATTATTTAATATATATGATACGGAGCAACAAGACTTAGAAAAACAAATACAGTATTTTGAGCAAGAAATAGAAAGCTACCATCAGAGAAAAGTTGATACCGATAAATTCCTAAAGATGATAGAGAAGTATACAGACATTGAGGAACTTACAGTACCGATGATAAATGAATATATAGAAAAAGTAGTAGTCCATGAAGCAACAGGGGGAAGAAAAGGAAAAGACAGAAAACAACAAGTTGATGTTTACTTTAACTTTATAGGCAACTGTCAAGTACCACAGAAAGCTGATATAGAAAAAATGGCTTAAAAATGGTATAATATTAAACAAAATAGGATTGTGAGGGGGGTGTTTTTATGTCGGCAATTAAAATTGAAAACCTCACTTTCTCATATTATGGATATGTAAAACCTATATTTGAAAATGTATCGTTTTCCTTTGATACAAACTGGAAAATAGGATTGATAGGAAGAAATGGAATTGGTAAATCAACTCTATTTAAGTTACTTTTAAATCAAGAAACTTATCAAGGTAAAATAAGCAAGGATGTTGAATTTATTAAATTTCCACCAGATATAATTGATACTTCAAAATTAGGAATTGAGTTATATAAAGAACTAATATCAGATGAGGAAGAATGGAAATTATTTAGAGAACTTAATTTGCTAAATGTAGATGAGAACCTTGTTTACAGAGAGTTTGAAACGCTTTCTAAAGGAGAACAAACAAAAATCCTTTTAGCTATTTTGTTTACAAGAGAAGATGGCTTTTTACTTATTGATGAACCAACAAACCATTTAGATATGGACGGAAGAAAAATTGTAAGTGAATATCTGAAAAGTAAAAAAGGATTTTTGCTTATATCTCATGATAGAGATTTTTTAGATGGTTGTATCAATCATGTTATTTCTATTAACAGGAATTCTATTGATGTCCAATCGGGAAATTTTACATCATGGTATGAAAACAAAGTGATGAAAGACCAATTTGAAATTAGTCAAAATGAGAGATTAAGAAAAGATATTAAACGATTAAAAGAGGCTGCAAGACAAAGTCAAATTTGGTCTGATAAAATTGAAAATACTAAAAATGGTGTGAAAGTATCAGGTGTAAAACCAGACAAAGGACATATAGGTCATCAATCAGCCAAGATGATGAAAAAATCTAAGAATTTGGAGAATAGACAAAACAAGGCAATAGAAGAAAAACAGAGTTTACTAAAAGATATTGAAACAAAGGAAAGTTTATTATTGCATCCATTACATCATCATAAAAATCCTCTAATATCGGTTAGCAATTTATCATCATGCTATGGAGAGAGACAGATATTAAGCAATGTAAGTTTCGAGATAAAACAAGGCGATATAGTGGCTATATATGGTCAAAATGGTAGTGGAAAATCAACCTTGATTAAAATTTTATTAGAGTTACATCATGAGTATATTGGTGAAATAAAATCGGCAAGTAATTTAAAAATATCGTATATTCCTCAAGATACATCTAATTTAACAGGTAGCCTAAATGAGTATATTCATAAGCAAGGTGTTGATGAAACATTGTGCAAAACAATTCTTAGGAAATTAGATTTTGTAAGAGAATTATTTGAAATGGATATGAAGAACTATAGCGATGGACAAAAAAAGAAAGTTTTAATTGCTGTAAGTTTATCAAAGCCAGCTCATATATTTGTTTGGGACGAACCACTGAATTATATAGATGTAATATCAAGAATACAGATTGAGGAAATTATAAAAGAAGCAAAGCCTACACTCATATTTGTAGAACACGATAAGCGATTTGTAGAGGATATAGCCAATAAAATCATACAATTATAAATGAAATAAACACTCAAAGTTTAGAAAAAGACTAACACAGAAACAGTAAATCAAAAAAATGGTTTACTGTTTTTTTATTGCTCAAAATTAAAAAGAAAGGAACAC
Source organism: Anaerococcus sp. HMSC075B03 (assembly GCF_001815585.1). Taxonomy (NCBI): domain Bacteria; kingdom Bacillati; phylum Bacillota; class Tissierellia; order Tissierellales; family Peptoniphilaceae; genus Anaerococcus; species Anaerococcus sp. HMSC075B03. Next base: position 82,737 of record NZ_KV821195.1, read on the forward strand.
AGAAAATGAAAAACATAGATGAAAAAATCTTAATGGCAGAAGAAGAAATTAAGCAGTTACAAAACAAAAGAAAAAAGCTCATCAGTCAACAGAAACAAGAAGAAAGAAAAAAGAGAGATAAAAGAATATATGAAAAAGGAGCAGTCTTTGAAAGTATCTTTACAGAAAGCAAGGATTTCACCAAAGATGAATTTTATCAGTTAATCACATTCCCAAATATCAAAGAAGCAGTCAATCAAAAAATCTTAAAAATCATAGAGCAAAGAGAACAGATGGAAGTAGAAAATACAGGAAAAGAAGATGAAGAAACGGACATCGAAGAATAGTCCCTTGTTTACAAGGGCGCACTTATACACCCTAAAGGGTGTGTGCGTTCTCCAAAGGCTCTTAGCAGAGAGCATATCAGCTAACGCTGATACAGGGGAGCTACACTCCCCTACGGAAATAAATTTCCTACCCCGTGTGTACTTCCAAAAAGAAATCGGATAAAAAACTATCCGATTTTTTTAGGAAGTCTTATCCATCGCCACATAAAAGTATCAGAAAAACGAAAGGGGGTTTTTAGCTATGGCGATATATCATCTCAGTATAAAGATTATTTCAAGAGGCAAAGGGAAAAGTGCAGTTGCGGCAGCTTCCTATCGCAGTGGCGAAAAGATAAAAAATGAATATGATGGCATAGTCCACGACTTTACAAGGAAAGGCGGAATAGCCCATACCGAAATTTTATTGCCACGAAATGCACCACAGGAATTTGTAAGTCGTTCTGTCTTGTGGAACAGTGTTGAGAAAATAGAAAAAAGTAAAAACTCACAGCTTGCAAGAGAAATCGAAATTGCCTTACCCAAAGAACTGAGTAGAGAAAAACAGATAGAGCTTGTAAGGAAATATGTAAAAGAAAATTTTGTGAAAGTCGGTATGTGTGCCGATGTTGCTTTGCACGATAAAAATGACGGAAACCCACACGCACATATCTTACTTACCATGCGACCGTTAAACGAAGATAAAACATGGGGAGCAAAATCAAAAAAAGAATA
>NZ_KV821195.1:83873-85262 GCF_001815585.1 Anaerococcus sp. HMSC075B03
GCAAAATCAAAAAAAGAATATATCCTTGATAAAAACGGAGAAAAGATAAAACTCAAAAACGGCAATTACAAAACAAGAAAAATCAATACAACCGATTGGAATGAGCAAGAAAAAGCGGAAGAGTGGCGAAAAGCATGGGCAGACATTACAAACAAATATCTTGAAGAAAACAGCATACAGGAAAAAGTAGACCATCGTTCCTATCAAAGACAAGGAATAGAGCAAATACCGACCACTCATTTAGGAGTATCAGCAACACAAATGGAGAAGAAAGGCATAGCTACAGACAGAGGAAATATTAACCGAGAAATCAAACATCAAAATGCGATTTTAAGAGAAATTTCAAGAAGAATAAAAGCCTTGTTAAATTGGATAAGAGGAATTGGAAAAGAAGAAACAGCAGAAACAGAAAACATAAAATCCACCATCCCACCAAAAGAAAATCTACTATCCATTTTTGAAAATCTTATCAATCAAAACGCAGATAGCAATAATGCAGACTTAGAGAAATATATTGAGAGTTATCAGCTTCTTAAAGATAAAAACATCACTTCCATATCTGAACTGAAAGAAAGCATAGTTACTTTAAGAGATAAGAATTACAAGACCACAAAAGCTATCAAAGACACTGAAAAAAGAATTGATGATAAAACACAGCTTATCGACCAAGCCGAGAAATATTTGAAACATAAAGATATCTACAAAGCCTATACCAAATTAAAGAAAAGCAAACAGGAAGATTTTTATAATGAGCATACTGCAGAGATTATTCTATTTGAGAGTGCAAGGAAACATCTCAAAGAGCATTTAGGGGAAAGTAAGACCTTAAATATATCCAAGTGGAAATCAGAGGCTAGCACTTTGAAGAAAGAGAAAAAGAGCCTATACAATCAAATATTAGAAATACGAGAGGAAGTTAAACAAGCTGAAAGTGTTAGAAGCTGTATAGAGAAATTACTACAAGAAAACAGAGGACTAACACAGGTAAAGAGGAACGAGTTAGACCTATAAAATTGAGTGAAAAAATGGTATAATATTAAATAAGTATTTGATTTTGGAGGTGTTTAAATTCATGGATGAAAGAGAGAAAATCATTCGTTTATGGTTTGATATGTGGCTTACACAAAAAGACTTAGGAATAGATGATATTTTTTCAGATGATGTGATTTATATTGAGAGTTGGTGTCCTAAGTATGAAAATCGGCAAACAGTAAAGCACTGGTTTAATGAGTGGAATACAAGAGGAAAAGTTCTTGCGTGGGATATAAAGCAATTTTTTCATAAGGATAATCAAACTATTGTAGAATGGCACTTCAAAAATAAAATGAATGAGGGGAAAGTTGAAGAATTTGACGGTATTGTACATTTGTAAATGATGTGAGACCAAAA
>NZ_KV821195.1:85362-88488 GCF_001815585.1 Anaerococcus sp. HMSC075B03
CTGGCGGGTTAACCCGCCAGCAATAGGGTAGTAATGTTATCAAACGATGTTATTTCAATAGTAATGAATAGACTAGATACTAATGATAAGAAAAATGATTTTCTTTCATTTATGATTGATAACAGAAATGCCCTTATATCTTTGAAAGATATTTTTAGTGAATTAAATATAATCACTAAATAGTAATTTTAAAGAGAGTTATATAAAAGATAAGAAATAGTATTAGAAAGAAGGGAAAGAATATGTGTACAGCAGCAACTTATAAAACGAAAGATTTTTATTTTGGAAGAACATTGGATTATGAATTTTCATATGGAGATGAAGTAACAATAACACCAAGAAACTTTGAATTTAAATTTAGAGAAGTAGATGACATTAAGAGTCATTATGCGATAATTGGAATGGCATTTGTTACTGAAGATTATCCATTATATTACGATGCAATAAACGAAAAAGGGTTAGCAATAGCAGGTTTAAATTTTGTTGGAAATGCTCATTATAAAGAAAAACAGGAAGGAAAAGATAATGTTGCTCAATTTGAACTGATACCATGGATTTTAAGCCAATGTTCAAATGTAAATGAAGCTAGAAATTTGATTGAAAAAATGAATGTGTTAAATACTCCATTTAGTGATAAATTACCATTAGCTAGCTTACATTGGATTATTTCCGATAGCACACAATCAATAACTGTAGAGTCTGTTATTGATGGAATAAAAATATATGATAATCCAGTAGGGGTATTAACTAATAATCCATCTTTTGATAAGCAAATGTTTGCCTTAAATAATTATATGTATTTATCACCTAAATCTCCAGAGAATAAATTTAGTAAAGAATTAGATCTAAGTTTATATAGTAGAGGAATGGGAGCAATAGGTCTACCAGGTGATTTATCATCGCAATCAAGATTCATAAGAGTAGCGTATACTAAATTAAATTCTTTTTCTAAAGAAGATGAAAAATCAAGTGTTAGTCAATTTTTTCACATTTTAGGTAGCGTTGATCAACAAAGAGGATGCTGTGATTTAGGTGATGATAAATTTGAAATAACAATTTATACATCTTGCTGTAATGTAAATAAGGGAATTTATTATTATACAACATATGATAATCATCAAATAACAGCAGTTGATATGCACAAAGAAAATCTAGATAGTAATGTACTTATTCGTTATCCTTTGATAAAGGAAGAACAGATAAGAACTCAAAATTAATGTTTATCTATAAAGAAGATAAAAGTATTACATATAAAAATGAATTAGTATGAGGAGAAAAAATATGTGGATGGCAGTAAAAAGAGGAATTGTTGTAGCAATAGGTTTATTAATACAAATTCTATTAACATTATTTATATATTTAAAATTTGGAGAATTTATAAGTATTATTCATGTAGTTTATGGTTTACTTAGTATTATAATTGTTTTAATGATTATCAAGTATAGTAAAAGATTAAGTAGCGATTTAATATGGATATTACTGATTATGCTTTTTCCATTAATTGGAACACTTCTATATATCATACTTAGTAATAATATGAAAAGAAGTAAAGTTTTAAAGAATATTAATGAAAATATAGAAAATGGTCAAAAATACTTAATACAAGATGAATTTATAAAAAAAGAAATCGATACTAAAAATTTAGGACAATTAAAATATATAAGTGAATTTGCAGGATTTCCTGTAACGAAAAACAATGAGATAAACTATTATTCTCTTGGTGATGACGTTTATCCTGTTATGTTAGAAGAACTAAAAAAAGCCAAAAAATTTATTTTTATAGAATATTTCATTATTAATAATGGTACTATGTGGCAAGGAATTTTAGATATATTAAAAGAAAAAGCAAATTCAGGACTAGATGTAAGAGTATTATATGATGATATGGGTTCTTTTGCTATGCTACCTAGTAATTATCCAAAGTTACTGGGGAAATATGGAATAAAATGTATGCAATTTAATAAATTATCGCCATTTGCAGGTATTATTATGAATAATAGAGATCATAGAAAAATGATGATAATTGATGGACATACTGTTTTTTCTGGTGGAATTAATATTTCAGATGAATATATAAATATAAATAGTAAATTAGGAGTATGGAAAGATAATGGAATTAGGATAAAAGGTGAAGCTGTTTGGAATTTTACTGTTATGTTTCTAGAAATGTGGAATTCATTTAAAAAAGAAGATAATGATTATAATAAATACAAATATAATTTTACTGAAAAGTATAAGGAAAATGCTTTCGTTGTACCTTATGGGGAAAGTCCATTAGATGATGTTATAACCGGCGAAGATATTTATCTAAATATTATCAATCAAGCGAAAAAGTATGTTTATATTTATACACCTTATTTAATTATTGATACAGATATGATAAATAGTTTAATCTTAGCTGCAAGAAGAGGAGTAGATGTCAGAATTGTTGTTCCTGGAATACCCGATAAAAGAATTGTATATGATTTAACCTCTTCTTATTTTTATACATTAATTAAAGGTGGAGTAAAAATTTATACTTATACGAATGGTTTTGTACATAGCAAAGTATTTTTATCCGATGATGAAATAGCAACTGTAGGAACAATAAACTTAGATTATAGAAGTTTATATTTACATTTTGAATGTGGTATTTATATGAAGGATACAAATGTAATAAAAGATATCAAAAAAGATTTTGAGGATTCCTTTAAAGAATCACATAAAGTAGATGAAAGAGAAGCAAAAAATGGTTTATTTAAAGGACTATGGCAAGCTATTTTAAGATTATTTGCTCCAATAATGTAAACGATATAATAAAATTAGATAAATAGAAAATTATAATTTGTTGAGAAAGTGTACATTTGTAAATGATGTGAGACCAAAAACAGGAGAGAGAATTTCCTGTTTTTGGTCTCACATCAATTGTATCTCTACAGGGAAAGTTGAAGAATTTGACGGTATTTCTTTGATTGTTTGGACAGCCGATAATAAGATAAAAGCATTGAAAGAGTTTGGCTGTAATTGTAATAACTACAATCCTTACAAAGAGAGTGAAACACCATTGTTTAGAGATGAAAAAGTGAATTGGTTTTAAGGTGATTACTATGGATATAGATAGATTTTTCAAAACAGTTTTATCACAAA
>NZ_KV821195.1:88588-101031 GCF_001815585.1 Anaerococcus sp. HMSC075B03
GATTTTTCAAAACAGTTTTATCACAAAATGCAGAAGAACTTAGGAAATTTTTTAAAAAAAATGCCGTTATAAAATGGCATTGCACAAATGAGGTATTTACCTTAGATGAGTATATAAAAGCAAATTGTGAATATCCAGGAAACTGGAATGGAGAAATAGAACAAATCGAAGAAAATGCAAATACCATTATTCTGGCTTGCCGAGTCTTTCCAAGAGATAATAGTGAGTCTTTTCATGTAGTAAGCTTTATCCATCTTAAGGATGATTTGATTATAGAAATGGATGAATATTGGTCTGATGATGGAATAGCACCAGAATGGCGTAAGAAAATGAAAATTGGGAAACGCATTAGGTAAATTTCAATTTTGAAAATCAAGCAATTTAATAAAAACTAACACAGTAACAGTAAATCAAAAATGGTTTGCTGTTTTTTATTGTCTAAAAATGGAAAGGAGAACTTATGGAAGAAGAAAGAAGAAAAATACAAGTACCACCACATAAACAGTTAATTATGGATATTGGGAAGACAAAATATACTGTAAACCTACATTTTAAGCAAGGTACAGGCGAAACATACAAGGATAAAATATTAAAGCTAATCAAGAGAGAAACAGAAAAGATATAAATTTTTCAAAGAAATTTTGTTTATGTCCTTGACAAATCTTCCCAAAAGGCACACTTGTGTTAGAATGTGGAAAAATGCTTTATGAAAATGGTTACGACATAAAGATATTAAACACAATAAACTTTAAAAAATCTATGAAATACAATCCCTTTGCATACTTGAGAAGTGAAAAAGATATTTTAAAGCTTGTCCAAACCATAATTGCTAACACCAAGGGAGATGGAGAAAAGGCAGGAGAAGATTTTTGGGTAAAGGCTGAAAAGTTATATTACACTGCTCTTATTGGGTATATTTATTATGAAGCACCTGAAGAAGAAAAGAATTTTAAAACACTCTTAGATATGATTGACGCAAGTGAGGTTAGAGAAGATGACGAAACCTATATGAACCCAATTGATAGGCTTTTTGAAGCTCTTGAAAAGAAAGATCCAAGTCATTTTGCAGTTAAGCAATACAAGAAATATAAGCTGGCAGCAGGAGTAATAGAATTAAGGAGAACACTTAATCACTATTTTAGTGAAATATGTACTTCTTAATTCTTTTTTTATTGAAAAATTAAGAGAAAGGGGGTAAAAATGAGGAATTTTGAAAAGATAACAGCACTCTATGAAAGATTAAGTCGTGATGATGAACTGCAAGGAGAGAGTAACTCTATCATCAATCAGAAAAAAATATTGGAAGAATACGCAAGCAAAAATAATTTGTCAAACATCATTCACTTTACAGATGATGGAATCAGCGGAACACAGTTTGACAGACCGGGATTTATGGCAATGATGAACGGAGTCAATCAAGGAAATATCGGTTGTATCATCGTAAAAGATATGAGCAGACTTGGCAGAGATTATCTCAAAGTCGGTCAATGTATGGAGATACTAAGACAAAAGGGCGTAAGACTAATCGCTATCAATGACAATGTAGATAGTTTTTACAGAGAAGATGATTTTACCCCTTTTAGAAATATCATGAACGAATGGTATGCAAGAGATACATCAAGAAAAATCCAATCGACTTTCAGATCAAAAGGCGAAAGTGGAAAACATACGGCAAGTACACCACCTTATGGCTATATCAAAGATGAAAAAGATAAAAACAAATGGATAGTAGATGAAAAAGCAGCAGAGATAGTAAGGCGAATATTCAATATGACCATGCAAGGCAATGGTCCGTATCGAATAGCAAAGATATTGGAGAGTGAAAAAGTAGATATACCCGCCTACCATCAACAAAAATTAGGCTATGGGCTATATCAAAGCAAAAACTTTGAACACCCATATCGTTGGTGTAGTTCCACAATAGCAAGTATTCTAAAGAAACAGGAATACTTAGGACATACAGTCAATTTCAAAACAAGAAAACACTTCAAGGATAAGAAAAGTAAATATGTATCCGAGGATAACTGGCTTATTTTTGAAAATACACACGAGCCAATCATAGACCAAGAAACCTTTGATAATGTGCAAAGGATAAGAGGAAATGTAAAAAGGTATCCTGACGGTTGGGGCGAATATCACCCACTCACAGGACTGATGTATTGTGCAGATTGTGGGAGCAAGATGTATGTTCATAGAACAAGCAACTACAAGAATGTCCCATACTATGTTTGCAGCAATTACAAGAAAGTACCTTGCGGCACACTTTGTCCATCAGCACACAGAATAAAAGCAGAAGCAGTTTTAAATCTTATTAGGGAAACACTGAAAGACATTAAAAAAAACCTTGATGAAGATAATGAAGACTTTATCCGTTCTATTCAAAATGAAATGGAAGAAAAAGAAAAAATAGAGATAGAAAAGAAAAAGATAAGATTAACGGAAAGCCAAAATAGACTTCAGGAACTTGAACGACTGATGTGCAGAATTTACGAAGATATGATCCTTAACAAAATACCAAATAGCAGATATGAAATACTAAATAACCAATATGAAACGGAACAGATAACTTTAAGCAAAGAGATTAAAGCTTTAGAGCTTGAAATATCAAGATATGAAAAAGAAACAGACAGAGCTAAGAAATTTATATCTCTTATCAGTCGTTATGAAAACTTTGATGAACTTACAACTACAATGATAAATGAGTTTGTAGAAAAAATTATCGTACATGAAAGAGATAGAAAAGGAAGTCAGACATCAAAGCAAAAGATAGAAATTTACTTTAATTTCATAGGCAATTATGAACTGCCACAGGCGGAGTTAAGTGAGGAAGAAAAACAAAAACTTGAGGAAGAAGAAAGAAAAATCAAGGAAAGAAAGGACAAGTTACATCAAAATTATCTTAAGAGAAAAGCAAGCGGAAAACAGAAAGAGTATGAAGATAAATATAAGGCAAGAAGAGAGCAGAAGAAACAGGAGAAATTAAAGATTCTAAAAAGAGTGGGTATACCAATTACTGAATATATGTGTACCCATAAAACAGATTGCAAATAATTTAATTGAAAAATAATTCGAATATTTTCGAAATAGAGTTGACATACATTCTGTAAAAAAGTATAATCTATTTAGAAATATATCGAAATAGAATTTTGAAGTTTAAAATAGATTAGACGAGGTAATTTTAGTGGGATTCCCGAATACATTTAAAGCATTAGCAGATCCTGTAAGGCGTGATATTTTACTTTCCTTGAAGCAAAAATCACTTACAGCAGGAGAAATTGCTGAAAAATATGATTTATCTAATTCAACCATTTCTTATCATTTATCCTTGCTAAAAAAAGCAGAATTAGTAACGGAGAGGAAGTATAAGAATTTTATATACTATGACATAAATATATCCGTATTTGAGGAAATGATAATTTGGTTATCACAGTTTCAAGGAGTGGAAAATGAAGAATAAAAAATGGTATGTGGTAATAATACTACTTAGTTTTTCAGCAAGTATATACCTATTAACTAACGGAAATGGAGAAATTAGTTTCTATAAGTTGTATATACTACCAATGATAATTTCGGTATTTAGCATAGGCTTAGATATAATTGGTGGGATGCTGGCGAAAAGAGATAGATTGCCACATAAATTAGTATTGCCTATTGCAATGAGTGTTCCTGTGTTATTTTCTATATCACAATATGGAAAGTATGTTTTTAATCAAGCGAATGAAAACTATACTCAGAAAATAATACATGTTTTAGTAGCTTTAACCATTATTGCAGTTGGGAATTATTTGCCAAAAACAAAACCAAGTAGATTTGTAGGACTGAAATTTTTCTGGTTATTAGATAGACCGGTACTATGGTTTAAAGTGCATAGGTTGGCGGGATATTTATGGATTATATCTGGCATTTTGATACTATCCGTTGGTCTTTCAAATAAATGGTTTTGGATGATTAGTTATGCAATGCTGCTATATGTCATTCCATTGATATATTCCATTGTGTTATTAAAAAAAGAAAAGGAGGAGAAAAATGAAATCATCAAAGATTAAGCACCTAATTATTAGTAGTATTTTATGCTTAGCTACAGTTGGCATTTTCTTGGTATTTGGTAAGAATTTACCAGATATAGTACCAGTACATTGGGATTCATCTGGAAATGTTAATGGTACTATCGCCAAAACCTACTTAACTTACGGAGCACCATTTGCATATTTGCTTATTAACTTTATTGCATTTGCAAAGTTTCAAGGAAGTGAAAAAGCAACATGGAAATACTATCTTGTACCATTAAGTGTAATAGCAATTAGTTTCTTGGTAATATTTTTAGCTTTGAGATAAGAACATAGTGCAGAGTAAAATAGCTCCAGACAGATTATTCTGCTGGGGCTATTTTTAGGAGGAATTATGCTGAAAATAAATAATTTTTCGAAAACCTATAGTAATGGTCATGTTGCAATTGCTAACTTAAATTTAACGGTAGAAGCAGGTGATATATATGCGTTTATTGGTTCTAATGGTTCAGGTAAGACATCAACTATAAAGGCTATCGTGGGAATACATGATTTTGATGGTGAAATCATTGTTAATGGTAAAAAAGTAAGCAGAAAAAATGAAACTTATAAAAAAGATATTGCTTATATACCGGATAATCCTGATGTATATGAAAATTTGACAGGCTTTCAATATGTCAATTTTGTATCTGATTTATACGAAGTCGCAAAAAATGTAAGAGAGGAAAAGTTAGATTATTTCTCAAACTTGTTTGAAATGAAATCCTTTCTAAACAATACAATTTCATCCTATTCACATGGTATGAAACAAAAAATTGTGATTATCTCAGCATTGATTCATTCCCCTAAGTTATTAGTAATGGATGAGCCTTTCGTGGGATTAGATCCCAAATCATCATATTTGCTAAAAGAAGAAATGAGAAAGTTAGCGAGAAATGGTGGAGCAATTTTCTTTTCAACACATGTTTTAGAAGTTGCAGAAAAGCTTTGTAATAAAATTGCCATGATAGATAATGGACATTTGATTTTTGAGGGTAAAACAACAGAAATATTAAAAACCTCTGATGGATTAGAGCAATATTTTATGGAGATGATTAAAAAATGAAGAATACTGTCATACTTGTAAAAAATCAAGTGATCAATCTCCTTAATATCGGTAATGGAGAGAAAAACAAAAAAGAAACATTGATATATACTTCATTGAGTCTATTTTCTGTATTTATGTTGGTTTGCTTGTACAATTTCTTTTCAATAAAATCAATTATAGAAATTGGGTTATATAAGTATGCTGTATCGTATGGAGTTTCCATATCGTTTTTCTTTGTGGTTTTAGCAACGATTTTTAGAAGTAATTCTATTTTCTTTTATAACAAAGATTTTGAAATGCTTAGTTCTTTTCCGGTAAAAAAATCTGAAATCATTGCAAGTAAGTTTTTTCTATTATATTTAATAGACTTAATTATATGTGAAAGCGTACTGCTGCCAGATGTAATTTTATTATTATTAAAACAATACATTTCAATTGAACTATTTTTGATTTTTTTAGTAGCAAGCATAATTATCCCTATTATTCCTATGTGTGTGGCTTCCGGCTTGGCGATTTTAATTGAGATGTTAGGTAGTTTATGTAAAAGAAAAAATATTGTGAACATCACATTATCATTTTTGCTTTTCATGGGATATTTTATAGTTATATTAATAAATCGTGAGGCGAAATATTCAGCGTTAGAAAAAATTATTGAGAATAAACTTATAAAAATATTTCCTTTTGCAAAGCTATTTTATATCGGAGAAAGTTTACAAATTAGACTTGTTATTTTCTTGTTTATTTCAGTTGCGATATTTAGCTTGTATTTCACTTTCTCAATGAAAAATTACGATAAAATACATCTATTTCTAAATAGAAGTTTTCAAGGGAAAAGAGATGCTAACTTAACTATTAAGATAAAGACACCATTTAGAGCATTGTTTGAGAAAGAATTGAGACGATATTTAGGCTCAAGCAGTTATGTAATAAATACTTCTTTGGGCATTATGATTTTGTGTTTTGTATCATGTGGATGTATTATATTTGGAATCTCTAATATAGAAAATCTGTTAGGAATAAGCTCATTGGAACCAATACTTACTCAATATGGTTCATTGTTTATTGCTTCATTTTTAATAATGTCCTGCACTACATCATCGTCCATATCATTGGAAGGCAATAACCTATGGATATTACAATCATCACCAGTGTCTACAAGGAAAATCATAAATAGTAAAATAGCGGTTAATGTTTTAATACACTTTGTTGGATATGTACTTGCAGTAATGATGATTCTTTTGAAAACTAAATTGAATTTGCTTCAAATGAGTTTTGTATTGATTGTTCCGATATGTTATTCATTATTTATTTCTGTTGTAGGTCTTTATCTAAACATGCGATACATGAAACTTAAATGGAATGATGAGATAAGTGTAGTTAAGCATAGTACAGCAGCCATACTAACCAATCTTATTGCAATCTTGATGATTGCAGTTCCTGTTATAATGATGATTTTCTTGCATTTGTCATATCAAGTAACAATGCTTATAATATGCACCTTAATGCTTATTGTTTGTCAAAAATTATATAGAGTTAGTCTATCTATAAATTTTTGCAAGTAATGTGAAGAAAATACTAATGAACTAATAATAAAATTAAATATAGAGATAAATGAATGAAAATTTATGAGAGGATGAGATTTTTGAAAAATTTAACTTTTAATAGGCAAATAACAATTGGAATTATTTGTATGTTTTTAGGGTTTATTATAAGCAGTGTTACAGATGTTAAATGGTTTTCTAATATTGGAGCATGTCTTTTTGGATTGTTTTTTGTTTTAAATCCAGTAGAACCTGAAAACTATAAAGGATATTCTAATTTAAAAATTTGGATTAGAATGACCGGGATATTAATAATGGTGTTAGGTGCTATTACTCATTTTAATTGGTAGTTAACTATCAGTTTGTTTAACTAATAATTAAATAATGGCTAACGAGAAAAGCAGTAGATCAAAAAGGTTTACTGTTTTTTCTTTGCTCAAAATTAGAAAGAGAGGAAAATAGAAAATGAAAAAAGAAAAAACATTACAAGAAGTACAAATAGAAATTGCAGAGCTTGAGGAAGAAAAAGAAAGCTATGAAATTCAGTTACGACAACTAAAGAATAGAGAAAAAATGTTAGTCAAGTTAGCAAATCAAAAAGAGAGAACAAGAAGAAATCATAGGCTTATTCAAAGAGGCTTGATAGTAGAAAAGGTAATTAAAAATCCTCTTATGTTTACCAATGAGGATATAGAAAAGCTGTTAAATATTTCTACTCACACAGAAGAATACAGACAAGCCTATGAAGAAATGATAAATGGAAAAGATATGGAAGATGAAACAGACATCGAGTAGACAGAATAAAAAACCTTAGTTTTTTCAGAAGCTCCCTGCAAGGGCAAAAAGCTTCGCAGAACGCAAAGCACCCTTTAGGGTGTATAATTGCGCCCTTAGAAAAACTAAGGGATTTTAGCAAGTCTTTGAAAATCCAAAACTTAATAAAAACATACGGATAAAGCAGATAGGAAAAGATACAAACAATAGCCTGTCTGCTTTTTTCTTTATATGAAAAATAAACAAAAAAATGAAAGGAGCTTATGAAGATGGCAGAAACATTTCACTTTAGTATTTCCATGATAAGTAGAGGAAAAAGTAAATCGGCAGTTGCAAGTGCAGCATATATCTCTTGTGAGAAAATCAAAAATGAATGGGACGGAGAAGTTCACGATTACCATAATAAAAAGGGACTTTTACATTCAGAAATCTTCTTGCCGGAGAATGTTCCCATAGCATTAAAAGATAGAACTACATTATGGAACAGCGTTGAACTAAATGAGAAAGCAAGCAATGCACAGCTTGCAAGAAACTTCATTATCGCCTTACCGAAAGAATTATCTTTTGAAGAAAACAAGAAACTCATTATCGACTTCATACAAGAAAATTTTGTATCAAAAGGAATGATAGCAGACCTTGCAATCCATGATGAAAGTGATGAAGAAAATAATAATATCCATGCCCATATTATGACTACTCTTAGACCAATCAATGAAAAAGGAGAGTGGCAGGCAAAAAGCAAAAAAGAATATGTTCTTGATGAAAACGGAGAAAAGATAAAATTAAAAAGCGGTAACTACAAAACAAGAAAAGTAGAGCTGACAGACTGGAACAATAAAGGAAACGCAGAGAAATGGAGAGAGAATTTTGCAAGTCTTTGTAATCAGTATTTAGAAAAAAATCATCAGGAAAAGAGAGTGGATCATCGTTCCTACAAAAGACAAGGAATAGAAGAAATCCCAACCATTCACATGGGAGCAAGTGCCAGTGCCTTAGAGAAAAAAGGAATCGAAACCGACAAAGGAAACATCAACAGAGAAATAAAAAAACATAACTCTTTAGTAAAAGCTATCAAGAACAAGATAAAAGAAATCACTTCTTGGATAGACTCTTTACTTGGAAATCTGCAAGCAAAATACGATGAGTATAAACAGACCAAGAAAGATGAACTGGAGAACAAAGCAGAACTCTTTAACCTCTATGAGTATATTTCTATCTACAACGAAATACAGGGAGAAAAAACAAAAAATCTATCCTACTATGGACAGATAAAAAAGGGAAATGCAGACCTAAAGAGATTTGTAAAAGCAATCTACTATTTGAAAGATAATCATCTTCAAACCATAGCAGACCTACAAGAAAAAGTCTTTGAACTGGCAAAGCAAAGTAAAAAAATAAGTGGTGATATTCAAGATAAAACACAAAGAATAAAAGACCTAAATCAATGTGTAAGTTGCATAGACTCTATCAAAGAAAATAAAGAAGTCTATCAGGAATACAAAAGCAAAACCATATTCAAAGACAGCTTTTACAATTCTCATAAAAAGGAAATAGATAAGTACCAAAGAGCAAGAAAGATTATAGAAAAATTTACCGGGACATCAGCCATAAAATTAAGTGATTGGCAAAAAGAAATATCAAGCCTTGAAAAAGAGATACAAGACTTAAGCGAAGATAAAGCTAAAGTACAAGATGAATTTAAGCAGATAGACCATATCAAATATGCAGTAAAGATTGTCAATGATGAGTATGGAATAGATTTATCCATAGAGATAGACAAGGCAATTAAGAGAGGAGATAAACCAAGCGTAATTGCACAACTGAAAAAATTCCAAGAGCAAGAGGAAATAAAGAGGCAGTACAAACAAAAAGCCAAGGAAAAGGCTAAAGAAAATTATAAAAATAAAGGGGAGGAAAGATAAAAATGGCAGACAACAGAAGATACTATTGGTTAAAATTGAAAGAAGATTTTTTTACAGATAAGAGAATCAAAAGGCTAAGAAAAATATCAGGAGGAGATACCTATACAATCATTTACCTCAAATTGCTTTTACTTAGCTTAAAAGATAGTGGGAAGCTGTATTATGACGGAGTAGAAACAGACTTTATCAAGGAGCTTGCATTAACGATTGATGAAACGGAAGATGATGTAATGGTTACAGTAAATTATCTTGTAGCACAAGGATTGATGGAGATAATCACAGAAAATGACGAGTATTTTTTAACAGAAATCCCAAGTCTTATAGGTTCAGAAACAGCTTCTACAAGGCGTTCAAGAAAATCGAGAGGACAAAAAGCGTTGCAATGCAACACCAGTGCAACACCTTGCAACCTTTTGCAACAAAACTGCAACGGAGATATAGAGATAGATAAAGAGATAGATATAGAGTTAGAGAAAGAGGGGGAGATAGAAAAAATATCCCCCTCCCTTTATGGAGAATATAAAAATGTTTCCTTAACTGATGAAGAATATGGAAAATTAAAGGATAAAATGCAAGGTCATAGGGATAAAATGATAGAGAAGCTGTCAACCTATATGCAAAGCACAGGAAGAAACTATAAAGATCATTATGCGACCTTAGTTCATTGGTACGAACAAGACAAAGGGAAATTAAAGGAGAGCAGTAAATCAAAAGTATATACCTTTGAAGATTATGACAAGGGGGAACACTTGTAGACCTCGTATAAGACGGTGGAAAGGTGTTTTTAGAGCGTTAATGATAAAACAGGTATCAGACTATTGCTAAGTGTAAAATGGAGCTTAAAATTGCAGTATGGAAAAAATATCGTATTTATGATAAAATGATAATGATATGGTAATAAACTCAGTTATAAGGAGAGGATATATAAATGCGAATTCAATTTACTGTAACCGATGAAGAACTTGAAATTTTAACTAAAAAAGCAATAGAGGGAGGTTTCCCAAGCGTTACTGAATATTGTAAGTGTAGCAGTTTACAAGAAAATACAAGCTATGTTGACCTATATACTACCTTATTAAACAAAATTAGCTCTTTACCGAAAGGCAAAGAATTTGTTTTGAGAGAGTTAATCGCAACACCGCCGGCATTGATTGGCAGATGGTTTTATGAAAATGTAAATAAGGGACTTGTAAAAAATGTAGAACACATCGGAAAAGCTGAAGGCGGAGTAGAAAAATATAAAAGAATTTAGATAATGTTGGAGGTGCATTTCATGGCAGAAGAAAATAAAGAGATAGTTATTGTAGATGATAAAACTATACAAGAAAAAATATATCTTATTCGTGGGCAAAAAGTAATGCTTGATGCAGATTTAGCTGAAATATATGGTTATGAAACAAAAAACTTTAATAGACAGGTGAAAAACAACGCAGAAAAATTTGAAGGTGAAGACTTCATGTTCCAATTAACGGACGAAGAAATGGTAGAACTTTCAAGGTGCAAAAATTTCACCTTGAACAGAGGGACTGGTAGAGGAAGTAATATTAAATACAATCCTTATGCATTTACAGAACAAGGAATCTATATGCTCATGACTGTACTAAGAGGTGAACTTGCTGTTAGGCAAAGTAGAGCTTTAGTTAGAACATTTAAGCAAATGAAAGATTTTATCATAGAAAACCAAGATTTTATCGGTTCAAAAGAATTAGTTCAAATAGCAGTACAGACAAATCAAAATACAAAGGATATAGCTGAAATAAAGTCGCAAATGGCTACAAAAGAAGATTTGAAAAAGGTTATGGATAATTTTATAGATCCGGACACATACAAGCATTTCCTTTTAATGAACGGAGATAAGATTGAAGCAGATGTTGCCTATACCAAAATATATAAGTCTGCAAAGAAAAGTATTTATGTGATAGACAACTATATAGGCTTGAAAACCTTAGAATTATTAAGAGCTGCAAAAGACAATGTTGAAATTATAGTCTTTAGCGACAATATGAAAAACAAGGATATGCTGACAAAAAATATCCTAAACGATTTTAGAAAAGATTACCCTAATATCAATCTTAAGATGAAAATTGCAGGGAAAAAGTATCACGATAGATATATTGCCATCGACTATGGAGCAGACAGTGAAGCCTTTTATCTTTGCGGAGCGTCATCAAAGGACGCAGGAAATAAAATATCAACGATTTCAAAGATAGAGGAATCCTCTAAGGATATGTATCATACAATGTTTGGCGGAATGCTGAGCAATAAGGATTTGAAAATTTAATATGTAAATGCTCAAGCGTTATTCAATGTATAAGACTTGCAAAAGGCGGTAGAAATAAAACTCTATCGTCTTTTTTAATTGCAACTAATAGGAGGAAAATAATATGCACGAAAACAGAAATGAACAAAATATTGGAACAAAGACCATAAAGAAGATTGGAAAGGCAACTTATGAGGTTGTTGTCCATTTTAATGAAAATGCAACGGAAACCATGCAAGATAAATTGAAAAGGATAATGCTTAGGGAAATGGAGCAAAAAAAAGACAAAAAAACCCATAAAAATGATTAGAAAGTCCTTGACAAGTTGTTACAGGAAAAACTGCCAAGTCAATTCTAATATCTTGTGGAGCAAGACTTGCACCTTTTGATATAAGAGAGCTTAGAGAACTAATGAGCGAAGATGAATTAGAGCTTGATAAAATTGGAGATAGAAAAACTGCTTTATTCGTAATAATATCAGATACAGATGATACCTTTAACTTTGTAGTTTCAATAATGTATTCTCAACTATTTAATCTTCTATGTGATAAGGCAGATGATGTGTATGGTGGAAGACTTCCAGTTCATGTTAGGTGTCTACTTGATGAGTTTGCAAATATAGGATTAATTCCTAAATTTGAAAAATTGATTGCAACAATTCGTTCAAGAGAAATATCGGCAAGCATAATACTGCAAGCACAATCTCAATTAAAAGCAATCTATAAAGACCATGCAGATACAATAGTTGGTAACTGCGACTCTACACTCTTTTTAGGAGGAAAAGAAAAAACAACAGTAAAAGAATTATCTGAAACCTTAGGAAAAGAAACCATAGACCTATATAACACATCA
>NZ_KV821195.1:101131-107661 GCF_001815585.1 Anaerococcus sp. HMSC075B03
GAGTCAAGATGAAATAACTGTAATGGATGGCGGTAAGTGTATTTATCAGTTAAGAGGAGTAAGACCTTTTCTATCTGATAAATTCGATATTACAAAGCATAAGAATTACAAGTTGTTGGAAGATTATGATAAGAAAAACTTGTTTGATGTGGAAGAGTATTTAACAAATAGAGATAAAATAAAAATAAACAGGAACAGTTTGATTACAAGATTATGAATTAAGCCTAGGATAAAAATATTTTTGGTATAATATCTATATAAACCATGGAGGTAGGCATATGAGGTCTTATGAAAGTAAGGAAGAATTAAAAAATGAGATAAAGAAAACTTTTGGAAAATATATTTCAGAGTTTGATAATATCCCAGAAGAATTAAAAGATAAAAGAGTAGATCAAGTTGATAGGACACCAGCTGAAAATCTTGCCTATCAAGTAGGTTGGACAACTTTAGTTTTGAAATGGGAAGAAGATGAAAAAAAGGGAATTGAGGTTAAAACGCCATCTGACAAATTTAAGTGGAATCAACTTGGAGAATTGTATCAATGGTTTACAGATACCTATGCTCATAAATCGTTAAAGGAATTAAAAGAACAACTATCACAGAATATAGAAGATATTTACTCTTTGATAGATAATCTTACAGAGGAAGAATTATTTAAACCACATATGAGAAAATGGGCAGATGAAGCAACAAAAACTGCAACTTGGGAAGTATATAAATTTATCCATGTAAATACAGTAGCACCATTTGGAACATTTAGGACTAAGATTAGAAAATGGAAAAAACTTAATAATTTTGTGAATGTAATTAAATAATAAGGTTGGTGCTTTAATTGAATTATGAAAAATTTAAAAAAATAATAAATAGAAAAACCTCTATAATAGTATTAGATACAAATGTAATACTTGACTTAGCTCGATATTCATTATACAGTAGCAAAAACATATTAGAAATTTTCAAGGAGTGTAAGGATTTAATATGGATTCCGAATCAAGTGTATAAAGAATTTAATAAAAATAAATATAGCGTATTCGGACAATTGAAAAAAAAGTATCAAAATTTTGAAAAAGATTTACTAAGAGTAATTGAAAGGAGTCAAAAAAATTTAGAGAGTGTCTTGATTAAATCATCTAAATATAATTATTTTGGAAGAAAAAATTTGGAGAATGATTTAAATAACAAGTTAGTTGAATTAAAACAAATAATCAAATCTTATAAAAATAGTGTTGGTATTGAATATGATGAAATAACAACAGATTCTCCTGAAATAATTAAAGATATAGATAATCTTATTTCATATTTAGAAAAAAATAATAGGATAGGTAATAGGATAAGGTTTAGTGAACAATTAAAAATTATTAGAGAGGGTGAACTTAGGTATAAATATAAAATTCCGCCTGGATATGAGGACATTAATAAAGATGGAGTTGAAAAATTTGGAGATTTATTTGTTTGGAAAGAGATATTAGATTTACCAGTTGAAAAATCAGTAAAAGATATTATTTTTATTACGAATGATATAAAAGAAGACTGGTGGAGTAAGGATAGTCAAGATAATTTAGTAGTTCACGATAAATTATTAAGTGAATTTAAAGAAAAAAATCCAAATGTAAATATTGAATTTTTAACAACAGGAATGTTTCAGAATTTCGCTTCAAAAGTATATGATAGATATGATTTTAATGTTTATGTAGATTTAAATAGAAAAGATGTGTCATATGTAGAAAGAGTAAAACAAGATATTTCTAATGATATAGTTGACAGTATTTATAATAACAACTATTATTATCTAGAATCGTATGTTATTGGAAGTGAGGGTATTGAAGAATTAGATATAAATAATTGTGAATTCAATGAGATATTAGATACTTATGAAGAGTTTACAGACGAGATTGTTAGTATAACTTATGAGCTAGAATATTTAATAAATTTAAGTTGTGTATCCTTTGATTATTGGGGACGTGATGATGATACAAAAGAAGTCATACAATCACCACCAATAGAACAAGAATTTAGTGGAAGTGTCATAGTTAATGTCACAAGATTAATTAATAAAGATGATATCGAAGAAGATTCTTTTTATATTAATAATGATAAAGAATATACAGATATTGAAATAATTGAAATTCAGATAGATCAAGATTCTATAAACAAAAATGAAGAAGACTACGATGACTCTTATTTAGAAGAGGAGAATTACAATAATGATTATGCATTTATTTGCTCTAAATGTGGAAAGGGATTTAAGGATAGGCGAGAAGATGTAGGTGGTATTTGTCGAGATTGTTCATTTAATGATTAATAATATAGGATATTTTATTAAAGCAGTAATTATAAAGTTTACTGCTTTTTTTATACTCAAAATTAGGAGGTTAAGATGTTAAGGATAAGAGCTCCTACTTAGAACAATTTAATAAGGAATAATGTATAGCGATTGGAAATAAATAGATCCAGTCGCTTTTTTAATTGAAATTTATAGATTAAGGAGAAGAAATTAATGGATAGAGAAATGATAAATATTAATGCAAATTTAGTTAAAGAAGTGGAATTATCAGAATTTGAAAGAGATGGAGAAAAAGTAGATGTAGCAAATTTTACTCTCATTAAAAAATATGGTAAAGGAAAAGAATATATAAATTGTTCAGTCTACGGAGAAAAAAGCGAACGTGCAAAAGAATTAGATAAAGGAGATCTAATCCATGTCTTTGGATATTTCAAAGAAAACAAAAAAGGAGATAAGGTCTACAAGAATTTTATAGTTAAATCACTAAATAAAATAGAAAATAAGAAAGAAAACGAGGAGGAATAATATGGAATTTTTTACAGCTGGAGTTGGAGTTTTAAAGACACTTGTAACTGCAATTGGTGCAGGTTTAGGAGCATGGGGAGTTATTAACTTAATGGAAGGTTATGGTAATGATAACCCTGGTGCTAAATCTCAAGGTATTAAGCAATTTATGGCAAAATAAGGACGGAATAACACAACAAATTCTCTAAAACAAATCACTAAATCAATGTAAGATTGAATGAAATCAATATTTATGCTATAATTAAATAAATCTAATGAACAGAAAAAGAGGGATATTATGGCACTTAACTATAAACCATTATGGATACAGTTAGCAAAAAAAGGACTAAAAAAAACAGATGTAATAGCCATGGCAGGACTTACAACAAATGTTATGGCACAAATGGGAAAGGATAAACCAATTACATTTAAGAATTTAGAAAGAATATGTAAGGCTCTATCTTGCACTCCTAACGATATTATTAGTTTTGAAGATAATTTTAGTGACGAGGAATAGAAAATGAGTTTAAGGACAGAAGATCAAGTTAGGGATTATGCA
This sequence comes from Anaerococcus sp. HMSC075B03, assembly GCF_001815585.1. Lineage (NCBI taxonomy): Bacteria > Bacillati > Bacillota > Tissierellia > Tissierellales > Peptoniphilaceae > Anaerococcus > Anaerococcus sp. HMSC075B03. The sequence continues at coordinate 104,479 of NZ_KV821195.1, forward strand.
AAAGAAGCAGAAGATATAAAACAAAATAAACTTTATGGTATCAAGTTTGATAGAGAAAGGGCGTAGGTTATGAAAAAATTTTTAAAGATTTTTATTTTTCTTGAAATAATACTCTTCGCATATATTTTTAATACTTCTATTTACAACATTTACGAAAAGAATAACATTTCTTCCGAGAATTTGAAGGGGTATGTTTTAGAAGAAACGTCTCCAGAAATTCTCAACAAATTTTATACAATATTTACAGAAGAATATTCTCAAAACAAATTAGAACTTATTAACAATACGCTCACTTCTACAGATAAATCCATTTATGATTTATATTGCTATCCATTAAATGAGTTTGTACAAAAGCAACCTATATCTAAGTCTATTTTGCTTCAATATCATGAATTGAAAAAGGAAGATTTCTTAGATAGTGTTGGTGTATTCTATACGGACTTACGAGCCGATGAAATAAAAGAGATAGAGTCTCAACTATCTGTTGCAATAAGCGATTTTCAAAATGAAGCTATTCCGTATAGAATGGTGTTAAAATTAAATCTTTTTAATTTTGTAATCTTGTATATTGTGCTTCAAATAATATACTGTATTTACACATCTTATAGTTTGAAAAAAATAGGTATTAAAAAAAGCATGGGCTTTTCTACTGTGCATATTTTAAAGGAGCAAATTACTAGTATAATAAAATATTTTGTTGTAATATGCTCAGTATTAATTTGCTTGCTAAATTTGTATTACGCATTAACAAACCGATTTGAATTTTCTTATTTGGCAACAAGTTTACTTTTCTTTACTATTATTTTAGCTATAAATATAATTTGTGTTTTAATTACAAGTATTTTAATTAAATTTGTTTCTTTGGAAGCAATGATAAAAAATAAGACTTTAAATAGCGGCATAAACATTATAGTTCAGGCTGTAAAAATAGTTTTTTCAGTAATAATCACGATTACTATTATTTCATTGTTAAATCAAGGAAACTCATTTAAACAAAGCCAAAAAGCTGTTTTAGATTATAAGTATCTGGATGGATATTATACCGCTAATGGTTTTAATTCATCAGAATATGATTATGCGTTAGCAAACAAAGACATATTAGAAAGTTATTCTGAACAAACATTAGAAATGTACAACGATAACCATTCGTTACTTTGTGATTTTAGTAAGGGCAGTGCTTTACAGACATCACGCCCCTATTATGAACAACAGCTTGTTATAGCAAATAGAAATTATCTGAGTGAATTCTCAAATGTCCAACTCAATGGAAAACCATTGGGAGAGGATATATTTAATGAGCCAACAGTATTAGTTCCTCATAAATATAAGAGCGATGAAAATTCTATTAAAGAATATATTAAGCAAGAATATTTCCGATTGATGAACTACGATCAATTTTATAAAATACCAGGAGAAGAAAAATCTATTGATAAATTTAATGTTGTCTATATAGATGATGATTCTACGGTAAAAGTTAATACAGAAAATGGTTTTTCAGACATGACTGACCCAATTATCATTGTTGATACGGGCGATTTTGGAGGGCTTTACTATTTGGATTCCTTAAATAGAAGATGTCTATTTTTTCAAATGGAGTCAAGAGAAGAATTTTCTTCTCTGTTAGCAGAATATAATTTCGAGAAATTAGTTACAGCCGGAACATTACTTACACCTTATTTAATGCAACTTGAAAATGTAAAATTTGTTCTTAAAACGCTCACTATGTTTACGATTGTCTTTATAGTTTCTTTACTGTTTATTTTGTATATTTCAAACTATGTAGACATTGTTGTAAATCGAAAGAGATATGCAGCAAAAGAGATTTTAGGATTTTCTCATTTTAGAACACTGAAAAATCGTTATATTTTTTGGGGTATCGAACTAATTATATCGGGCGTATTAACTGTTATAAATTATTATTTTGCTTGTCTTTTTGCGATTATACTTATTGACTATATATTCTGCGAATTGCTTTATAGAGTTTATATCTTAAACTCTTTATACGAGATTGAAAAGGGGGCATAAGTATGTCATTGATTACATTGAAGAATATCAAAAAAGAATATGGAAAAAATCAGGTTCTATTTGAAAATTTATCTTTAGAAATAGAAAAGGGCGAGTTTGTAGGACTTGTAGGCAAAAGTGGTGCAGGTAAAACGACACTTTTAAATATAATTGGATTGATTACTGATATATCTGAGGGAACAATCACTATTGATGGTCATCAAAATTTGTCCGTAAACAGCAAAAATGCTATGATTTTGAGGAGACATACTATAGGATATCTGTTTCAAAATTATGGACTAATAGAAGATGAAAGCGTATTATGGAATTTAAAATTAGCTCTTGAATATAAAAAAATGAAAAAGAAAGAAAAGCTGAAAGTAATCAATGAGTATTTGAAGCAATTTGAGTTGAGTGATATGCTTAACAAAAAAGTATATCAGCTAAGCGGTGGAGAGCAGCAGCGAATTGCAATTATTAAATTAATTTTGCAAGGAAGCCAGATTATATTAGCTGATGAACCAACTTCTGGACTTGATAAAGAGAACGAAATGATAGTGATGAAACTTCTGAAAGAATTGAATGAAAAGGGAATTACTATAATCATGGTAACTCACAACATGAATTTGTGCAATTACTTTTCCAGAGTTATAAATGTAGAAAATTTTAGATAGTTAGAAGATGAATTTTCAGAATTTGAAAAAGATGGAGAAAGAATAATAAATAGAAAATCATTATAGAAACATAGATGATATTTCAAAAGACATAAGATTTTAATAGTGAAACTTTGAAAGGGATAGCAGAAATGTTATCTCTTTTTTAATACAAGAAAGGAGTTATATATGAAAAAATTAGAACAAATAAGACAAGAGTCAAAAGAAATAAAAGATAAAATTGACCATACAGAAGAGAGATTAAGACAACTAAAAAATCAAGAACAAAAGATATTAAAACAAGACATAGTAAAAAGAAGAAAAGGAAGAACTCATAGGCTAATAAAAAGAGGAGCAATCTTAGAAAGCCTTATAAAAAATGCAGAAGAACTAACAGATGAAGAAATAAAAATCCTACTTGAAGAAGCAACAAAGACAAAAGAATTTAAAGAAACACTAAAAATAATAAGAGAAAATTAGGGAAAATATAATAATTAAATCTCCCTTAGATTTTCTAAGGGCGCAA
>NZ_KV821195.1:107761-107974 GCF_001815585.1 Anaerococcus sp. HMSC075B03
TCGCCCTTGACTTTTAAAATTTGAAATGAACAAAACAATTAAGCCGACTAACTGCCTGTACCCGTAAGGGTGAAACAACAAAAATTAATTCAGTAGTCGGCTTTTTTAATTCTATCATTTCAAAACGCTCATTCACAAAGTGGATATAAAAAATTTATTAAGCCTCCACCTAAAACAACAAAGAAAGAAAGGAAGTGATAAAAATGGCAGACA
>NZ_KV821196.1:0-18215 GCF_001815585.1 Anaerococcus sp. HMSC075B03
ATTATTAACCAAATACTTTTCCATTTGTAAGGCAATTTCTTTATTATCCTCTATAATCAAAACACTCTTCATTCTAATCCTCTCATGTATCAACTTTGAAATCTATTAAAAAATTTTATTCTATAACACTCATCTATAAGCAAATTAAAGCTACTAACAAATAATTAAATATAAAATTCTAAATTATAATAAAAATATCATTAACGAATCTGATTAATGTAAATTATTAAGGTAATTAATATATAATCTTACAGTTTATAAAAAAATTTTTTAACTTTATTTTTCTAAAGCTTCCTTATAGATTAAAATTTTATGTTTAAATGAGTCTATTCCACCTTCCATGTGATTTATTATTTCTTTTTTTATAGCTACTTCACCAGGATAACCTTGATTTTTCACCCATCCATGTACTCCATCAGAATCCATTACTAACACACAGTCTGACATTGCATTAGTTACAATTGTTGCACTATGAGTTGCAATTATAACTTGTCTATCATTTTTAGTTTTCCTTAGCTGCTGAACAAGATTTTTATAAATATATCTACTATCCAAATTATCCTCTGGTTGGTCAATAACAATCGGTCTGAAATCATTGTTATATTTACCATATCCTAATATAAAGTCTAACATTGCTACGACTTTTTGACCCAATGATAAGTTTTTTATATCTTTATAAATCTCTTGAAGATTTTTATTGTCTTCCCTACTATTAATATTAAATAGGATAGTGTATTCTTCAAGTTTTCTAAAGTAGTTTTTAAAATATCCAATCCATGTATCTATATTTTTATCGTCAGTTGCATATATTAATAAATCCGATATTAACCTCTTAGCAATATCAGCATTAATAATTGTTTTATTAGAATCTATTACTTTAAAACTACTTTCTTCTGTAAATTCTAAAAACTCTTTGGGATTTATCCAAGAAGAATCTTTTTTTATTGATGATTTCAAAAAATTAATCAATCCTTTTTTATCTATTATATAAAATATAAACCCCTCTAAATTTTCTCTCTTAATATTATATCTATTAATAATACTTGAAAATTTACTTTTATAAATTTCTTCTATGGGGTACTCAAGCACTAAATCATTTTGAATATAATCGATTTTTAGTGTTCCTTTTTGAGTTTCATTAAAAGGATCTAATACCTTTTTTACATCTTCTCTTCTATTTTTTAAAATACTTTCTATATCTCTTAGAAATTTAGATAAACCTGATTTAGCTTTAATTTTTATTTTATTTTCAAATGGTTCTAACTCTTTATTTTTAAACATCAAATCATAAATAAACCTGTTAATTTCATCTCCACTTGCATATCTAACAAGATCATTAACAGAATACCTATTATCATAAAGTTCTGATAGGACTTTTGTTTTATTACGTACTTTTTCAATATTACTAATATCCATCTCTTTAACATTACTACAAGTTATCTTATATACGTTCAAATAGTTTTTAAGCATGTATTTTTTAATTCTGTCTCTATTAAAATAATATCTTCTTCCATATTGATAAGGGCGTTCCTCTTCAAATCGGCTTAAAATATTATCATCATCTTCTTTATAAGGACTTATAAACTCAACAATATACTCATCTCTATCACATTGAAATAATAAATATACATTTCCATGCTTACAAATAAAATCTAAAAGATTCTCATCATGAACACTTTGTGTCATTACAAAATCAATTGTTTCAAGAACAGTACTCTTGCCAGTTCCTCTTCCCCCTATTAAGCAATTTAAAGAATCCGAAAATTTTACAGTAAAATCTCCATCTTTCTTTTTATTAGATAGAAACCCAGATTCTTCAAACATTATATATAATCCTTCTATATAAACTTTATTTTTATTCTTGTTCTCATAACTTACAGAAATATCAAAATCAATTAAAGCTTCTTTTAACATTTGAAAGTTAATATCACTTCCTTTAATCCAAAAAAAATTATTGGCTAATGTATCAATTGAATGTGAGTCATTGTCAATTAAAAAATTTACATCCTCTCTATAATTTTTCATGAAGTTTTTTGCACCATTGATTTGATTCTTGTTTTTTAATCCAACAATTCTAGTGTTTTCGCTGGAAAATAATTTCTTTTTATACGCCCCACTTAAAAACTTATCTTTATTTATATTAGATGAATATATATGAGCTATATAAGTTATCGCTCCTAAACTCGAAAAAAAATCCATAACTTCTAAACTAGTAACATATACACCGTCTTTTTCAGAAATCAATTTTTCATCTAGCCACTTAATTACTTCCTCTTCTTTACTCTTATTGTCATCTAATATTGCTACTACATGAAGCTTGTCAGCACATGATATTTCTATTCCTCGAAATAATATTGTTTCAACATTATATTTAGCTTTTAACTTTTTTAGATGATGTATACATATTTTTAATTTGTCTATCCCCTCAAATGTATTATGATCTGTAACAACAGCTATCTCATATTGATTTATTAGTAATTCATTAGCTAACAATAAAAAAGCATATATTTCTTTTTTGCTTTCAAAAATATCAAAATCTCTACCAAACTTTACATCTCTTTTCCCATTTATGAGAGGGATAATACTTTTTTCATAAATTATATCTTCTAATTCTTTTTCACTTATTTTTTTATATCCATCTGTACCTGAATTCTCCATTAATTTATAATCATGAGAAGCTGGTGTGTGAATATGAAATATTGACTTCCTAGGAAATCCAAAATTATCTCTAGTTTTTTTTATATGCTTATATGCTTCTATAACTTCACCATAAGTTCTTGTATCTTCAGCCATACTCCTCCTTAACAATCCCTAAAACTTAACAATAATTCTTATATAAAATAATCACTCTGATCTTCTGCTATCATTCAAAATCAATAGAATTTTCCAAATAATGTTGATTAAATCCTCCTTGTTTAAATCCATAGCAACCAACTCCTGCTGATGAAAATAATGAAATATAGGTAAGAGTATTATTTATCATTTATCTTAACTCAATTTTTATATTCAATAATATCTCCGATATCACATTGAAAATACTCACAAATCTTTCCTAATGTTTCCAAACTTACATTTTCGTCTCTTCCCATTTTTGCTATTGTCTTGGGTGTTGTTGCTATTGCACATTGTAAGTCTGTTTTTTTCATGTTTTTATCTATTAATAACTTCCATAATTTATTATATGAAAATCCCATATCATTCTCCAATTCTATATTTTACCTTTCTAAATGTATAGATTAACTACCTAATTATAGCATATAACGCAGATTCCTTTCAATCGTATGATTTACCGCGTTAAACTAAGCAAAAAAATAAAGGCAGTCCGAAGACTGCCAATATTTATCTCTCTGCACCTTTGCTATGGTCTTTCTTATTTGATTTAGTTTTATCATCTGTCTTAAAGCTTTTTATTTGCCCTAATATGGACTTTTCATCCTTGTCTTGACTCTTTACTTGTTCTTTTGCTTTTAAGAGCTTAGAAGACAGAATACGAACATTTTTATGTTCCTTTCCGTTGTTATCAATGCTTGTTTTTACTTGACCAAATATTTTAACAAAATCTCCTTGTTTTAGGTTCTCTATATCTTTTGTCTTATCTCCATATGCTGAACAATTGGTATAAATTTTATTCCCATCGTCATCTTTTGAAACAAGAGAAAAGTTGCTTACTTTAAACTTTTCTCCATTAGCATTTTCTCTTTCAAGATTTTCTACTTTGCCAGCTATATTACCCACGAGATTTATGAGGTCGTCTTTTTCTTCAAGTTCATTGGTATTTTCAACAATCTTACCTTGTTCTTTCATATCATCAATCATATAGTCAAAGTCATCACTTAGTAGACCTGTTGTGTCATTGTTCATATATAAAACATAGACTTCTTCAAGTGCTTTTTCATCATTGACTCCCTTTTCTATACTCACAAGTGCTTTTATAAAATCCTTGTAGTTATCATTCATCATTTCCTCTAAATTTTCTCTAATATCTTTGTATTCCATAATTTCCTCCTTGTATTAAATAAGGAGAGCCTTTCGCCCTCCTCTATCTTTCTTGTCCTTTTTCGTTTTTTTCTTGATTTTTATCTTTTTCTTCTTCTGATTTGAATTTTGATATTTGTCCTAATATTGATGGTTTCTCTTCCCTTGCGTGAAGATTATCCTCTACATCATAAGTTGATTCAAAGTAATCACTATCTTTAAAATCATTGTCGTACCTATCTGGTATTCCGTCATTATCAAGATCTTTTGCAAGTGGATCATAGAAGTTTCCATCATCATCTATTTCTAGTCCTAGTGCTTGTTTTAAATCTTCTCCATCTACTGATACCAGATCGTCAAAACTTGACATCTTTATGGTTTCAGTCATATCTTTAATAGCTTGTGAATTAGATACATCTTCTTCTACAAAAGATTCTGTTCTAATAGCAACATTATCTACATACTGAGTCCATGTTTTTTCTTCCAAATTTACCTCATATTGAATAGAGTGTTTACCATCTGGTGTTTCTGTATAGGCAAGTCCTATATGGCTTAAATCTGGGTATAATTTGACAAAGTCTTCATAGCTATTAGATTCTGAAAACTCATAGTTAGAATAATCAACTATCGCCCTCTTTAAATCTTCTAATAGTGGTGATTGGTTTTCTAATTCTTCTACTTCTCCCATATCTAAAAGTTTATTAATTTCAGCTAGTCTTAGCGTCTTATCCCTTAACTCATCTGCTTTTTCAAATGGTTTAGTTAATTCTACTTTGGCATTTTCTAAAGATTCTTTATAATTTTCAAGGTTTTGATTTAATCTTTCAAGTCTTGAAGGCATTTTTTCAATTGCATTATCAAGCCTTGTTATATTACCATCAGTAGAGTTTGAAAACTCTCCGAAGTATTCTGCTTTTCCTAGAAGTCTAAAGGTGTGAGTGTTAGTCATAAAGTTATATGAAACTTGTAAGTCTAAATTTCTATATTTACCAATAACCTTGCCATCATTTATCTTTACCTTTTTTATTTCTTCTAATAGCTTCTCTCCAGCCTCTTTCTTATCTACAATTTTATTTGTCCCAAGACTGATTGAAGTGAATTTATTATCTCCTTCTCCTAATTTCTCAATACTTGCAATATCTTCTTTAACTGCTTTTATTTCCATTTCAGTTTTTAAAATACTTTGAGGATAAATTTTATTTACCTTATCTTCGAGCTTATATTTATTAGACTTGTAGTTTGCTTCAAGCATTTTTAGTTTTGTAACTTCGTTATCTAAATCCATCTTTTCTTTAATTAGAGGATTACCTGTAGCTAAAGCTTTAATTTCTGAATAAGATAGACTTGCTTCATCAACATCTTCTGCAACACGCACAGGTGTCTTGCTTGTCATAATTTGAGAAATGAATTTTTGCTTATTCTCTATTGTCTGCCACAAATAAGCATCAAAGGTATTTTCTGTTACATATCTAAAGATATTTACCTTATCATTTTCATTACCTTGACGAACAATTCTACCACTTCTTTGCTCTAGGTCAGACGGTCTCCAAGGGACGTCTAAATCGTGTAAGGCTATTAATTTATTCTGTACATTTGTACCTGCTCCCATTTTTTGAGTAGAACCTAATAATACTCTTACTTCTCCTTTTCTTACCTTGGAGAATAGTTCATCTTTTTGTTTGTCTGTATCTGCTTCGTGGATAAAGGCTATTTCATCTTTTGGTATTCCCATATTCACTAGCTTATCTCTAATATCATCATAGATATTAAATTCTCCATCTCCTTTTGGTGTGGACATATCTGAAAACACTAATTGGGTCGATGAATTTTCTTTTGTCTTATCCCAGATCGAAAAGATATTTTTTACACATACATTTACCTTTGAATTAGGATCATCGGGAAGTAGTGGATTTATTAATCTTTGGTCAAGGGCAAGTTTTTTACCATCATTTGTAATCTTTAGCATATTATCTTGTGTTGGCTCGACTTGGTTATTTCTAACTGCGTCAGCTCTTTCTGAAATAGCTTCTAATATTTCTTTTTGTTCCTCAGTAGGTTTTGTTTTAATAACTTCAAAATTTGCTTCTGGTACTGGCAAATTTAACATATCTGAGGTCTTTATATCTGCTACTTCTTTAAACATGTTCATCAATTCTGGCAAGTTATAGAACTTTGAAAATCTTGTCTTTTGCCTATATCCAGTGCCTTCTGGAGATAATTCAAAGGTGTTTTCTGTTTCTCCAAAAGTAGAAGCCCAGGCATCAAAATGTTCTAATCCTCTTGCCTTTAAATCGTCATATTGAAGGTATCTTTGCATGGTATAAAGCTCTGTCATTGAATTTGATATTGGTGTACCAGTAGCAAATACAACTCCCTTTCCATCTGTCATTTCATCCATATACCTACATTTCATATACATATCTGAAGACTTAAAGGCTTCACTTTGACCTATACCCGCAACATTTCTCATCTTGGTATGCAAGAATAAGTTTTTGTAATTATGAGCTTCATCTATAAATAACTTATCTACCCCTAGTTCTTCAAAGGTTATTACATCATCCTTTTTAAAGTCATCATTTAGTTTTTCAAGTCTTACCAAGAGTTTCTTCTTTGTCTTTTCCAGTTGTTTTACAGTAAAATTTTCTCCTCTATTTCTTTTGTTCTCATCAATAAAGGAAACTATATCATCTATTTGGTCTTGTATATGTCTAACCTGGTATTCCTTAGACATTGGTATTTTCTCGAATTGAGAGTGTCCTATGATGACCGCGTCATATTCTCCTGTTGCAATCCTACCAATAAATCTTTTCCTATTTTTAGGTTGAAAGTCTTTTTTATCGGCCACCATAATATTTGCTGACGGATATAATTGCATAAACTCCCTACCAATTTGAGTAGTTAGATGGTTAGGAACTACAAATAATGATTTACTTGCAAGTCCTAACTTTTTAGATTCCATAGCAGAAGCTACCATTTCAAAAGTTTTTCCTGCTCCTACTACATGGGCAAGTAGTGTGTTTCCACCATATAGAGTCCTTGCTATGGCATTTTTCTGGTGTTCTCGAAGTCTGATTTCAGTATTCATTCCATCAAAAGTTAAGTTAGAACCATCAAATTCCCTATTTCTAATTGAGTTGAATTTTTCATTATAAATCTTTTCTAACCTATATCTTCTATCAGGATCTTCAAATATCCAATTCTTAAATTCTTCTTTAATCAGTTCTTGCTTTTGACTTGCAAGCATAGTTTCTTTTTTATTCAATACAGAAGTCTTAGAACCATCATCATTTATTATTTGGTCAAATACTTTTGTATCTTTTAGATTAAGAGCATTTTCAATCAGCTTATAGGCATTCACTCTACTTGTACCATAAGTCATGTTAGCAAGGTCATTAGTCGAGTCAACACTTTTACCCTCAATATTCCATTCACTTGAGTGTGGCGAGAACCTAACATTTATATTCCACCTATCATAGCCAGGTGTTTTTAAAAGATTAAAAGTAAAGTCTTCTATATCTTTTTGAGGTATCCAGGTTGCTCCTAACCTTACATTTATATCAGAAGCAGTGAGTTCTTCAGGCATAACTTCTTGTAATTTTTCTCTTTGATATTTGAGTTTGCCTAACTCGTTTAATAACGTGTCTTTCTTTTCAGAAGGTGCTAAATCTATTACATTTTCAATTTCTCCGATATATGAATTGAGGTAGCCGATTTTTTCTCTAATATTACCACTTAAATATTCATCAGCCGATACATATGAAAAATGAAATGGATCGTCATTATTAAAGTTTTCAAATGGCATTCTGTTATTTATTAGGTCTGTGTCCTTAATGTCTAAAAATATTTCGCCCTCAAGCTCACCAATTAAGGTGTCCCTATCTTTACTTGTGATAGATTCCATATATTCAAAGTCTACATATCCTTTCTGTGAAACAGATAAGACTAAAGCTTCAAGGGAAGTATCTACATGATCTACTACCTTTGCCTTTGTTATTGTTCTTTTTGAAAATATATCACTCTTAGCTTTGAAATTATCCTCATCATCAAGTATTTCTATTGATGAAACTAAAGGAAAGTTTGAGTCTTCCTTTAAGGCTCTAGTATTTGATAAGGAGTTAATAAAGCCATGTTTCTTTGAAAAGTTATCATAGACTTCATTTAACTTTGCTTGTGACTCTTTTATTTCCGCGTCTGAATAATCGTCCTTTTGTTTTTCTATTACATCTTTCAAAGCATTCATTACATCAAGATAATCTTTTATCTTTTCTTTATTTTTATCTGATATATTCTGCTTAATTAATACTGAGTTTTCTCTTAGGTAGACTTCTTCATCAATAATAGTGTAAGAAAAGTTTTTAACATCGTCTGTTGCTGGAAGACTTAATTCTTCATCTTCCAATAGCTCAACTTCTTCATATTTAGAATTTGAAGAAATTTCCTTACTTACAAGATCCATTAAATCCTTTAGATTTTCGTCTTCTTTTTCATCACAAGTAATTGTATTTCCAAATCTTCCAGATACTTCTTTCATATCTCCTAATACCATTTGAGGATTATCTACAAAGTATTTATTATAAGTCAAACCCTTTTTATCAGTTGCTAGATGAATCCAATCATCATCTCTTTCTATAACTGAATCTCTCTTTTTCAAGAAAATAATATCTGAAGTAACTTCTGTACCAGCAAGTCCTTTAAATATTGTATTAGGAAGCCTCATAGCTCCTAAAAACTCACATCTTGCATTAATATATTTTCTAACAGATTCATCTTTTTTATCCATAGTTCCAGATGAAGTTATGAAGGCAATAATTCCTCCATTCCTAACCTTATCTATTGACTTTGCAAAAAAATAATCGTGAATCAGAAAGTTATTTCTGTTATATTCACGATCGTTAACTTTAAAATCTCCAAAGGGAACATTTCCTATTACCAAGTCAAAGAAATTATTTGAGAAGTTTGTTTCTTCAAAACCTTTAATTTGAATATTAGCTTCAGGATAAAGTTCTCTTGCTATTCTTCCGCTTAGACTATCTTTTTCTACTCCATAGACTTTAGAGCTTTGTATTTCACTTGGCATACTTCCAATAAAATTACCGACTCCTGCAGATGGTTCAAGGATATTCCCAGTCTTAAAACCCATATCTGTTATGGTCTTATATATTCCATCCATTACCTCTCTAGGTGTATAAAATGATGTTAGAGTAGACTCTTTAGCATTCAAATACTCATCATTTGTTAGATTTTCTTTTAATATATTTCTTGCTTCAAGCCATTGTCCTCCCTTTTCTTCATCAAAGACATCGGCAAGACCACCCCATCCTAGATAATCAGCAAGATAGGCTTGTTCATACTCTCTTGGACTCCTATTTTCATTTTCAAGTCTTTTGAGCATCTTAATAGCTTTTATATTTTTATCTAGCTTTTCTGATGGTGTTAGGTATTCTGAGTAGATATGATTTTTCAAGTCATAATTTCTAGCAAAACTTAGCCTTTCCTTATTAGGTTCATAGCCTAGATTTTTTAAATCCTCTTTACCCCTCAATAAGTTTTCGGCTGCTTCTCTTGGAACATTGTATCTATCCATCATTTGGTCAATTTCAAGATTGTGGTTATCTATAAAGCTTTCTTGCTCTACTTGTCTTTCAATTTGTTTTTCATGCTCAGATAATTTGTATATCTCATAATTTCCACTATCTAAAAGGTCATCAATCTTTCTACTTTCTTCAAATGTTTCACCTTTATATAAAGGGAATTCTTCCCCATTAACTTCTACCTTAGTTCCAGCTTCAATTAAGTTAATTCCATCAAAGATATTCTTATCTTCTAAAATAAATTCTTTTCCAACCTTTACTGCTAATTTTTCTGATGTTTGACTTAGATTTTCAAAGATTTCTTCAAGGTATGAATCGTTTCTATATGGAATTACTTCCGAACCCCTAATCATACCTCCCATATACTCCATATTATCTCTAATGGTTACAGTTTTAAGTCCTCCACTTAGTTCATCAAAATCTGTAATGGTAAAGTCCTTATCTTTATATCTAACCTGATCACCTATCTTAAACTTAGGCTCTATCTTTTCCTTAACTTCTTCTTGTGAAGCTTTTTCCTCACTTAGTGCAACTTGCTCTTCTAAATATGAAAATTCACGCTCATTAACTTCTTCACCATCTCCAAGGTCAATCCTATAATGCTCGACAACTTCGCCGTCTACATAGTGGTCAAAATAGAATTTGAAATATCCGATATAATCATCAGTCATTTCTCCAAATTCATTTTCTCCATGAGTTTGATTATGGTCTTTAATATCAATATCCTTTTGTCTTAGGATATTGATTAAGTCTTTAGTTACTATCTGCCCACTATAATCGGGAACTAATTCGTGATTTTCATTAAATTCTACAATCCAGTAATCTTTTCTATTTTCAGTGTTTTTGCCATCAAAAAAAGAAGCTTCATCAGCTTCCTTTTCTGGACTTATTTCATTTTCTAAGCTTCCACGTATTCCTTGATTGCCATTTTCTTCACTGTTGCCATCAAGTTGTTCATCTGTCCTTGGTATTCCTCTGGATTCCCTCTCATCATTTTCTCTGTCAATCCTTGTGCTTTCATCATCTTGACTTTCTCTCTCTTGATAAAGTCCACTGCCTGATTCTGAATTTCCTTCAGGTGGTTCAAAAGTGTTTTCTCCTCGTACATTTCCTGAAGTTTCTTCCAGTTCTCCATGTCCTCGCTCCCTACTAGGTAAGACAGTCTTAGGACTGCGTAAGTCGGATTCGGAAATCTCTCCATAAATTCCAGATCCTTCTCCATCATATCCAAGGCTTTCTCTTCGATCTTCATTGCTATTTCTTCTGTCGCTTCCATCTGTGAAAACTCGTCCATCTCTACTTCTTGACCTATCATCTCGTCTATATAAATCATCTTGACCTCCTCTATCTTCATTTATATTTTCTATATCTCTATTATAGTCGCCACCGGCCCTTTCTGTCAGCAGCCTAGCTCGATCCATTTCCTTAGATTTTTCTATTGTGCTATCTATAATATCTTCGCTAACTCTTGATATTACAAGACCTATCTGTTCTAAAGAAATTGTATTAATCCTAGAAAAATTATTTTTTAAATTTTCCATATCCATAGGATAGGCTGTATTAAACCTATTAGCTATCGCATAGGATATTGAGTCTCTCATAAACTTTTCAAAACTCAGTCTATCCTCTACATCTATTCTCAAATCAGCAATAGCCAAATTAATATATTCATCTCCATAAATTCGACTTAAAGAAAATATATTTTCGTTTAGTGAATCACTAGCTTCAAATGAAGAATCTCTTATTATTTCTTTTAAAGCCTCGTTATGGTTTTCGTGGTCAAACTGCCATAAGCTAACCTCATTAATATTCCTATCCATTGATGTGGTTTGACTAATATCGAAAATATATGAAATTCTTTGATTTACATCACTTCCAACTAAAATTGGAATACCCTTTTGACCTCTCATAACAACTCGACCAAAATATTTCTTCCACATATCAAATGTCGCACAAGCTCTAGCTTCAGGTTCTTTGTTGTATATACTTAGTTGGCTAGAAAAATCATATTTCTGATTGTTACCTATAACTTTTAAGAGTTTTAAATATTCTTTTTCATCTTGTAAAACTTCATACTTTATTGCTTCTTGTATGTTCTTAAAATCATTTACTTGCATTTCCTACCTCCTTTTTTGAGTAATAAAAAAGACGATAGATTTTAAATAATCTACCGTCTATAATGTAATATAATTAAATGACCTATATTAATTCTTTAAGTTTTCCATATAAGTTCAATAATTCGTTAATATCCATATCCATTATAGGCTCATACATAAAAGAGTTTATATGAATATTTTCTGGAGTCATTATATTAACTTCATTAACTATATTAATTTGTTCTTCATTCGCAATCTGCTTATATGCATCAAATAATACCCTGGTCATATTATTAGTTTTATCTACATGATTCAGAAATTCCGCTTTATCTCCTGTTTTCAAATTATTTTTCACTTTCCAATTTAGCATACCATTATAATTATTAATTTTATCTAACATTATTTCCTCAGCTTTAAGTCTACAAGCCATTGATAATAAAACTTTATGCTCGAGCAAATTTAAGTTACTAGTTAAGTTTTCAGTAGTTTCATAAAGCTTTTCTATAACCAGATCATCCTCTTTAAACTCACTTGGTATATCAAATCTCCCTATATATTCTTTATATACTTTCCCTAAAGTTTTAAAATTAATAGTTCCTGAATTTTCTTTTTTGTGTAGTAAATTAGTTAATAGCTCATAATCGCTATCATAATAATTTGAATCATTAACAGATTTATCAAAACTATATTCAATTAGATTCCTAACAAATGGTATAAGTGCAAATAAGGAATATTTATCTGGTTTAGTTTTCCATGTTATAAAAGGTTGTTTTTGATATTTCTCTTCTATCAAATTTAAATCTTGTTTGTTTTCAACGATAAATCTAGATGTACGAGGTACATTTAGTCTAGAAGAAATTGTTCTATAAAAATCAAAATTATGAGATAAAATTATCATTCTAAAATTATCAATTGTTGCCATTTCATACAAATATTCTACAATAGCATACTTATTTTTATAATCAAAAGAATCTGCTATATCGTCTACTATAAATAGGACTTCATTGCTTTCTTTTTTTATTTTTTCTATGTCAAATATTATATTTAACAAATATAAAGATCTTTTCTCTCCTTGACTTAACACGTCTAATTTTTCTAAATTTGATCTATCTAAACTTGCTTGATTTTCACCCTTTTCAAATATAAACTCCACACGTGGTAGGTTTTCTCCTATTATCGCTCCCTTTAAATTTAATATTTTCATCTTATATGGAACAGTGAACCTATCTTCAAATATTTCTAAAGAACGATTCCACAATGTATTGTCTATATTGAGATTTTTAATATTCTCCTCTAATTCTTTATATATCTCTAATAAATCATCAAAAGATTTCTTTTCTTTCTTTATATATGAAGTCCATAATTCTTTTTTTAAATTATCTAAATTTTCTATTTTCAAAAACTCTATTAGTTCAGGATTGTTTTCTATTGTATCTCTTAATAATATGCCTTTTGTATCACTTAGTAACTTTTCTATCTGTTGAAATTCTGGAATATCTTTAATTTTCCCCTCTATTTCATATATTTTCTCTTGTAGTTCATCATTATTACCAATTACTATGCTATTATTTAAATTAAGTTTATTATCTCTTACAAAAAAATTATCTGAATCTAAATTTTTTGCAACATTCTTCAATTTTGGAAATGTGAATTGACCTTTTTCAAAAAAAGTATAACTACTGTATATAGTTTCAGCAGCTTCACAAAACTCTTTTATTTTATTTTGAAAACTACTGTCTTTTATTTTTTTAATTACACTATCATCAAAAATTGTAGAGTATTTAACATTAGGTAAATACGTTTTATTTTCAGCTTCACATAATTCTTTCAAGCTTAATAAAAAACTTTTTTCACTTAAATTCATGTCAGAAACTACTGTAGGCTCTAATTCATAAATTTTTCTTCCTTGTTGTGTTTTTTCAATTTTTAATCCTGAATATTGCACTAACTTTTTTAAAAAATTATTTTTTTGCTTTAATAAAGTTGTGATAGATTTTTTTGTTTTTTCGTCTACTAATAAATCTGCTACACTACTAGATTCATAATAATTCTCAAAGCTTTTTATTACAAACACTTGCTCTTTTCTTATATCTTGTCCATCTATGCTCACATTAACTTCTGCTTTTATATCGAATATTTCATCACGTATTTCGTCAGCTTTACCATCTTGAATTTTCTTAAAAGTTTTTGCAAAAGAAGTTTTCATCAATCCATTTTTTGCATATACTGTAATCACATTTGTATTTGTAAAATCAAATTCATGGTTAAACTCATCTATTCCATAACAATTCTTTAATTTACATTCTAGAATATCCATATCATATCCTCCTGTCTTTTATTTTATTATATCATTCACAATAATAAGTTTGCACTAACATGCATTATTGAACTAATAATGCACATTAAAACATCAACCACAATAGAATTGCCGGCCTGCTTATATAGTTTGCTTGAAGTGCAATTTTTTCTTCTTGAATGCACTTCCTCTAATTTGTCTATATCACTATCATCAAAACCCATGAGTCTTAGGCATTCTCTTTCTGTTAAATACCTATACCTACCATTTCCAATATCTATTATTCCAGAATTAGGTACTCTCATTTGTTTTGTAGAAATAGTATAAGAAAAATCTTTAATCACTTTGAGTCGCCCTCTAAAACTGTTATCTATGCTTTTATTTAAAAATTTCAGCATATAGGGTTGGGTCATTGTATAAAGTTCACTTACATCCTTTTCTAAAAATTCACTTAGTGGTCTAGTTTCTTTCCTCTCCAATTTATTAAAAGAAAAGTTATTTGCTCCTAGACATGAAACAACAAATATCCTCTCCCTTTTTTGAGGTATCCCAAAGTCCATTGCATTTAAAATTTCATACTTACTTTCATATCCAAGGTCTTCTAACTCCTTTAGATAAATAAACAAGGAGTCCCTCATATTTCTATCAAGGACTCCTTTTACATTTTCCCAAATTATCCATTTAGGTTTATCTTTCATTTCTTTGATTATTCTAATTGTTTCAAATAGTAAGCTTGATCTAGTTCCTGAATTCTTTACTCCTCCTTGCTTTTTCCCTATTCTTGAAAAGTCTTGGCAAGGACTTCCATGCATAATTAAGTCTATCTTCTCATTAGGAGCTTTATATCCTACTACTGATTTTGGCTTATAAGCCTCTCCATAAAGTGCGTTGTATGATTTAACACAAGCCTTATCTATTTCTACATAATCAACTACTTCATAAGATATCTTTAAATTAATAAAAGCCTTTCTAATAGCACCTATGCCACCGAAAAGCTCCAATATTTTTACCTTATTCATTTAGATTATTCTTGTACCTATCTACAAGCTCCCTTATACTATCTTCTATTTCTCTTAAAAAGTCTTCTTTATCTACTTCACCAGAGCTAATCTTTGCAAGTTTCATTTCCCATTCAGATGTTGTTTTAGCTGACTTAAACTTATCCTCTACAATTGATACAAGTCTATTGCCTTTTTCTGTTACAAGTAGATTTTTCTTATCTCTTCTTATAAGGTCCTTATGGATAAGATTTTCAATAATTCCTGCTCTTGTAGCTGGTGTTCCTAAGCCTTTTCTCTCCACTTCTATATCTTTATCCAGTGATTCAATCCCTGCATTCTCCATAGCCTTTAAAAGTGTATCTTCATTATAATGACTTGGAGCTTTTGTAAATTTCTCCGATATATTTTTAGAAGTTAGCTTAATTTTATCTCCAGTCTTTACATCTGGTAATTCATTTTCTTGCTTTTCTTTTCCATAAGCCTTTAGATACTTGGTATAACCTTCATCGATTATAGTCTTTCCACTTGCATTGAAGTTAAATTTATCATATTCATATCTGATTTTTCTACTAGATTCCTTTAAGTTATCCGAACATGAAGCAAGTAGTTTATCCTTAATTAGATTATAGACTTTGCTTTCTTTATCAGATAAATCTTTAACTTTTCCAATACCTGATATAGTAGGAATAATCGCATAGTGGTCTGTAACCTTAGATGAATTAAAAATAGACTTAAAGTTTGATTCGTTGATTTTAAAACCTTCTTCAAGTCCTTCTAATAATTCTTTCATAGTAGTAACCATATCATCGGTTAAATACCTGCTATCTGTTCTTGGGTATGTGATTAGCTTTTTTTCATACAGACCTTGTGCCATATTTAAAGTGTCATTTGCTGAATATCCAAAATATTTATTTGCTTCTCTCTGTAAGGTAGTGAGATCATAAGGCTTATCTGGTTTTGTGCTTATTTCTTTATCCTCTACCTCTGTAATAACTATTTCATCTTCTATCAAGTTTAAAAGTTGCTCTGCCACTTCGATTTTATCAATCCTATCTGATACAAGTTTCAATCCTTTATAAGATAGGTCAACTGTATAATATTTTTGCTTCTTAAATAGATTTATTTCACTATCCCTTTTAGCTATTAAATATAGAGTTGGTGTTTGTACTCTACCAACTGAATATGTTTCCTTGTAAATGCAAGAATAAAGCCTACTTAAATTCATTCCTACCAGCCAATCTGCAATAGCTCTTGCACTTGCCGATCCATATAAGTCTTCAAATTTTTCTCCGTCTTTAAGATTTCTAAAACCATCTTCAATAGCTTTGTTTTCCATTGAAGATATCCAAAGTCTTTGAATTTTCTTCTTACATTTAGCTTGATTATATACAAGCCTAAAAATAAGTTCTCCCTCTCTTCCAGCATCACAAGCATTTATAACTGTGTCGATATTCTTATCGTTTAAAAGTTTCTTTAAAACTCCATATTGTTTTTTAGTGCTTTTAGATACTTCATAAATATATTCTTCTGGAATTATAGGAAGATTTTCTATTGTCCATTTCTTCCATTTTTCGTCGTGTCTTTCTGGACTTGCCATTTGAATTAAATGACCGACACACCAAGAAACAATGTATCCATTCCCCTCATAATATCCGTTTTTTCTTGTTCTTGCTCCAATTACTTTTGCAATTGTAACTGCTACGCTTGGCTTTTCTGCTATTACTAATTTCATTAATACCTCCATAAATAAAAAAAGAGCGAAAGATTTCTCTCTCGCTCAAACTTTTAAAAATTATTATAATAGTTCATCTTCATCGTCTTCATCTAAAGATTCTTCATTACTTTCTTCATTGTCAGATTCATCTTCTGACTCACTAATATAATCCTTATCATCTTCTTCAAAGTCTTCCAACATTTTATCTTCCTTAGCTTTGACTACCTTAAAATAGTATCCTGCTCCTATAACTCCTCCAATTACAAGTGCAATAATTAGAAATGAACCTATTCCACTTTTCTTTTCTTCTTTTACTGGAACAGTCTTAGGTTCTTCTTTTTTTACTTCTTCTTTCTTAGGCTCTTCAACCTTTATAGTATTTTTGTCTTCTGATTCAATCATATTAAGTAGGTCTTTCTCTCCTACTTCTGTCAATAGCCTTACATTATCTTGATTTGATGAGTGATCCACTATTAGGTGCATAGTTTTTCCACTTTTAGTTTGAAATGTTAAAAATTGTCTCACATCTACTGGATTTTCTTTATCTTTTTCTGTATCTCCACTTGGTGTTATATCTTTTCCATTCCTATCTACATTTTCAATTACTGAACCTCTTGCCTTATTTTCTTGTGTCGCAAGATTATTTACTGCCTTTGTATTACCACCTTTTACAAGTGGGGTTTTCTTTGGAGGATTATTTGAAGGCTTATTTGCTTCACTTGTATTTCCTGGTATTCTTGGAACATCTTGATAAGGAATTTCTTCTTTTGACGGTGTAAAAACATCATCTTTCAACATTTTTTCAAATTCTTCTTTTTGTGGTTCATAGATTGATTCGTTTTGACTTTCTATTTGCCCTTCATTTGTCATTGCAAATGTAGTTGCTGGTACTGTAAATGTAAAAAGGAGTAACGCTATGGCTACTCCTCGTTTAATACTCTTATTCATTTTTCTATCCTTTCTTATTTTACATTTTTAAATACATAGACTGCTTTTCTAGCATTGTCCCATTCTATTGTTTGGTTTTTACCATCTTTAATATCTCCATGACTTGCTCCAAAAGCTTTAGCAATGTTTGAAATTGAAGCATGGATTCTTCCATTTATAATAACTGGCTTAACATCTGAATTGTAGACTTTACCATCTGAATCTTTCATAACACCAGTATCAATATTTAGTCTTAATGTCTTTTTAGCTAGGATATTATTCTCTTTATTGGAGAAAATAGCTTCACGAGTAGAGTTGTCATACTCAACATTAAAACCTAGAGTATAAGCGATATATCTTACTGGAATCATAGTTCTTCCTTGATCCACATAAGTTTTTACATCCATATAGACTGTTGTCTTACCATCTTTGTTGATAATGTTATAAAAGTTTTTGTCAACTTGGAAAACTGCAAATTCTTTTTCATCTTTAACTTGTTTTTTGTATTGTTGTTCCTCTTGCTTTTTCATCTTGTTAAGATCAAATTGATTTAGGATGTTCTTGTCATCAGCTTTCAAAAGTTCATCCCACTTCTTATCTTGAGATTTCTTATCT
>NZ_KV821196.1:18315-18775 GCF_001815585.1 Anaerococcus sp. HMSC075B03
TTTTTGGAGTTTTAGAAGTTCATCTAATTTTTTAGATAGGTCTTGGTTTAGATTTTTATCTTTTTCATCTTTAGCTTGTTTCTCAAGTTCTTCTTTTGCTTTTTTATTTGCTTCCTCGATTAACTTCTTTGCTTCTTCGATTTTCTTATCTAATTCTTCTTTTAGCTTTTTAATTTCTTCTTCAGAAGCTTTTTGTTTTTCTTCTAGTACTTTAATCTTATCTTCTAATTCTTTTTTTGTATTTTCAGAAGATTCTTTTAAACTATCAATAGCCTTTTGAAGCTCTTCAATTTTCTTACAGCATTCTGACTTAGAATTTTCTGTCTCTTTCTTTTTAGACTCTAAGTCTCTTATCTTAGCATCTTTTTCATCAAGAGCTTTTTCTAAGTCCTTAATTCTATTATCTTTATCTTCAATTTCTTTAGTCTTCTTTGCAAGTTCCCCTTCTAAAGACTCAAGC
>NZ_KV821197.1:0-472 GCF_001815585.1 Anaerococcus sp. HMSC075B03
ATGTTCCATCGTTTTCTGTATCTTTTACTTGTGTTTTTGTTGGAGCTGTTGGTGTTACTGTATCTCCATCTTTTTTGCCTGTTTGATCTTCTGGTGTTAGGTCTTTTACGACTTGTGGAAGATCTTTGCCTTCTGTTGCGGATACAAATTCGTGTGTTACATTGTATTTTTCTGGCTCTGGATCTGGTGTAAATTCCCATGTTCCTGTAACTTTTTCATCTTTGTTAGAGATTTCTACTTCATTCTTATCGTATGATTTGAATGCCCATGTTCCTTTGTTTACATCATCTCTATATTCTGCGTCTTTTCCTTTTGGAACTGGGGATGTTACTTTATCGCCTTTTACTTTGCCTGTTACTTCTTCTGGGGCTTTTTCTTTTAATGCTTCTGGTAATTCTACGCCTTCTGTTCCACTTACGTATTCGTAGGTTACTTTGTGTTCGTTTGGTGTGAATTTCCATTTTCCTTCGAA
>NZ_KV821197.1:572-1312 GCF_001815585.1 Anaerococcus sp. HMSC075B03
CAGTTTCTCCATCTTTCTTACCAGTTTGTTTAGCTGGTGTTAAATCTGTAACTGCTTTTGGAAGAGCTTTGCCTTCTGTTGCGGATACAAATTTATGATTTACATTGTAATCAGTAGGAGTAGTTTTTTTCTTGTAGATATGTTTTGTATTACCTTTTTCATCTGTTTCGGTTCTTACAAATTCATATCCATCAATCTCTTTTTTGTCTTTTGTTCCATTTTCTTTTGGAGAAATAGTATTACCATCTTCGTCTACGTATTCTGTAACTACATCAGCAGGTGGTGTGACTTTCTTCTTGTAGATATGTTTTGTATTACCCTTATCATCTGTTTCGGTTCTTACAAATTCATATCCATCAATCTCTTTTTTGTCTTTTGTTCCATTTTCTTTTGGAGCTATAGTTTTTCCGTCTTCATCGACGTATTCAGTAACTACTTCTGGAACTTGATCTGGTGTGAATTCCCATGTTCCTGTGACTTTTTCGTCTTTGTTAGAGATTTCTACTTCATCCTTATCGTATGATTTGAATGTCCATGTTCCTTTGTTTACATCATCTCTATATTCTGCGTCTTTTCCTTCTGGAACTGGGGATTTTACTTTATCGCCTTTTACTTTGCCTGGTACTTCTTCTGGGGCTTTTGCTTTTAATGCTTCTGGTAATTCTACTCCTTTTGTTCCACTTACGTATTCGTATGTTACTTTGTGTTTATTTGGTGTGAATTTCCATTCGCCTTCGAAT
>NZ_KV821198.1:0-957 GCF_001815585.1 Anaerococcus sp. HMSC075B03
GTAAGACTATAGCTCCTAAGGAAGATGGTAAACAACCTAATAAAGAAATTGATGGATATGAATTTGTAAGCACCGAAACTGATGATAAAGGTAATACAAAACATATCTATAAGAAGAAAACTACTCCTACACCAGCTGTAGTTACAGAATTCGTTGATGAAGATGGTAAGACTATAGCTCCTAAGGAAGATGGTACAAAACCTAATAAAGGAATTGATGGATATGAATTTGTAAGAACCGAAACTGATGATAAGGGCAATACAAAACATATCTACAAGAAGAAAACTACTCCTAGTCCATCTATAGTTACTAAATTTGTTGATGAAAAAGGAAATCCTCTTGCTAAGGATGAAGATGGAAAACAAGACAAAAAAGATATTCCAGGATATGAATTTGTTGAAACTAAAAATGACAAAGATGGTAATGTAATTCATGTTTATAAGTTTAAACAAACACCTAGTCCAACTGTAGAAACAAGATATGTAGATACAGAAGGTAAGCAAATACTTGCTGATAAAACTGGTACACACGATCCATCAAATATAGAAGGATATCAATTTGTAAAAACAGAAAAAGATGAAAAGGGTAATACCGTTCATATTTATCAAAAAATTGCACCTGTTCCAAAAGTTGAGACAAGATATGTTGATGAAAATGGCAACCAACTACTTCTACCAAAAGAAGGAACACAAGCTCAAGTAGGCATAGAAGGTTACGATTATGTAAGTACAAATAAAGATAATAATGGTAATACAATTCATGTTTACAAGAAAAAACCTATCCAAGATGTAGAAACAAAATATGTGGATACAGAAGGAAATCAAATACTTGCTGATAAAGCAGGAGCACATGATCCATCAACTATAGAAGGTTATCAATTTGTAAAAACTGAAAAAGATGAAAATGGTAATACCGTTCATATTTACAAAAAAATTGCACCTGTTCCAAAAGTTGAGA
>NZ_KV821198.1:1057-7474 GCF_001815585.1 Anaerococcus sp. HMSC075B03
TGTTGATGAAAATGGCAACCAACTACTTCTTCCAAAAGAAGGAACACAAGGTCAAGTAAACATAGAAGGTTACGATTATGTAAGTACACATAAAGATAATAATGGTAATACAACTCATGTTTACAAGAAAAAAGCTCTTACACCAGATGTTGTAACTAAGTATGTTGATGAAAATGGCAAAGAAATTGCTGAAACTCAAAAAGGAAAACATCCAAGCAAAAATATCGAAGGATATGAAATAATAACTACAAAAACTGATGAGAAGGGAAACATAATCTATGTTTATAGAAAGAAACCTGATTCAACAAAAGTAGTTACTAAGTTCGTAGATGAAAATGGTAAACCTATCGCAGAAAACGAAGAAGGTAAAAAACCTAAGAAAGATATTAAAGGCTATGAGTATGTAAAAACTGAAACAGACAAAGATGGCAATACTGTTCATATCTACAAGAAGAAAGAAAATACTTCAAAAGTAGTTACTAAATTTGTAGACGAAAAGGGTAATCCTATCGCAGAAAACGAAGATGGTAAAAAACCTAAGAAAGATATTAAAGGCTATGAGTATGTAAAAACTGAAACAGACAAAAATGGCAATACTATTCATATCTATAAAAAATCTTCATCTGCAGAAAATAAATATAAAGTAACTCACAAATTTGAATCATCTACACCAGGTAAATCTCTACCAAAAGAAATTTTAGACCTT
This sequence comes from Anaerococcus sp. HMSC075B03, assembly GCF_001815585.1. Lineage (NCBI taxonomy): Bacteria > Bacillati > Bacillota > Tissierellia > Tissierellales > Peptoniphilaceae > Anaerococcus > Anaerococcus sp. HMSC075B03. Next base: position 1,764 of record NZ_KV821198.1, read on the forward strand.
CTTCCAAAAAATCAAGATGGAATAGAAAATGGTACTAAAGTTTCACCTACAAAACCTTCTAAATTAGAAGTTAAAGTAAAAGATGGTACTTGGGTATTTGAAGGATATGATAAAGACAGTAGCATAGTCAATAATAAGGATGTAAATTTCACAGGAAAATGGAAATTTGTTCCAAACAAAACAGGCAAGATAAAAGTTTCAACTGGAACAAATTCTAGAAGCAAATCAAATGTTAAGACTGGTATAGAAGGTTCTTCTAATCTTATATTTGTCTTAATCGGATCAGCATTTGCTCTATACAAAAATAAAAAAAATAAATATTAAAATATTTATTGATAAAAACTAAGGCGAAAGGACTTTAAAAACCATAGCTATAAAAGACGAGGAAATAAAATCCTCGTCTTTTTTGTGTAAAATATTTGTGAAATTAATAAAAAATTAAAATATTTGGAAAATTTCGTGGAATAATTGATGTATTATTTTATAATATTTTCTGGAATTTGCAAATTTTAAAGGCAAATCATTTTATTTTATCTAGGTGCAGAGGGAAAACTATATCACAAAATAAAATGACTGTAAAATTTTTGTAAAATTTTAAAAATAAGTGCATAATAAATAAATATAAATTTTATAATCTTTGAACTTACAAGATTTGAAATATTTTTTTGAAAAAAACTCAAAGAATAAAAATATATTTTTAAAATTATAAATAAAGTTGACATGAAAACGTAAAACTGATATTATTTAGTTGATCTTAAGATCAATATTATTCATTTCAAGGAGGAAAAATAGAAATGAAGAAACTAGGTTTATTGCCAAGACTAATTATTGCAATCATTCTAGGTATTTTAATTGGACTTGCAGGTCAAAAAGTTGACGTTTTAAAAATCTTAGTTAGAATACTAATTACTTTTAATGGTCTATTTGGCAACTTCTTAGGATTTGTTATTCCACTAATTATTATGGGATTTGTAATTCCAGGTATAGCAGATCTTGGAGATTCAGCAGGAAAGACACTAGCAATCACAGCAGGTATTGCATATTTGTCAACAATTATCTTTGGAACTATTACATATTTTGTAGGCAGCGTTGTTCTTCCTAACTTTATTAAAAAGGGAGCAATCTCATTTGATCCAGAGAAAAACTCAGGAAAAGCTCTAGAAAAAATATTTGAATCACCAATGGATCCAGTATTTTCTGTTACAACAGCACTTATCATTTCATTTATACTAGGTGTTGGTATAGCAGCAGCTAAAGCTGAAGTTCTTAAAAAAGCAGTTCATGAATTCTCTGATATTATTACAAAATTAATATCAAATGTTGTAATTCCATTATTGCCATTCCACATTTGTGGTATTTTTGCTAACATGGCTTATGAAGGAACTGTAGCAGTTGTATTATCAGTATTCGCAAGAGTATTTATCATGGTATTGATACTACACTATCTAACAATTACTGCACAATTTACAATTGCAAGTTCAATGTCAGGTGGAAATCCATTCTCAAAAATCAAGACTATGATTCCAGCTTACATGACAGCTATAGGAACACAATCATCTGCAGCAACAATCCCAGTTACACTTAACCAAACTTATAAATTAGGTGTAAACAAAGGTATAGCAGACTTTGTAATTCCACTTTGTGCAACAATTCACTTATCAGGTTCAACAATAACATTAACATCTTGTTCATTATCAATTCTTATGCTTAATGGATCAGATGTAGGATTCCAACACATGTTCCCATTCATCCTTATGCTAGGTGTTACAATGGTAGCAGCACCTGGAGTTCCAGGAGGAGCAGTAATGGCAGCACTAGGTATTCTTCAATCAATGCTTGGATTTACAGAACCTATGACAGCTTTAATCATTGCATTATATGTTGCTCAAGATTCATTTGGTACAGCATGTAATATCACAGGCGATGCTGCAATAGCTTGTATAGTAAATAAAATTTCAGGATTCAAATTAGATCCAGAAGCTAATGCAGAATACATTGATGAACTAGTTAAGCAATAAAAAAATAGAACTCTTTTGAGTTCTATTTTTGAGCTTATGATCTTAAGACAATTAATTATGAAAATTTATTAAAAAGGAGTAATTTTTATGACGATAAAGAGAAGAAAAGTTACCATGGACGGTAACACAGCAGCAGCTCACGTATCTTACGCTTTTAGTGAAGTTTCAGCTATATATCCTATAACTCCATCTTCACCAATGCCAGAATTTATAGACAAATGGGCAGCAAATGGAAGATTAAATTTATATGGAAATCCAGTTTCAGTTACAGAAATGCAACATGAAGCAGGAGCAGCAGGAGCAGTCCACGGATCACTTGCAGCAGGAGCACTTACATCTACATACACAGCAAGTCAAGGACTTCTATTAATGATTCCTGATATGTACAAAATTGCCGGCGAAAGACTTCCTGCAGTTTTTCACGTAGCAGCACGTTCCCTATCAACATGCTCAATCAATATGTATGGCGACCATCAAGACGTTATGGCAGCAAGAGCAACAGGTTTTGCTATGCTTGCATCAGGTTCTGTACAAGAAATTATGGATCTTTCTCCAGTAGCTCATCTTTCAGCTATAAAAGCTAGAGTTCCATTTGTTAATTTCTTTGATGGATTTAGAACAAGCCATGAAATTCAAAAAATCGACGTTTGGGATTATGACCAATTTGAAGATATGGTTGATTGGAAAGCAATTGATGATTTTAAAAATGATTCATTAAATCCACACAGACCAACTATGCGTGGTGTATTTGAAAAGAGTGGATATTTCCAAAGAACTGAAGCTCAAAACAAAGCTTACAATGGACTTCCAGAAATAGTTGTTGATTATATGAATAAAATTAATGAAAAAATTGGAACAAATTATTCATTATTTAATTATGAAGGGGCAGAAGATGCTACAGATATAATTATAGCTATGGGTTCCGGAACTGATACAATTCAACAAACAGTAGAAGAATTAAATAAAGATGGAAGAAAAGTTGGACTTGTAAAAGTACATCTTTATAGACCATTTTCAACAAAACATTTACTTGAAGCAATTCCAGAAACTGTAGAAAGAATTGCAGTTTTAGATAGAACAAAAGAAAAAGGTTCTGCAGGAGAACCTCTATACTTGGATGTATTAGAATCTTTCTCAGATTCTGATAGAAATCCAAAAATAATTGCAGGAAGATATGGACTTGGACAAAAAGATACAAGACCTGCTCATATTAAATCAGTATTTGATAATTTAGCAAAAGATGAACCAAAAAATCACTTTACAGTTGGAATTATTGATGATGTAACTAATACATCTCTTGAAGTTGACAACAGCTTTGTAATTTCTGATGGACAAACAACACGTTGTATATTCTGGGGAAATGGTGGAGATGGTACTGTTGGAGCAAATAAAAACGCTATTAAAATTATAGGCGATAATACAGATATGTTTGCTCAAGGATATTTTGACTATGATGCTAAAAAATCTAATGGTCTAACAATGTCCCACTTGAGATTTTCTCCAAACCCAATCCATGCAGCTTACTTTATAGACGAGGCTGACTTTGTATCATGTTCTCCTCAAGCTTATGTAAGACAATATGACCTTGTTAAAAACCTTAAAGAAGGTGGAATTTTCTTATTAAATACAATTTGGTCAGAAGAAGAACTTGAAGAACATATTCCAAATTATTTATTAAAAGAAATTGCAGATAAAAATATTAAATTCTACACAGTAAACGCATCAAAAATTGCTCAAGAAGTTGGACTTGGACATAGAACAAACATGGTTATCCAAACAGCTTTCTTCATTCTTTCAGAAGTTTTACCAATTGAAGATGCTATAAAATATCTAAAAGATTCTATTGAAAAATCTTATGGAATGAAAGGTCAAGATATTGTTGATATGAACAATAAGGCAGTTGACCGTGCAAGTGAAGAATTACAAGAAATAAAAGTTAAAGAAGAATGGAAAAACCTTGGCGAAGATAGAGAAGGTGCAAATGAAAATGAACCAGACTTTATCAAAAATATGGTAAGACCAATAATAAACTTAGAAGAAGATGATCTTCCAGTTTCAACATATCTTCCATACGATGACGGTCAATATATGGCAGGAACTTCAAGATATGAAAAACGTGGTATAGCATTATTTGTTCCAGAATGGAATATAGATAATTGTATCCAATGTAACCAATGTTCATATATCTGCCCACACGCAACAATTAGACCATTCTTATTAGATGAAGAACAAAAAGCTAAAGCACCAGAAGGATTTGAAACTAAAAAAGCTATAGGCAAAGGACTAGAGGGTTACGAATTTAGAATTCAAGTTTCTCCATACGATTGTATGGGATGTGGAAACTGCGTTGACGTATGTCCTGCTCCAAAGAAAGCTTTGGCTATGAAACCAATAGATGAGCAAATCGAAAAACAAGCAGATAATTGGGAATTTGCTCATGGAGAAGTTGGATATAGAAATGATGAAATAGCTCCAACAAATGTTAAGAATTCTCAATTTAGCCAACCATTGCTTGAATTCTCAGGTGCATGTGCAGGCTGTGGAGAAACCCCTTATGCTAAATTAATCACTCAATTATATGGTGATCATCAAATTATTTCAAACGCAACAGGATGTTCATCAATTTGGGGTTCATCAGTTCCATCAATGCCATATTGTACAAATAATAATGGCGAAGGACCAGCTTGGGCATCATCATTATTCGAAGATGCAGCTGAATATGGATATGGAATGTTGCTTGCAACAAAATCAAACAAATTCTTACTAGAAACTTTGATGAAAAAATTCTTAGAATTAAAAGTTTCTACACCATTAAACGATGCATTTAACGAATGGTTAGAAAATAACGATGACTTTGAAGAAAGCAAAAAAGCAGCTATAAAAATTGAATCATTAATCGCAAACGGAACTGATAATGAAGAAGCAAATAAAATTATCGAAAGAATAAAATCACTAAAAGATTATTTAGTTAAAAAATCAGTTTGGATTTACGGTGGAGATGGTTGGGCTTATGATATCGGATTCTCAGGAGTAGACCATGTTCTAGCAAGTGGCGATGACATTAATATAATCGTATTTGATACAGAAGTTTATTCAAATACAGGTGGACAAAGCTCAAAGGCAACTCCTCTTGCAGCAGTAGCAAAATTTGCAGCAAGTGGTAAAAAAGTTAGAAAGAAAGACCTAGGTTTAATGATGACAACTTATGGTTATGTTTACGTTGCACAAGTTGCAATGGGAGCAAACCAAGCACAAACATTAAAAGCAATAAAAGAAGCAGAAAGTTATCATGGTCCATCATTAATAATTGCTTATGCTCCATGTATTAACCACGGACTAAAAGCAGGAATGGGCAAGACTCAAAGAAGAGAAAAAGAAGCTGTAGCAAGTGGATACTGGCACTTATGGAGATTTAACCCACTTCTTAAAGAAGAAGGCAAGAATCCATTTAGCTTAGATTCAAAAGATCCTACAGAATCATTCCAAGAATTCCTACAAGGCGAAGTAAGATACGCTTCCCTTAAAAAAGCCTTCCCAGAAGATGCAGATAGATTATATGCAGAAGCTGAAGAAGCTGCAAAGGAAAGATTAGAATCTTACAAAAAAATGGAAAATAAATAAAAATTAAATCCTAAAAATAGTATATGAATCACTAAGTGTTTTAATAAACCAGACTTTTAAAAGTCTGGTTTA
>NZ_KV821198.1:7574-67805 GCF_001815585.1 Anaerococcus sp. HMSC075B03
TAAACCAGACTTTTAAAAGTCTGGTTTATTTTTTTATATTTTTTGCTATTTAAATTTTTAAATCAATTGCTATTTAATTTTTAAAATCATTTTCTGCTTAATTTTTTGATGTTTAATTTTTGAAATTTTAAAAAAATAAGAAGTTTAAATCCTTTTGTGTAGATAAAACAATTTAAGAAATTGTACAGAGCGTAGACAAAGTCAGTTTAATAATTCATTAATAATTCAAAAATAAAATTACGCTATAACCCATCTCGACTAAGTGAGTGAAACGAACGCATGGAGAGATCTCATGAGATTTCTCCGCTCGTTGCACACGATGAATCGGGATAAATAACCGAAATCAACGGTTATTTATCTGGTCGAAATGGGCAAATTTTTAGTTTGTCAACAGTCTGAACAATTTAAGAAATTGTATGATTTTTGCTTTTATTAAATAAAATTTTTAGCATCTGGGTATTTTTAGACTGGCAAAAATTTAAATTCTCTTATTTTTGTGTTTTTTAAATTTTTATTAGAAAATTTTTTAATAATAATTAGTTTTGTGGTACTTTTTTAACTCATAATTTTAGTGTATAATTAAAAAACGAGGTAAAAATATAACAAGCGCCAGATCCTTTTGGGATGACGAGGAATGGAGTTATCGAAAATTCGGCGGGTGCTCCATAGCTTTCACAGGCTCAGTATTTTACAAAAATAAGAAGCAATTCTTATGACAAAGGAAATAAAGTGATACCTCTAAAATTTAATATTAGGAGGATACTATGTGCGGAATAGTATGTTATAAGGGAAGGCTTAATGCCAGAGAAGTTATTATGGATGGTCTTGAAAGACTTGAATATAGGGGATATGATTCGGCGGGAATCTCCCTTATTGATGGTGGTTTAATTAAAACAGTCAAAAAAAGCGGCAAGGTTAAAGTTTTAAAAGACGAGCTTTCAAAAAATCCTATCGAAGGAAATATTGGGATTGGCCACATTAGATGGGCAACTCACGGCGGCCCTTCAGATATAAATTCTCATCCACATCTTTCAAATAATGGGAAAATTTCTGTAGTTCACAATGGAATCATTGAAAATTATAATGAGCTAAAAGAAAATCTCAAAAAGGAAGGATACAGCTTTAAGTCTGATACTGACACAGAAGTTGTTGCGGTTTTGATTGAAAAATATTATGAAGATGATATTTTAGAGGCTGTAAAAAAAGCAAAAAATGACTTGAGGGGATCTTTTGCTCTTGGAATTTTGTGTCAAGATGAAAGCGATAGACTTATAGTTTTAAGGGAAGAAAGTCCACTTGTTTTGGGCATAACTAATGATGGAATTCTTGCAGCAAGCGACCTTCCTTCAATTATAAAATACACAAAAGATGTAATTTATCTTGAAAATGGAGATTTGGTTGATATTAAGGGCGAATCTTTTACAATTTATGATAGAAATTTCCAAAAAATTCAAAGAGAAATTTCAAAAGTTGATTTTTCTTTTGAAGATTCAACCAAGGAAGGCTTTGATCATTTTATGATTAAAGAAATTTTTGACCAACCAAAGGCGATTTCTGATACAATCAGATTCAAAATGACTGATGAAATGATTGATTTTAAAGAGAATGCCTTTAGCAAAAAAGAAATTGAAAATTTCAATAAAATTTATATAGTTGCTTGCGGAACAGCTTATCATGCAGGACTTGTTGGTGCCTATGCTTTGGAAAAATTTGCAAAAATTCCTGTAATTTGCGATATTGCAAGTGAATTTAGGTACAACGATCCTTTTATTGACGAAAATACTTTGATGATTTTGGTAAGCCAATCTGGAGAAACTGCCGATACTCTTGCAGCTTTAAGACTTGGAAAAAATAAGGGGGCAAAGACTTTGGTTTTGACAAATGTAGTTGCATCATCTCTTGATAGGGAAGCTGATAAAACAATTTATTGTTATGCAGGGCCAGAAATTGCAGTTGCATCAACCAAGGCTTACACAACACAAATAATTTCGCTTTATATGCTTGCCCTAGATTTTTCTTTAAAGCTTGGAACAATTGATGAAGAAAAATACAAGGAAATAATTTCAGAAATGAAAAAAATTCCTGAAAAAATAAAAGAAATTTTGGATGATAGCGAAAAAATAAAAGCTTATGCAAAAGAGATAAAAGATTTTGATTCTATGTTTTATATAGGACGTGGTCTAGATTATAAATCTGTAATTGAGGGTTCTTTAAAATTAAAAGAAGTTTCCTATATTCACTCTGAGGCCTTGGCTGCAGGGGAGTTAAAACATGGAACAATAGCTTTGATTGAAGAGGGTACGCCAGTTGTAGTTGTTGCAAGTCAAGAAAATATAATGGAAAAAACCATATCAAATGTAAAAGAAATTATTTCAAGAGGAGCAAATATTTTTTCGATTTCAAGAAAAGATGATCATTTGAAAGAGATTTCTAATTTTACTTTTGAATTGCCAAAGACAATTGATCCGCTTTATCCAGTTTTGTCAGTTATTCCTCAACAAATTTTGGCATATTATGTTTCATGTGCAAAAGGACTTGATGTGGATAAGCCAAGAAATTTAGCAAAATCAGTAACGGTGGAATAACTTGCACAAATAATTAAATACAGTATATTATAAATGAATTTATTTTACCAAAACCATGAGAAGCCTTAGGGCTTCTTTTTTTCTTTTAAATTATTTTAAATTTGCATGCGTCTATAAAAATTCCTATAAATTATTTTTAATTTTTATAAGCAAAAGATTGGAATAAAGGTATTTTTATTTATAATATACTAAATAAATTTATAAAAATTAAAAAAAGACTTGACAGGATTTTTTAATGATAGTATTATTGACTTATCAAATAGATTTTTTAAACCAGATAAAGAGAAGAGTAGTCGTATGGATTATTGTACAGAGAGCCCTGTTTTGCTGAGAAGGGTGAATAAAAAGTGTGATGAAGATGGTCTCAGATGGGATAAGTCGATATTTAGACTTATACGGGAACTCCCGTTATAGAGTTAGGATATGCTAGTATCTGAAGAGGCATTTTTTAGTGCAAAAAAGGTGGTAACGCGGAAAATTTTCGTCCTTATTGTAGTTTATCTACAGTAAGGACTTTTTATTTTGCATAAATTTAGAAAGGAAAGGTTTTGGAAATGACAAATATAAGTGCAAATGAAATTAAAAATTTGGTAAAGGAAGATTTGGATTTTTCAAAGAAAATCAAAAATTATTTACACGAAAATCCAGAGCTTTCAAGCAAGGAATTTGAAACTCGCAAATTTTTAATAAATGAGTGCAAAAAACTTGGTTTGGAAGTTGAAGAAGTAGAAAATTCTACAGGCTTTGTGGCAATTCTTGATACAAAAAGAAATGGAAAAAATTTAGGAATTCGAACAGACATTGACGCTCTTCCTATAATTGAAAATGAAAATAATTTAAAAACAAAAAAAGAAGTTGTATCAAAAAATATTGGCGTGATGCATGCTTGCGGTCACGATTTTCACATGGCTCTTGCTCTTACAAGTGCAAAAATTCTTTCACAAATAAAAAATACCTTAAATGGAAAAATTTATTTTATTTTTGAAGAAGGCGAAGAAACAGGAGCTGGAATTCATTCTATGGTTAAGCATTTAAAAAATATAAAATTTGATGCAATTTATGGAAATCATATTGATACAGAAATTCCTACAGGAAAATTTGCCATTTCCAAAGGAAAAGTTTATGCGGGGTGTGCTGGGGTTGATTTTGATGTAATCGGCAAGGGCGGTCACGGCTCAAGACCAGATTTACTAATTTCTCCAATAAATGCCCTAGTGGCTATTATAAATAACCTAAACCAAACTTGGGCGAGTGGACTTGATCCAAATGAAATTGTAACTTTGGGAATTGGATCAATAAATGCAGGATTCGCCTCAAATGTAATTCCTGATAAGGCAAATCTAAAGGCGACTTTGAGATTTTTTGAAGATGAAGTCGGAGAAAAAGCCTTGGAAAAATTAAAAAATCTAGCAGAAAAAACTGCAAATATTTATGATTGCAAGGTTAAATTTAATGATTACACAAGAGTAGTTGCCTATCCAGTTATAAATGATGAAAAACTTTCTGATTTTGCAAGATTTTCTTTGGAAGAAATTTTTCCGAATGCAAGAGTTGATGAAGAAATTTCTTTTGGATCTGAATCATTTTATGGCTATGGAAAAATTGCTCCAAGTGTTTTTGTAAAAATTGGTGTAAAAAATGAAGAAAAAGGATGTGGGGCAGGTGCTCACACTGAAAAATTTGATGTAGACAACGATGGTCTTTACTATGGACTAGCTTGTGCCTTAAATTTTTTGATAAATTTTGATAGAAAAGAGAGAGATAATGATTGAACTAAAAAATATAAGCGTGGACTTTGATGGTTTCAAAGCAGTTGATGGAGTTAATCTTAAAATTGAAAAGGCAGATGCCTTTGGCATAGTTGGATTTTCGGGAGCTGGAAAATCAACTCTTGTAAGGTGCATAAATCTTTTGCAAAAACCATCTGAGGGAGAAGTTTTGGTAAAAGGAGAAAATCTTTTGAATTTAACTGAAAGAGATTTGAGAAAAAGACGCAAAAAAATTGGAATGATTTTCCAACACTTTAATCTTTTGAACAATCTTTCAGTAATTGATAATGTAATTTTTCCAATAAGAAAGGAAAATCTTTCAAAAGAAGAAAAAATTTTAAAGGCTCAAAAACTTTTGGATTTGGTTGGGATTGGAGATAAGGCAAAATCATTTCCAAGAGAATTGTCTGGTGGACAAAAACAAAGATGTGCCATAGCAAGAGCCCTTGCATCTGATCCAGAAATTTTACTTTGCGATGAGGCAACAAGTGCCCTTGATCCAAAAACAACCAAGCAAATTTTAAAACTTTTAGGAGAGATTAAAGAAAAAATTGGAATAACAATTGTAATAATCACACATCAAATGGAAGTTGTAAAAGACCTTTGCAACAAGGTTGCGGTAATGCAAGATGGAAAAGTGATTGAAAAAGGGACAACTCTTGAAATTTTTTCAAATCCAAGACACAAACTTACAAAAGATTTTGTAGAAACTTCAACAAATGTAAATCAAACTCTAGAGGAAGTTAAAAATAATCTGGGAGTTTTGAAAAAGGATGAATTTTTAGTAAAACTTTCCTATGTTGGAGAAGCTACAACTCAGCCAGTTATAAATGAAATTTATGAAAAATTTAAAGTCAAAACCAATGTTTTGGCAGGAAATATAGAATTTATTACAAATGTTCCAGTCGGAAATCTTATAGTAACTTTTAAGGCAGAAAGAGAAAATATCGACAAGGCGATTGAATATTTAATAGCCTGTGGAACAAATGTACAACTTTTAGGAGATAGTAATGGGATACTTTGATTATGCACTTTCAATAAAAGATAGGATTTTTGAAGATATTGGACTTACCTTTTATATGCTATTTTTATCAGCCATATTTTCAGGGATTTTTGGCTTAATAATAGGAGTAATACTTGTAGTTACAAATGATGGAGGAATTTTAGAAAACAAAAAAATTTATAGCATTTTGGATAAGATAACAAATCTTTTTCGTGCAGTTCCTTTCATAATTTTACTTGCAGTAATTAGTCCTATAACAAATTTAATTGTAGGAACAAGAATTGGACCAACGGCTGCAATAGTTCCTTTAGTTTTTTCTTGCGTGCCATTTTTTGCAAAGCAAGTTGAGCAAGCTTTGGCAGAAGTTGATCCAGGAGTAATAGAGGCGGCGGAAGCTATGGGAAATTCACCATTTGAAATTATAACAGCAGTTTATTTAAGAGAAGGACTTCCATCACTTGTAAGAGCTTCATCAATAACTTTGATTTCGCTTTTGGGACTTACAGCAATGGCTGGAACAATCGGAGCAGGAGGAATAGGAAATCTTGCTATAGCAGTCGGATACAACAGATACAAAAACGACGTAGTTATTATATCTGTAATAGTTATTTTGATAATTGTCTATGCCATTCAAGGCATTGCCAATTTAATTATAAAAAAGACATCACATTAAAAATATTAGGAGGAAAATGATGAAAAATTTAAAGAAAATTGCCCTAGGCTTGTCACTTGTACTAACTTTAACAGGATGTGGAAATAAAAAGGAAGATACAAATTCAAATTCTTCTGCATCAAATCAAGCAAAAAGTGAAGACAGATTTGCCGATGCAAAAGAAATTAAAATAGGAGTTTGTGGCGAAAAAAATGAAGTTTTAGAAGATGTGGCAAAAAGATTTGAAAAAGATACAGGAAAGAAAATAAAAATCGTACCATTTTCAGATTATAACCAACCAAATGAAGCGTTAAATTCTGGAGATATTGATATAAATTCCTTCCAACACAAAAAATTCTTGGAAGATTATAATAAATCACACAAAACAGATATAGTTTCAGTTGGAGACACCTTGCTTGCACCAATGGGAATATATTCTGACAAAATAAAAGGTGTAAAAGAAATAAAAGATGGGGATAAAATTGCAATTCCAAACGATCCAACAAATGGAGCAAGAGCGCTTTTCCTTTTACAATCAGCAGGATTAATAGAAGTTGAAGGAAAAGAAGGAGATGCAATTACTCTTGATAATATCAAGAAAAATCCAAAAAATTTGGAAATAATTGAACTTGATGCAAGCCAAACAGCAAGAAATCTTACAGAAGTTGCTGCATCAGTTATAAATTCTGGTATGGCAGTAGACGCTGGATTTATTCCGACAGAAGATTCAATTTATTTAGAAGATAAAGACGATCCAGCAAAAGCAATTTATGTAAATATATTTGCAGCAAGAAAGGAAGACAAAGATTCAAAAACATTAGAAAATTTTGTGAAAAATTATTATCAAACAGAAGAAACTAAAAAATTAATAGAAAAAGAAACAAAGGGATCAGAAATCCCAGCTTGGAAATAAAAAAAGGAGATAAAAAATGAAAAAAATAGGAAAAATCGCTTTAGGACTTGCCCTACTCCTAGGACTTAGCTCATGTGGAAACAAGGAAGAAAAAAATACATCAAATTCAAACGAAAACGCAAAAGAAAAACAAAGCATAAAAATCGGTGTGGTTGGAGAATATAACGACGTATTAAATGAAGTTATAAAAAGATACGAAGAAAAAACAGGAAATGATGTAGAGCTTGTAGTTTTTACAGATTATAATCAACCAAATGAGGCTTTGGAATCTGGAAATATTGATTTGAATGCTTACCAACACAAAAAATTTCTAGAAGAATTTAATAAAGACCACAAGACAGAACTTGTTTCAATAGGAAATACAATGCTTGCACCGCTTGGGATTTATTCCAAAAAATATAAATCACTAGACGAAGTAAAAGAAAATGACGAAATAGTAATTCCAAATGATGCATCAAATGGGGCAAGAGCCTTGTTTTTATTACAAGATGCAAAACTTATAAAAGTAAAAGGCGAAAAAGGCGATCCAGTAACAGTTGAAGATATTAAAGAAAATCCAAAAAAATTAAAAATAACAGAAGTTGACGCAGCTCAAACAGCAAGAAATCTCGATTCAGCTGCCCTTGCAATAGTAAATGATACATTCGCCCTAGATTCAAAAATTGCAACCGAATATCCAGCTTTAAAATTTGAGGAATCAAAAGCAGATGACACTAATCCATACGTAAATGTATTTGCAGCCAAAAAAGAAAGAAAAGATGACAAAGTTTTAAATGATTTTGTAAAAAATTACTACCAAACAGATGCTACCAAAAAAGACTACGAAAAATTAACAGGAGGAGCATGGATTCCTGCTTGGTAAAAAATTAAATAAGACCCCCTTAAATATATATAGGCTATGAGTTCTCTCATAGCTTTTTTATTTTCAAAACCAAAAGAAATTTTGAAAATTTAATAAAAAAATTTTTAATGTATAATGATTGTATGAGAATAGCAGAAATTAAAGATTTAGATGAAATAATGATAATAATAAATGATGGGAAAAAAGCTTTGAAAAAAGATGTAGTTGACCAATGGCAAAATGGACTTCCTGATAGAAAGGGGATTTTGGAAAATATTTTGATGGGAGAAAGTTTTGTTTATGAGGAAAATGGGGAAATTTTATCTTTTGCTTATTTGAAAAAGGATTATGAAGAAGATTATAGGGAAATTGAAAAGGATTTTAAAAATCATGGGCCGTTTTTTACTATTCACAGATTGAGTGTGAAAGAAAGTGCAAAAGGCAAGGGTCTTGCTAATAGATTTTTTGAAGAAATTATTTCTTATGGAAAAAATTCAAAAATGGAGTCGATTAGGATTGACACTCATCCTGATAATTATAAAATGCAAAGTTTAATTAAAAAATTTTCTTTTGAAAAAGTTGGAATTTGTACTGTTGATGACAAAATTAAAAGGTCTAAAAGATTTGTGTATGAGTTGATTTTATGATAAATGAAAAACAAAAATTGATTGTGGAAGATGCAAAATATCCTTGTGCAATTTTGGCAGGGCCTGGTACTGGAAAAACTTTCACAATTGTTCAAAAAATTATTTCTTTAATAAAAAATGACGGGATCAGTCCTAACAAAATCCTTGTAACAACTTTTACAAAAAAAGCGGCGAATGAGCTTATTGAAAGGGTGGAGTCAGGTCTTAAAAAAGAGAATATTTATGCTGATACTTCAAATATGTTGATTGGCAATTTTCATTCTCTGGCTCTTTCTTTTTTGAAAGAATATAAATCCTTTACTAATAAAATTTTTGATCCTTTGGTTATCGACTCTCATATTGAAGGATATTTGATTGAAAAAAATATGGATATTTTTGAAAATATTCCGAATTTTTCAAAATTTATTTCTTATAATGAGGTCGGACAAATTCAGGGGATTTTTGCAAATATTACCAATAATGTGGTCGACTTGGATGAACTTCGTAATTCTAATAATCCTCGTGATATTCTAGCTTTGGAAATTTATTTGGCTTGGGCAAATTTTCTTGATGAAAATGACCTTATAAATTATCAATTGATTTTAAAAAAATTTTATGATCTTTTAAAAGATCCTTTTTATGGAAAAAAAATTAGGGATAGGATTGATTTTGTAATAATTGATGAGTACCAAGACACAAATACTATTCAAGAAGAAATTTCTTTTAGCCTTTGTAAGGGCAAAAACCTTATGGTTTTTGGAGATGATGATCAGGCTCTTTATTCATTTAGGGGAGCAAGTCCTAAAAATTTGAGAGATTTTGATAAAACTTGCAAAATGAAGATGAAAAGAAAGGCAAATTTTTATCATCTTGATATTAATTACAGGTCTAATCAGGAAATAATTGATAAATCTAGACAATTTCTTGTAAATTCTAATGCTTTTGACCTTGAAAAAATAAAAAATCTTAGGGCAAATGTTAGCGAAAAAAATGAAAATTCTGTTGTAAGGGCTAGGGCAAATGAGTATGAAAATATTGAAAATATAGTAAAATTTTTGAACAAAAAAATAAATTTAAATCAAATAGCATTTTTGTTTCCGTCTTTAAATAGTGATTATCCAAAATCTTTGCAAACTTATTTTGAAAATCACGGAATAAATGTTTTAAATAAATCATCGAAATTGTTTTTCAAAAGAAGAGAAATTAGACTTTGCCTTTATGTTCTTATTTCAATTTTTTCAAAAAAACCAAAAAAACTTACTGGTTCAAATCCAGATAAGTACAAATGGACTCAAGAAACAAATTTCAAAAAATATCTTGTTAGCATTTTCGATGATAAAGAATTTACAAAAAATGAAGAATTAAATGCCTATATAAAGGAAGAAAAATTAAATATTAAAGAAAATAAATCCTACACAGATATTTTATACAAAGCTTTTGGACTTGAAATTTTTAGGGAGATTTTGGATAAAAAAATCGACAAATTAAATTCAATAAGACAACTTTCAAATATTGGGAAATTTACATCAATTTTATCGGATTTTACAAATCTTTGTGGCTATGATATAAATTATTACAAAAAATCAGTGGATTTAATCTATGGATATATTTTTTATCTTTTCAAAAATTCAGCCATAAGCGAATTTGAAAATTTTGATGCTCCAAAAAATTCTGTAATATTTTCTACAATTCATCAAGCAAAAGGACTTGAGTATGATGTGGTTTTTGTATCAAGTTTAAATGATAATCCAAGAAAAGATATGCGTGCATTTAGCCCACAACTTGAGGCGAAAAAAGAAAGTGATTTTTTAAAAAATTATTATAGGAAGTATTATACAGCCTTTACCAGAGCAAAAAATCTTTTGGCTTTATTGGATAATTCCCAAAATTCCTACCTTAAAAATTTTGCCTTTTCATTAAATTCGTCTTCAATATTAAAAACCATAGATTTTAAATTCAAAGAAGATATTGTAAAAAAAGAAATTTTGGCATATACAACGGATATTTCAATTTACAAATCTTGTCCATTAAAATATAAATTTATAAGAGTTTTGGATTTTAAAAAAGAAAAATCAAAATCTTTGGAATTTGGTTCAAAAGTTCACAGCCTTACCGAATATCTTACAAATTTAAAAAAAGAAAATCTTTCTTACCATGCAATAAATGACTTTATAAAGGAAAACAAAGAATTTCAAAAACCAATTGAAAATTTTGTAAATAGAAATTTTTCGATAAAATATTCGGAAATGAATATTAAACTTGATAGATTTTCCTATATTTTGCAAGGAAATATTGATATAATCCTTGAAGATGGAACAATTATCGATATAAAAACTGGAAAGTCAGATGAAAATAATTTAATTTCCTACAAAAACCAACTACTTACTTACTACAATTTGTTAGTTTATAATAATAAAAAAGTAAACAAGATGATCTTATATTTTATTGAAGAAGACAAACTTATAGAAGTAGAAAAATCGGATTTTGATATGAAAAATATAGACGAAATAGGAAAAAATATAGTAGAAAAAAATATTGAAATAAAAACACAAGATAAGAAACAATGCAAATTTTGCCCTATGGCATATTTTTGCAAAAGAACTTGATTAAGTCCAACTAAGCAATACAATTTTTTAAGGTGATAAAATGAAATCTCAAATGTTAAAAGGAGTTATCGAAGGGGTAATTCTAAAAATAATCAAAGACAAAGAAACTTATGGATATGAAATTGTAGAAACCCTAAGACTTAATGGTTTTTATAATATGACTGAATCTACAGTCTATCCTATTTTGCAAAGATTATCGAAAAAAGGTCTTATATTTTCTTCAAAAGAAAAATCAAAAGTTGGGCCAAAAAGAAAATATTATTATATAACAGCAAAAGGCGAAGAATATTTATTAGGATTTATAGAAGATTTCCTAGAATTAGAAGAAAATGTAAGAAATATTTTAGGAGTTAAAAATGATAATGAGAGTAGATAAAATGATTGGAAATGCCAATCTTGATACTAGAAAAAATATAAAGAAAAATGCAAAAAAAGGCGGACTTGTAATAAACGGAGAAATTATAAAAGATTCATCAGTAAAAGTTGATCCGAATATTGACGAAGTAATTTATATGGGAGAGCTTGTCGATTATTTTGAAAATATTTATATAATGATGAACAAAAGAGAAGGATTAATTTGCCAATCAAACGAACTTGATGGAACTGTAATGAGTGACTTGGATGAATTTTATTTAAATTTAGATTTGGCAATAGCAGGAAGGCTTGACAAAGATACAACAGGACTTTTGTTAATGTCAACCGATGGAAAATTTATCCACAGAGTAATAAGTCCAAATTCAAATATTTGGAAAAAATACGAAGTAGAAACATCAAAAAAAATCGAACCTGCCCTAGTAGAAATTTTTAAAGAAGGCGTATATATAAAAGAAGATGATTATTACGCAAGAAGTGCAAAATTAGAAATAATTGAAGATAAAAAAGCCTACGTTTACGTAACAGAAGGAAAATTTCATTTAGTAAAAAGATTATTTTCAAATAACGATAACGAAGTAGTAAAACTAAAAAGACTTGCAATAGGAAAATTGCAATTAGATAAAACCTTAAACCCGGGAGATTACAGAGAACTTACACAAGAAGAAAAAGAATTATTTACAAAATAACAATAAAGATGGATTATTTCCATCTTTTTTATTTAAAAATTTTAAAATTTAAAATGATTTCAAAATTTTATTTTAAAAAATAATAATTAAAAAATAAAAAAATCTTTGAATTTACAATGATAAGAGAAAAATTTAAAAAAATAAAAAATATTAGATGAAATTGTTTGCATTTATAAATTTTATGTGCTACAATGAGGTTGTAATAAATATATTTGGAGAAGCGAGCACTTATTTTTTATAGGGCTCGCTTTGTGTATTTGGAGGAAAAATGATTGATATAGTGGATTTGCTTTTTGATAATCCTTGTATTATGGCAATAAAAGATAATACGGATTTGAAAGAATGTATTAAAGATGATTACAAGAATAACAAAATAGTTTTTGTTCTTTATGGAAATATTGAAAATATAACCAATATTGTTGAAAAATTAAAAGACCATGACAAGATTGTTTTTGTTCATGAAGACCTTATTGAGGGACTTTCTTCATCATCTCTATCTTCATCATTTATCAAAAAATACACAAATGCCGATGGAATTATTACAACAAGAAGTCAAAATGCGGCTTATGCAAGAAGAATAGGACTTTTATCCATACTAAGATTTTTTGTACTTGATTCCTTGTCCTATAAAAATGTAAAAGAAACTTTAAAAAAAGCAAATTGTGATCTTGTTGAAATACTTCCTGGTATTATGCCAAAAATACTAGATGATATAGAAAAAAGAACATCTATCCCAATTATTGCTGGAGGGCTTATTAGAGATAAAAAAGATGTTTTTGATGCCCTAAATTCAAAGGCGATTGCTGTATCATCATCAAATTATAATGTTTGGAAAATGTAAAAGGAGTTTGTATGACAAAGTATATTATGGCGTTGGATGCTGGAACTACAAGTAACAGAGCAATTATTTTTAACAAAAAAGGCGAAATAATGTCTGTTGCTCAAAAAGAATTTACTCAATTTTTCCCACACCCTGGTTGGGTTGAACATGATGCTACAGAAATTTGGTCTACTCAACTTGGAGTTTGTACTGAAGCAATTGCAAAATTAGGTATTGAATCAAAAGACATTGAAGCTATAGGAATTACAAACCAAAGAGAAACAACAATAGTTTGGGAAAAAGCAACAGGAAAACCAGTTTATAATGCAATCGTTTGGCAATGTAGAAGAACAGCTGATATGGCTGACAAATTAGTAGAAGATGGTTACAGAGAAACAATTCAAAATAAAACTGGACTCGTAGTTGATCCATATTTTTCAGCAACAAAAATTAGATGGATTTTAGACCATATCGAAAATGGACAAGAAAGAGCAGAAAACGGGGAGCTTTTATTTGGTACTGTTGATACATGGTTAATTTATAACTTAACTCGTGGAAAAGTTCACGTAACAGATTATACAAATGCTTCAAGAACTATGATATTTAATATTCATACTCTTGAATGGGATGATGAACTTCTAGAAATTTTAAATATTCCAAAATGTATGCTTCCAGAAGTTAAACCATCAAGCTATGTTTATGGAAATACTTTTGCCGGATATTTTGATGGCGAAATTCCTATAGCAGGAATCGCAGGTGACCAACAAGCAGCTTTGTTTGGACAAACATGCTTTAACAAGGGGGATGCAAAAAATACTTATGGAACAGGTGCATTCTTACTTATGAATACTGGCGAAGAAGCAGTTAAATCTGATAACGGACTTGTAACAACAATTGCTTGGGGACTTGAAGAAGGAAAAGTAAATTATGCTCTTGAAGGTTCAATCTTTGTTGCAGGTTCTGCAATTCAATGGTTAAGAGATCAATTAAGAATTGTTGATGCAGCTGATGATACTGAATATATGGCTACAAAAGTTGATGATACAAATGGATGCTATGTTGTTCCAGCTTTCACAGGACTTGGTGCTCCATATTGGGATGCTTATGCAAGAGGAGCTATTGTAGGAATTACAAGAGGAACTAGCAAATACCATATTGTAAGAGCAACTCTTGAGTCCCTTGCATATTTAACAAACGATGTATTAACAGCAATGGCAAAAGACTCTGGTGCACCACTTAAAGAATTAAAAGTTGACGGTGGAGCAAGTGCAAATAATTTCTTAATGCAATTCCAAGCTGACATGATTCAAACAAAAGTTGAAAGACCAGAAACTCTTGAAACAACAGCTCTAGGTGCTTGCTATTTGGCAGGACTTGCTGTAGGATTCTATCAAGATCTTGAAGAAATTAAAGAAAACAGACTTGTTGATAGAGAATTTACTCCAGAAATTTCTGTTGAAGAAAGAGATAAAAAAGATAGAAACTGGCAAAGAGCTATGCAAAGAGCCTTTGGTTGGGCAAATCATTACGAAGAATAATTTTACAAAGATTATATAATGTAATATAATTAAATTAACAATAAAATAAGACGATGAGAAAGCGAGTTAAAGTAGGCCCTACTTTAACTTGCTTTTTTTTCATTTAAATTTATTTGAAAGGAAGAAATATGTTTGATGCAATAATTATAGGAGCAGGAGTAACGGGTACTTCTATTGCCTACCAACTATCAAAGAAAAAAGGAAAATTTCTAGTTTTAGAAAAAAATGAAGATGTTTGCACAGAAACCTCAAAAGCAAATTCTGCTATCTGCCACGGCGGTTATGATGCAGAGCCAGGAACAATGAAGGCAAAAATGAATGTAAGAGGAAATCACATGATGGAAGATGAAGCCAAAAAATTATCTTTCCCTTACAAAAAAATTGGAACTTTTGTTCTTTGTCATAGCGAAGAAGATATGCCAAAATTGCAAGCTCTTTATGATCAAGGAATTGAAAATGGCGTTTCTGGAATGGAAATTTTAAACAGAGAAGAAGTTTTAAAAATGGAACCAAATATAACAGATGATGTTGTGGCTGCTTTGTATGCAAAAGAGGCAGGAATTGTTGATCCATTTTTGATGAATATTGCCTTTGCAGAAGTTTCTAATATTAATGGAGTTTCCTATAAATTTTACGAAAAAGTTATAAAAACTGAAAAGAAAGACGGATATTGGGAAGTTTCTACTGAAAATAATACATATCAAACTAAGGCAGTTATAAATGCTGCTGGAGTATATTCAGATGAAATCCACAATGCTGTTTCAGATGAAAAATTTGAAATAAAAGCAAGACGTGGAGAATATTTGCTTTTGGATAAGGACACAAAAGGATTTGTAAATCATGTAATGTTTAATCTTCCTACTGAAAAAGGTAAGGGAATTTTGGTATCTCCAACAATCGATAACAACACTCTTGTAGGACCAACTTCTGACTTTATAGATGATAAACACGACAGACGTTCAACAAGAGAACACATTGAAGAAGTTATAGAAAAATCAAATCACACTGTAAAAAATGTTCCTGTAAGAATGGTTATAACTTCATTTTCTGGAAACAGAGCTCATGAAGTAGGTGGAGATTTTATCTTAAAAGAAAGTCTTGATGGATTTTTTGACTGTGTAGGAATTGAATCCCCTGGTCTTACATCAGCTCCAGCTATTGGGGAATATATGGCAAATCTTGTAAGTGAGAAATTAAATCTCGAAGAAAATAAAGATTTTACTTATGATAGAAAACCTACTCCAAAAACTAGTGAATTAAGTCTTGAAGAACATGACGAATTAATCAAAAAAGATAAGAGATACGGAAAAATCATTTGTAGGTGTGAATCTATAACAGAAGGCGAAATTGTAGATGCAATCAATCGTCCTCTTGGAGCAAGAACTGTTGATGGAATCAAAAGAAGAGTAAGGGCTACAGCAGGAAGATGCCAAGGAGGATTCTGCTTACCAAGAGTTATGGAAATACTTGCAAGAGAATTGGGCGAAGACTATGACGATGTAGTAAAAAATGGAAAAGATTCTTACTACATAAAAGGACATGTAAAGTAAGGAGCATTTAAATGAAAAATTATGATTTAGTAATAATAGGTGGAGGTCCTGCAGGACTTGGAGCTGCTGCTCGTGCCTATGATGAAGGAATTGAAAACATACTTATAGTTGAAAGAGATGAAATGCTTGGAGGAATTTTAAATCAATGTATCCACAATGGTTTTGGTTTACACAGATTTAATGAGGAACTTACAGGTCCAGAATATGCTCAAAGATTTATTGATGAAGTTGAAAAAAGAGATATAGATGTTTTATTAAATACAATTGTAATAGATTTTGCAAATGATAAAACTATAACCTTGATGAATGAAGAAAATGGAATGTTTACTTTAAAACCAAAGGCAGTTATCCTTGCTATGGGTTGTAGGGAAAGACCAAGAGGAGCATTAAATATTCCAGGAAGTAGACCGGCAGGAGTATTTTCAGCAGGAACAGCCCAAAGAATGATGAATCTTGAAGGCTATATGCCAGGAAAAAAAGTAGTTATTTTGGGCTCTGGAGATATAGGTTTAATTATGGCAAGAAGAATGACCCTAGAAGGAGCAGACGTTCAATGTGTTGCTGAAATTATGCCATTTTCTGGAGGTTTAAAAAGAAATATTGTTCAATGTTTAGACGATTTTGACATTCCACTTTATTTTAATACAACAATTTCATCAATTGAAGGAGATGAAAGAGTTACAGGTTGCACTCTTTCACAAGTAGATGAAAATATGAAAGTAATTCCTGGAACAGAAAAACATTTTGACTGCGATACAATTTTACTTTCAGTAGGACTTTTGCCAGAAAACGAACTTACAAAACAAGCAAAAATTGAAATTGATCCAAAAACAAAAGGAGCGGTAGTTTCAGATAGGCTAATGACAAATGTTGATGGAGTATTTGCAGCAGGAAATGTTCTTCACGTTCACGATTTGGTAGATTATGTAACAGAAGAAAGCGAACTTGCAGCCAAAAATGCAGCAGATTATATTAAAGATAATTTCCAAAAATCACAAAAAGAGCCAATTTATTTAAAGGCAGGAGATGGAATTTCTTATACACTTCCACAATATATAAATCCAGATACTATGCAAGATGAAGCTATAATTAGGTTTAGGGTAAACAATGTTTATCAAAATAGAATTTTAAAAATGTTTGTTGACGGCAAAGAAGTAACAAAGAAAAGAAAATTAGTTTATGCTCCAGGAGAGATGGAAAACTTAATTTTAAAGAAAAAAGATATAAATGAAGATACAAAAGAAATAGAAATAAAATTGGAGGAAATATGAAAAAGGATTTAACTTGTATAAATTGTCCTCTAGGCTGCCTTGTGACAGTAACAATGGATGAAGAAGGAAATATTACTGATATTGCAGGAAATACCTGTAAAAGAGGGGAAGTTTACGCTAGAAACGAAGTAAAAAATCCAGTAAGAGTAGTAACTTCAACAGTAAAACTTGATGGTGGAAAAGAATATTCAGTTTCAGTAAAAACTGCCGATGCAATTCCAAAAAATAAAATGGAAGAAGCAATGGATGAAATAAATAAGGCAAGCATAACAGCACCTGTTCATGTTGGAGATATTGTTATAGAAAATATAGCAGATACAGGAATTTCCTTAATAGCTACAGCAAATAGAAAATAAAATTAAATTAAAATTGCATTAACTAATAAAAGTGATGAAAATAGAATTTTCTATTCTCATCACTTTTCTTTTACTTAAATTTTTTATTTAATTTTTCAATATCAGATTTTGTTGAAAAATATATTACTGTCCAAATAATCAAGTAAATAATGATAAAAAATACTAAAGAAATAACAGCAGATTGTATATTTGGTAGCCATTTTAGATAAAATCCTACTATTATAAAATATATGGCTAAAATTGAAAAATGTAAAAGACTTGCCTTTAACAAATTATCTTCTTTAATTATCTTATCTCCAATAAAAGAAATTATACCAAATCCACCATATAAGATTATCTCAATAATTCTTGCTTTTAAAAGAGAGTCTTGTCCATTTAAAAATTCTGGAACTCCCAAAGTGATTTCTCCTATAGCAAGGGAAATAAATATTTCTATGATACTTCCAATTCCAACTCCTATCAAAAATGATGCTAATAAATTTTTTAAATATTTCATAATTTCCTCCTAAAATCCTAAGGCTTTTTTAAATTCTTTCAAATATCTCCTGGAAACATAGGAAATGCTTCCGTTTTTAAATTCCACTGCTATTGTTCCTTTAAAAGAAAGGTCTAGTTTTTTTACATAATCAAGATTTATAATTTCATATCTTGATATTTTTATAAATTTATTTTTGTTTAGCCTTTCATAAAGTTCATAAAGTCTGATTCTAGATTTATACTCACCGTTTTTGCTTTCAATAAATACATTTTTATCCTTAGTTATGCACCTAATAATTTCTTCATATTCCAAAAGATAAATTTCATCATCTTTAAAAACAACAAGTTTATCAATATTGGTAGTTTCAAGACTTCTTTTTATATTTTCAATATCTTCGTTATATGAAGGAGCATAAATTTTTACAAGACTTTCATCTAAACTTTCATCAATTATTAATTCGACTTTCATTAAATCCTCCTTGTGTTTATATAATACATAAAAATTTTTACCTTGACTACAATATTTAGACAAGCGGTCACTAAATTTATATAAGCGGTTTTTATCGAAAAATTTGAAGAAAATAAGTGTGGAATAAATAAATATTAAAATATTTTTATAAGCTTAGTTTTTATGAGGAAAAATTTAAAATAAATTAATTTTTTTGGAAAAATATTTTAAATTTTTGTTTTTTGAAATCGGCGAAAAGTATTGATAAAGCTTAATTTATAACGTTATCACATTAATAATTTACTGCGCTTGCAATTTATCTTGATAAAGTATATAATTAGATAAAACAAGGAGGAAATATGATTAAGTACATAATAAAGAGAATTTTACAAGCGATAGCAGTTTTGCTTTTGGTAACTTGTATTACTTTTTTTCTCATGAAGCTCGTGCCTGGTTGACCTTTTGCAAGTGAAAAATCTCAATCGCCTGAGGTGCTAGAGGCTTTAAATAAAAAATATGGATTAGACCAACCTTATTCTGTGCAACTAAAAAGATTTATTGTAAATGCTCTTCACGGAGAATTTGGCGTATCTTTAAAAATGCAAAAAAACAGACCAGTTATCGATATTATAAAAGAAATGCTTCCAACAAGTGTAAAACTTGGACTTATCGCACTTTTGTGGGCGACTTTGGTGGGAGTTCCTTTAGGTGCTCTCGCAGCTTATCACAGAGGCGAAAAGTTGGATTCATTTTTGAGGGTTTTGACAACCATAGGAATTTCCGCTCCTGGCTTTGTAGTAGCAACTCTCCTACTTTTATTTTTTGGTGTAAAATTAAAAATTTTTCCAACAATGGGACTTAACACTGTTGGCTCTTATTTTATGCCATGTTTTTCTTTAGGATTTTATCCTATGTGCTACATAGCAAGGTTGTCAAGATCATCAATGCTTGATGCAATTGGTCAAGATTATATTAGAACAGCAAGAGCAAAGGGAGTTTCTGAAGGAAAAATTTTATTTAAGCACGCCCTAAAGAATGCTTTTATTCCAGTTTTAACTTATCTTGGACCACTTACTGCTGGAATTATTACGGGATCTATGGTAGTTGAATCAGTTTTTTCTGTTCAAGGACTTGGTAGATATTTTATTAACTCAGTTTTAAATAGAGATTATCCAATAATAATGGCGACAACACTTTTTTTTGCCTTTATGGTAATTGTTATGAATATGGTTGTTGATATTTTATACAGATTTATAGATCCTAGAATAGACTTGACTAAAGGAGATTAGTATGGAAGATTTATTTAGTTTAAATTCAAAATTAAAATTAGAGGAATATGAATTTTCATCTGATGATTTTGAGCTTGCATCTGAAAGCTCAAAAGAAAATTTCATGACCAAAACTCCTCCAACTTCCTATCTTCAAGATGCCTTACGAAGGCTAAAAGAAAATAAAGTAGCTATGGTTTCTATTGGATTTTTGATAATTGTTTGTATCTTTGCTTTTATCGGACCATTTTTGGCAAAAGGAGATTACACAACTCAATACAGAGGCGATGAAAATTTATTTCCTTGTCTTAGGTATCCTTTTGGAACTGATAAATTAGGAAGAGATTTGATGGTTCGTACAATGTATGGAACTAGAGTTTCACTAATAGTTGGAATTTTTGCATCATTTATTGTTTTGATAATAGGAACAATTTATGGAGCAATTTCTGGATATTTTGGTGGAAGGGTAGATGCTATAATGATGAGAATTTTGGATTTGATTTACTCAATTCCAGATGTACTTGTAGTAATTTTATTATCAATTGGTATATCACAACCTATGAAATCTTTTGTGAATTCATCAACATCAGAATTTGCAAAAAAAATTGGTGTTCTAGGACCTGCTCTTATTTCAATATTTATTGCCTTTGGTCTACTTTATTGGGTAGGAATGGCAAGGATTATAAGAGGACAAGTTTTAATGCTAAAAAAACAAGAATTTGTTACAGCAGTTGAAGCTTTGGGTGGTTCTAAAAAAAGAATAATTAGAAGGCACTTATTTCCAAATTGTATTGGACAAGTAATAGTTATGACTGCCATGCAAATACCATCAGCAATATTTCTAGAATCATTTTTATCATTTTTAGGAATAGGAGTTTCAGCACCTATGACATCCCTTGGTGCTTTGGCAGCAGATGCTCTTGGAGGAATTTATTCCTACGCTTATAGATTAATAATTCCTTCTTTACTATTAAGTTTGATGATTTTATCATTGAATTTATTTGCAGACGGACTAAGAGATGCCTTAGATCCAAGGTTGAAAAAATAGGTGGCTTATGGAAAATATAAAAGAAAATAAAAAAGAAGTTTTAAAAATTGAAGATTTAAGCATATCATTTTACACACCTGTTGGAGAAGTTAAGGCGGTTGATTCAATAAATTATACCCTACACGAAAATGAAATTATGGGAATAGTTGGAGAATCTGGCTCTGGAAAATCTGTAGAAAGTTATGGCATAATGGGTCTTTTACAAGAGCCGGGCAAGGTAAAATCAGGAAAAATTCTTTTTAAAGGAGAAAATGTTCTTGATTTTGACAAAAATAAAATGAGTGAATTTAGGGGAGCAAAATGCTCCATGATTTTTCAAAATCCAATGACTTGCCTAAATCCAGTTTATACAATTGGAAACCAACTTATGGAAGCTTTGTTGGTACACAAAAAATGCTCAAAAGATGAAGCCTACCAAAAGGCTGTTGATATGCTTGATAGCGTTGGAATTTCCAATCCAAAAAGACGTATGAAACAATATCCTCACGAATTATCAGGAGGAATGAGACAAAGGGTAATGATTGGAATGGGACTTATTTGCGAACCAGATATTTTGATAGCAGATGAGCCGACAACAGCTCTTGACGTAACAATTCAAGCTCAAATTCTTGAATTAATAAAAGAATTTCAAAATAAATCAAAAATGAGTGTAATTTTTATCACTCACAACCTTGCAGTAGTTGCACAAATTTGCGATACAGTTAGTGTAATGTATGCAGGAAGAGTTGTAGAACAAGGAAGTGTAGAAGAAATATTTTACAATCCTAAACATCCTTACACCAAAGGACTTTTAAAATCAATGCCAAGAATTGATTCAAAGGAACAAGTAAGGCTTGAAAGTATAAAAGGAACTCCTGTGGATATGCTAAATCCACCAGAAGGATGTGGATTTTCGACAAGATGCGAACATTGCATGAATATTTGTCTAAAAAAAGAACCACCAATGCTTGAAATGGGAAATGGACACAGATCAAAATGTTTCCTACACATAAAGGAGTCAATAAATGGAAGATAATAAATTATTAATATGTGAAAATATAGTAAAACATTTTGAAGTTCAATCTTCCTTTAATAAAGTAAGCAAAGTTCATGCAGTAGATAATGTATCCTTTTTTATAAGAAAAGGAGAAACTCTTGGGATTGTAGGAGAATCTGGTTGTGGAAAAACAACACTTGGAAGAACAATTTTAAGATTACACGAACCTACGAGTGGAAAAATAATTTATGATGGAGAAACAATTTTTGATAGCGAAAAAAATATTCGCCCAGAAATGTATAAATTAAGAAGAAAAATGCAAATAATTTTTCAAGATCCATCAGCATCTCTTGATCCAAGAATGACAGTTCAAGAAATTGTTGGAGAGGCTTTAGACATTCACGGCCTATACAAAAAAAATAGGCAAGAAAGAATAAATGAACTTTTAAGAACAGTAGGATTAAACGAAGAACACTCAAATAGGTATCCTCACGAATTTTCAGGAGGACAACAACAAAGGATAGGAATTGCAAGAGCACTTGCAGTTGAGCCAGAATTTATTGTTTGTGATGAGCCGATTTCAGCTTTGGATGTATCAATCCAAGCACAAATTGTAAATATGCTTGAAGATATGCAAAATGAAATGGGTCTTACATATTTATTTATAGCTCACGACCTATCAGTTGTAAAACATATTTCAGATAGGATTGGAGTAATGTATTTGGGAAAAATGGTTGAACTTGTTGATGCCGAAAGACTTTATGAAAACCCATTACATCCTTACACCCAATCCCTACTCACAGCTATACCAGTTCCAGATCCCAAACTTACTAGATCGTTAAAAAGAATAAAGCTAGAAGGAGAAGTTCCATCGGCGATTAATCCGCCAAAAGGTTGTAGGTTTCATGAAAGATGTCCGTATGCGACAGAAATTTGTAAAAAGGAAGAGCCGGAGTTTAGAGAAGTAGAAGAAGGACACTATGTAAGTTGTCACAATTTAGGAGGTAATAAAAATGAAAATGAAGGCTAAATTATTAGTAGGCTTGTTGAGTTTATCAATGCTGTTTACAGGATGTGGAGGAAACAATTCTAAAAGCAATGATAGTAGCAATTCTAATGTTGCAACAAACGAAGAAGAAGGCAAAAAAGATGGAGTATTGGATATAAACATTGCATCAGAACCTGAAACTATAGATCCACAACTAAACACAGCATCAGATGGATCAATAATGATCTCTCACATGTTTGAATCTCTATTAAGATGGGATGATGATGGAAAAGGAAATGCTGTTTTAAAACCAGGTATTGCTGAAAAATGGGATGTTTCAGAAGATGGACTAAAATGGACCTTTAAATTAAGAGATGCAAAATGGTCAGATGGAAAACCGGTAACAGCAAATGACTTTGTTTATGCTTGGAACAGACTTGTAGATCCAAAAACAGGAGCAGACTATGAATATATGCTTGATATGGTAAAAGGATATGAAGATAAAAAACTTGATATCTCTGCTCCAGATGATAAAACTTTTGTAGTAAATTTAAATGTAAAATGTCCATACTTTGAAGAAATTTGTGCTTTTCCTGCAGTTATGCCAGTTAGAAAGGATATTGTAGAAAAAAGTGAAACTTGGACAAACTCTCCTGATACATTAGTATCAAATGGACCATTTAAATTAGAAAAATGGGATCACAATCAAACTTTAACAATGGTTAAAAACCCAGAATATTATGATGCAAAATCAGTTAAGGCTGAAAAATTATCTTTCCATTTACAAGATGATCAAAACGCAATCTATGCTGCTTATAGATCAGGAGATTTGGATTTTGTAAACTCAGCACCACAAGAAGAAATTAAAAAACTTCTAGATACAAAAGAATTAAAGACTCTTCCATACGTAGGAACATATTTTGTATGTTTTAATACAGAAAAGAAACCATTTGACGATCCAAAAGTAAGAAAAGCATTCTCACTTGCAATTGATAGAAACTTTATAGTTGATCAAGTTACAGGAAGAGGAGAAAAAGCTGCTAGCGGTTTTGTACCAGCAGGAGTTTATGATGCAGATGGAGCTAAAGGCGATGACTTTAGAACAGTTGGTGGAGATTATTATTCAATAAAATCTGACGAATATGAAAAAAATATAAAAGAAGCCAAAAAACTTATGGAAGAAGCTGGATTTAAAGACGGTAAGGGCTTCCCACAAATTGATTATCTATACAATACAGATGATAACCACAAGGCTATAGCAGAAGCTTTACAAAATATGTGGCAAGAAAATCTAGGCGTTCAAGTTAATCTTCAAAACCAAGATTGGAATGTATTCTTGAAAGAAAGAAAAGAAGGAAACTACAATATAGCAAGACACGGATGGATTGCTGACTACAACGATCCAATGAGCTTTATAGATATGTGGTTAACAGGCGGTGGAAATAACGACGCTCAATATAAAAATGAAGAATTTGATAAATATGTAAAAGCAGCTAAAGCAACATCAGACCAAAAAGAAAGAATGGAAAACATGCACAAGGCTGAAGATATATTAATAAAAGATGATTCAGTAGTAGCTCCAATTTATTTCTATGTAAATCCATACATGATGAAACCAAATATCAAAGGAATGTACTACACACCACTTGGATATTTCTTCTTTAAATCAGCAACAGGATTCTAGAAAAAAATATAGTAAGTAGGGAAAATTTTATAAAATAAGTAAAATTTTTAAATCAATTCTTTAAATAGAAATTTAAGAATTTATAAAAAATCTATGGGTTTTTACTCATAGATTTTTTTGTGAATTTTTAATGTTTTAAGCTTTATTGGTAAAAAATAAAAAAATTATAGAAATAGTTGATTAATATTAAAAAAAAATTATATAATAAGAAAAACAATTTATTATTTTAGATTAATCAATTAAAAGGATCTTGTATGACTTTTATTCAAATAAAAAATGTAAAAAAATATTATAAGCTTGGTTCAAATATTATAAAAGCTTTAGATGGAATTGATTTAACAATTGATAAGGGCGAATTTATTGCTTTGCTTGGGACGTCTGGCTCTGGCAAATCGACTTTGTTAAATATTCTTGCAGGTCTTGAAAGACCATCTTCGGGAGATGTTTTATATAAAAATATTTCTTTAAATTCTTTGAGTGAGGAAGATATAACTAGATTTAGAAACTTAAATATTGGTTTTGTTTTTCAATCATATAATCTTATGCCTTATCTTACGGCTATAGAAAATGTGGCTTTGCCTTTAATTTTTAAAGGAGAGGGCAAAAAAGAAAGAGAAGAGAAAGCCTACCAAATTTTAAAAGACATGGGACTTTCTAAAAGAGTTTACAATAAACCAAACGAGCTTTCTGGTGGACAACAACAAAGAGTTTCCATTGCTCGTGCTTTTGTGGGAAATCCAAATATTATTTTTGCTGATGAGCCTACGGGAAATCTTGATACAAAAACTTCTTTTGAAATTATGGAATTGATAAAATCAATTGTTAGAAAAAATAATCAAACCCTTATTATGGTAACGCATGATGAGGAAATGACAGAATTTGCTGATAGAACCCTTTTTATGAGAGATGGACTTATAGAAAAAATACATGAAAAATTAAGTATAGATGAGGTATTAAAAAATGGAAAATAATCAAGTTGAAAACACTACAAATTTTAATAAACAAGATGATTCTGCCAATGAGCAAGCTCAAATAAGAAATAAACCAAAATTAATTATTTCTTCATATAAAATCCAACCAAAAATGGTTGAAGCTGGAAAAGATTTTGATATAATTTTAACTTTGTATAATACGAATGCACAAAATGCTATATTTAATTTGAAAGTTTCTCTTGACCAAGCATCTTCAACTGAACAAGTTTCTGGAAATAATAAAGCAGGTTCGGAAACTGCTTATGGGAATGAGGGATCTGTTTTTACACCAGTTGAAAGGTCAAATACTTTTTATAGGTCTGCAATTTATCCTTGGAATTATTCAACAGAAACTATAAAAATGAATGTTTTGCCTAATACAAAAGCTGGTAATTATCAAATGAGCGTTAATTTTGAATATGAAGATTATCTTGGCAATCAATATCAAACTACAGAAAGTATAGGAATACCTGTTGTAGCAACTGCAGCAATAAGTACAAGTGATATAAATATAGATGAACTTTTTGTTGGAGAAGATACAAATGTTTCGATGAATATTTACAATACTGGCAAGGATAATTTGACAAATTTTATGTGTAAAGTCGAAGGAGAAGGCTTTGATGTAGATGAAAATAGTCATTTTATTGGAAATTTTGCACAAGGAGCGAGCGAATCTTTTTCTTTTAATATGAATCCTAAAAAAGAAGGGCCTATAAAGGGAAAAATAATTTTAACTTATGAAGATTCCAAGGGAGAGGTTCACAAGGAAGAAAAAACTTTTAAAAAACAAGTTCAAATGTCCCAAAATGAAAATGTGGATGAAAATGGCAATCCAATAGAATCTACCGAACAAGTAGAACAAGATTTTAATATGGCACCTGTTATAGGAATCGGCTCTATTTTTCTAATAGTTTTATTGATTTATTTTATAAGAAAAAGGAGTAAAAAGAAAAAAAATAAGGAATTAGATTTAGATGAAAATTAAAGATAGGATAGATATTGCCTTTAGAAATCTTTTGAGAAGAAAATCTAGAACTATTCTTACCATACTTTCAGTTTTGATTGGAACAGTGTCAATAATAATGATGATTTCCTTGAGTTTGGCGATGGCAAAACAACAAAGAGATATGGTTGAATCTTTTGGAGGATTGGAAAATATAGAAATAAGTTCTGACAAAGCACAAACTTCTATAAATCAAAGTAGCATAGGCAAGTTTAAAAAAATAAAACATGTAAAATATGTAATACCTCATAAGGATTTATATACAGAAATTTTTTTGAAAAAGAATAAAGATACAAAACTTGAAGCAAATAATGGAATAAGCCTTATACCTGATAAGGTCTTTGCTCAAATAAAATCTGACATGCTTGATTCAGGATCAAATTTAAATCCATCAGATGAAATGTCTATGATTTTGGGTTCGGACTATCACTTATATAAGATGAAAAAACAAGGTGAATCCTTTGAACAAGAAGATGTTGAAGGATTAAATATTTTAAAAGAAAAATTTATTTTAAGATTAGGTTATGAAGATATGGAAAATAATCCCACAGACGAAGAAGGAAATTCCAAGCCGACTTTCGCAGATCTTGAAATAAAAGTTAAGGGGATAATGAATGAATCAAGTTTTTTAGAAAAAAGTAGAATGTATATAAATGAAAAAACTTATAAGACTTTGCAAAAAGAAGATAAAAAATTGCAAAGCCCAAGCCTTGATGATATGAGCGAAAATGGCGGGAAAAAATCAAATTATTTGTACGAAAATATTACCCTTGTATGTGATGAATATGAAAATGTAAAAGCAGTAGAAGATGAAGTAAAGTCGATGGGTTATCAAACATCATCATCAATAGATATGATAGAAGAGATAAATAAATCCACAAAAACAATAATGCTCATACTTGCAGGAATAGGTTCAATTGCTTTTATTGTAGCAGCGATAGGAATAATAAACACAATGCTTATGAGCATATACGAAAGGCAAAAAGAAATTGGCCTTATGAAAGTAATTGGCGCAAGCGTTTCAGATATAAAGACTATGTTTTTATTAGAATCAGGATTTATAGGATTTTTTGGAGGGCTTGTAGGCTTACTTATTTCTTATTTGTTAGGATTTATAGCAAATAAATTTTTGCTAGCAGGATTCGCCCAAGCCATGGATACAGCTTTGGAATTTAATATCCCAATTTGGCTAGGAGTTATGGCAGTGATTTTTTCATCATTTATAGGAATTCTAGCAGGCTACCTACCAGCAATAAGAGCAACAAAATTATCAGCAATAGAAACATTAAGAAGCAATTAAAAAAACCACAGGCATGGAGCCTGTGGATAAGATTGTAAACAAAATAGAAATTTCGCCTACTTCGACCGAACGTAGTGAGCGGAGAAATCTCATGAGATCTGTCCATACATTCGTTTCACTCACTAGTCGGGATGTGGGCTGTAGCGTAATTTTATTTTTAAATTAATGAATTACTAAACTACTTTATCTACGATTTAACCACAGGCATGAAGCCTGTGGTTTTTTATATTATTCTTCTAAATTTTTTTCTTCTAATTCTTTTATGAAATTATTAATATCTTTTTTATTTATTCTAGAAATTCCGGAATGTTCGCTGTCGAATTTTCTGTTTAAAATTTTTTCTCCTGTTTCGTCTTCCATAACTTCTAGAACTCTTTGCCTACAGAAATTTCCTTGGCAAAATCCCATTCCACTTCTTGTACGTCTTTTTATTGCGTCAAATGTCAGACAAGGGATACCCCTGTTCATTGCATCTCTTATTGTTTTTTCGCTAACTTGCTCGCATCTGCATACAAGTCTTTCAGGATTTCCAAGTGGCAAATCAATTTTATCTTTCACTTTGTTAAAATCTTCAAGCTCTTTGTATTCTATAATAGGTTTTCTATAAGGATTGTAGGAAGGATCATCTTCCAATTTTAAATTTAAATCTTTTAAAATATTTTCAACAATTTTGGCAACTTCTGGAGAAGAAGTTATGCCTGGAGATTGGATTCCTACAACATTTATAAAACCAGAAGTTTTGGTATTTTCTATTATAAAATCTCCCGTTGATGAAGCAGGTCTAAGTCCTGCAAAGGAGCGGATAAATTTTTTTAAATCAATTACATCATTTTTTACAGATTTTAATCCAAGCTTGTAAATTTCTGCAAGCCTTTCAATGTGTGTTCCAAGATCAATTTCTTCTTCATCAATGGCATCAGGGCCTAAAAGAAGATTGTTGTGGTAGGTTCTTGTTACAAGAATTCCTTTTGATTTTTTAGATGGCGTTTGGAATAAAACTTGTTTTATTTTCTCGCCAGTTCCTTTTTGCATAAGTAAATATTCGCCACTTCTTGGATGGATTGTAAAGTTTGTTTCTGTAATCATGCTTGAAATTTTTGCTCCGTTTAATCCAGAAGCATTAATTACAAATTTTCCTTCATAAGTATTGTCATCAGAAGTTTTTACTTTAAAAATATCTTCTTCTTTTTTTATATCAACAACTTCACTTTGAAGTTTTAATTCAGCGCCATTTTCTATGGCATTTTCTACAAGGGCAATAACGTATTCGTATGGAGAACAAACACCAGCTCCTTTGCAATAAAGAGCAGATATTGCATCATCGGATACATTAGGTTCTATTTGTCTAAGCTTTTCTTGATTAATTATTTCAATATCATCAAGATTATTTTCAAGACCCATTTTGTAGAGTTTATTAAGTTCTTTTTCATCATCTTCATCAAAAGCTAAAACCAAAGATCCGTTTTCCAAAAATCCGAAGTTTAGCTCTTGGTTTAACTTATTAAATTCCACTCTTCCCTTGTAGCAAATTCTTCCTCTTAGCTCATCATGGCTTTCAGCATAACCACCGTGAACTATGGCAGAATTTGCCTTGCTAGCTCCCATGGACACATCAAGCTCTTTTTCTAAAATTAAAATATTTAATTTATACCTAGAAAGTCTTCTTGCAATTGATGCACCAGTTACACCAGCACCGATTACTATTACATCATACATTTTATTCTTCTCTTTTCTTAAAATTTATAAATAATTAAAATATAAAATTAAAAACTGGAACTGCTAAAACTGCACCGATTATTGGTCCAACAACAGGAATCCATGAATATCCCCAGTTTGGATCAACTTTGTTTTTGAAAGGTAAAATAGCATAAGCAATTCTTGGTCCCAAATCTCTTGCAGGATTAATTGCATAACCTGTTAGTCCACCTAAACTCATACCAATTGAAACGATAAGACCAAATACATATAATTTGTCAACGCCACCCATTCCAGCGCCAGCAACATTACCAAATCCTAAAATAGCAAATACTAAAACAAAAGTTCCAATAATTTCTGATAATAGGTTTCTAAAAGTGTTTGGTATAGTTGGAGCTGTGCAGAAAGTTGCTCTAACTGTTAATGGATCATCGCTTGTTGCGTCATAATGATCTTTAAATAAAATATAAACTAAAATAGCTCCGCAAAATGCTCCAAGCATTTGTCCAATGATATAAGAAGGAACTGTATTCCATTCGATTCCACCATTAAATGCAAGAGCAATTGATAGGGCTGGATTAAAATGAGCACCTGTTAATGCACCAAAAATACAAGCTGGAATCATAACTGCAAGCCCCCAAGCAAATGTAATTTGAACAGGACCTGCACCTTTTTGTCCACTCTTATTCAATAGAACGTTTGCAACAACTCCATCTCCTAATAAAATAAGTAACATTGTTCCAAAAAATTCACCTAGTATTATGTCTCTCATAATAACCTCCTGTTTTATTACTAAATATAAAAAAAGCAACAAAAATAATGGGATAAATTTGTTGCAAAGTCTCTTTTTATATTCAGCTGTGAAAATGTTTACACCCATATTATAGCACATATATTTTTATAATACAAATATTTATTTTATTTTTAAATTTACAAGGAAAAATTTTTAATTTATAATTAAATTATAAGAAAATAAAGGAGCAAAAATGGACAAAAATACAATAATAACTTATATAAAAGAATTATGCACAAGGCCATCACCAACTGGTTTTACAAAAAAATGCGAAAAGTATTTGATGGAAGAATTTAAAAATTTAGGATACGAGCCTTACCAAAATAATAAGGGAAATGTAATCGTTCCAATTTATGTAGATGAAAAAAATAAAGACGATGGACTTTTATTATCAGCTCATATCGACACGCTTGGTCTTATGGTAAGAAGTATAAAAGAAAATGGAGGAATTCAAGTTACAACTCTTGGTGGCTTTCCATTAAATTATGCAGAATTTGAAAATGTAAAAATTTTTACAAGAGATGGAAAAGAATTTGAAGGAGTTTTTAGATTAAATGAGCCTTCAGTTCATGGATCAGATACACCAAAAATTTCAAAAAGAAATTTTGATGAAATGGAAGTTGTTATTGATGAGCTTGTTGAAAGCGATGAGGATGTAAAAAAACTTGGAATAAATCCTGGGGATTTTATTGCTCTTGATTCAAGATTTAGATATTCAAATGGCTTTGTAAAATCACGTCATCTTGATGATAAGGCATCAAGTGGAGTTTTGCTTGCCCTTGCAAAAGAAATTAAAGAAGAAAATTTAAAATTTGATAGAAATATTTATATGATGTTTACAACTTATGAAGAAGTAGGACATGGAGCAAGTTCGGGCCATCCATCTGGAATTAAAGATATGATTGCAGTAGATATGGGAGTTGTTTTCGATGATTTAAAAACAAATGATAGAAAAGTTTCAATTTGTGCAAAAGATTCATCAGGTCCTTATAATTTTGATTTAACAAATGATTTGATAAATACAGCCAAAAAAATTGGAATTGATTTTGCAATTGATATTTATCCATTTTATGGTTCAGATGCATCTGCTGCTATGAGCTCATTTTATGATTATAGGCACGCCCTTGTAGGCTGTGGAATTTCAGCATCTCATGGCTATGAAAGATGTCACGAAAATGCCTTGATGAATTTGTTTGATTTATTAAAAACTTATATATTAAAATGAAAAATAATTTTATTATTGTAAAATAGCTAGACAGAAAGATAAATTTCATATAAAATAGTATTACACAAAAAAAACAATTTCTTAATTTAAGGGGGAGAGATGAAAATTAAAAAAATTATGGCTGGAGCTCTAACTCTAGCACTTTCACTAAGCATTACAGCTTGTGGATCAAAAAAAGATTCTGATAACGGTTCAATGGCTTCTACAGCTTCTAATGCAAATGGAGCAAAAGTA
The DNA here is from genome assembly GCF_001815585.1 of Anaerococcus sp. HMSC075B03. Taxonomy (NCBI): domain Bacteria; kingdom Bacillati; phylum Bacillota; class Tissierellia; order Tissierellales; family Peptoniphilaceae; genus Anaerococcus; species Anaerococcus sp. HMSC075B03. Next base: position 39,276 of record NZ_KV821198.1, read on the forward strand.
TCAGCTACAATGGTAACTGACCAAGGTGGAATAAATGATAAATCATTTAACCAATCTGCTTATGAAGGATTAAAAGCTTACGAAAAAGATGGAAAAATTAAATTTGATTATATTGAATCACACAAAGATTCTGATTATCAACCAAACCTTGAATCAGCACTTGATAGTGAATCAGATTTGATTTTTACAGTAGGATACGCTCTTTATGATGCAACAAGCAAGGCTGCAAAAGACAATCCAGATCAAAATTACGCAATAATCGACAACGCAAATCCTGATAAAATTGAAAATCTTCTAGGAATAACATTTGCAGATAATGAAAACTCATTTTTAGTTGGATATATTGCAGGAATGAAAACAGAATCTAACAACGTTGGATTTGTAGGTGGAATGGAATCAGCAGTAATCGATAGATTTGAATATGGATTTAGAGCTGGTGTAAAACAAGCAGCAAAAGAAAAAGGAAAAGACATAGAAGTTCAAGTTCAATACGCAAATTCTTATGCTGACCAAGCAAAAGGAAAAAATATTGCTAACCAAATGTATCAAAAAGGCGCAGATGTAATCTTCCATGCAGCTGGTGGTACAGGAATTGGAGTATTTGAAGCAGCAAAAGAAAATAACAAATACGTAATCGGCGTTGACCGTGACCAAAAAGAAGAAGCTCCAGATAATATTTTGGCTTCAACAGTTAAAGGCGTAGGTAAAGCTGTTCAATTAACACTTGATGATTACAAAGATGGAAAATTCAAAGGTGGAGAAACAAGAGCATTTTCACTTAAAGATGGAGATGCTTTGGATATAGCTTATGGAGATAATGACCTAGTAGACCAAAAAGTTAAAGATAAGGTTGAAGATTTAAGAAATCAAATCGTTGATGGAAAAATTAAAGTTCCACAAAACGAAGAAGAATTTAAATCAATGGGTTACGACAAATAAGTAAAAATCTACTAAGAAAAAATAAGTAATTAAAAGAGTAGGAAGAAAAACTACTCTTTTTTTTACAAAAATATTTAGAAAGTTCTAAATTAATAGTGAGGTATTATGGATAAGTATTTAAATGAAAGCCCAGTTGTTTCATTGAAAAATATTCATAAAAGCTTTGGCGACAAGAAAGTTTTAAAAGGCGTAGATTTTGACCTTCACAAATGTGAAGTACACGCTCTGCTTGGAGAAAATGGAGCTGGTAAAACTACTCTTATGAATATTTTATATGGAATGTTTCCTCAAACTGAAGGAAACATTTACATAAAAGGCGAAGAAATTATAAATAATTCGCCAAAAAAAGCAATTAGCATGGGCATAGGAATGGTTCACCAACATTTTATGCTGATAGAACCATTTACAGTTACAGAAAATATAATATTAGGTTATGAAGGAAAAAATTCTTTCATTGATAGAGATAAGGCAAAAAAAGAAGTTGTTAAATTAAGCCAAGAATATGGACTTATTATAGATCCGGACAGCAAAGTTGCGGATATATCTGTTGGACAACAACAAAGAGTTGAAATTTTAAAAGCTTTATATCATGGAGCAGATATTTTGATTTTTGATGAGCCAACAGCAGTTTTAACTCCTCAAGAAATAAATGAATTTATAGAAATAGTTGAAAAATTAACTGAACTTGGAAAATCAGTTATAATAATCACCCACAAATTAAAAGAAATTAAAGCTATGGCAGATACTTGTACCATAATTAGAAGGGGAGAATACATCGACAAAGTTAATGTAAAAGACGTAAGTGAGGCTGATCTTGCTGAAAAAATGGTAGGCCGTGATGTAAGCTTTAATGTAAAAAAAGAAAAAATTGACCTTGGAGAAGAAATATTTAAGATAGAAGATCTTTGGGTTAAGGACAACAGAAAAGTTGACAAGGTAAAAGGCTTAAATCTTTCGATAAGAAAAGGAGAAATTCTAGGAATTGCAGGAGTTGATGGAAACGGTCAAACAGAATTGATAGATGCAATTTCTGGAATGAGAAAAGCTCAAAAAGGCAAAGTTATTTTAAAAGGAGAAGATATTACTAATAAAGCTCCTAGAGATATAATTGACCTTGGCATGAACCAAATTCCAGAAGATAGACAAAAAAGAGGTCTGGTTTTAGAATATCCAATTAAAGATAATTTGATTTTGGAGAATATAGATAAAGACTTTTCAAAAAATGGAATTTTGGATTTCAAAAAAATAGAAGAAAATGCAAACAATTTGATTGATAAATTTGATATAAGACCAAATGATATAAACGAAAAAGCAGGAAGTCTTTCAGGTGGAAACCAACAAAAAGTAATTATCGCAAGAGAGATTACAAATGATCCGGATTTATTAATAGCTGCCCAACCAACAAGAGGACTTGACGTTGGAGCAATAGAATTTATCCACCAATATTTGGTAGAGCTCAGAAATCAAGGCAAGGCGGTTTTATTAATAAGTTTTCAATTAGATGAAGTAATGGATTTATCTGATAGAATTTGCGTAATTTATGATGGACAAATCGTAGGAGAGCTGGATCCAAAAGAAACTGATGAATACGAAGTAGGAAGATTAATGGCAGGAGGAGATCATGAATAAGAAAGCAAAAACAAAAAGAAAAAATTCTTTTTCAAATTTAAAATTATTATTTACTCTTGTATCAATAATCTTGGGACTTTTGGTAGGAGCTATAGTTCTTTCTCTTACAGGTTATAATCCAATAGAAGCTTATGGAAAATTAATAGAAGGAATTTTTAAATCCCCAAGAAATATCGGCTGGGCTCTTGTAAATTCAACACCAATTATTCTTACAGGTCTTGGTGTATGTTTTGCTTTTCAAACAGGCCTATTTAATATGGGAGCAGAAGGACAATTTATAATTGGTTCAACTGTAGGATTTTTGATGGGCTACTTACTAAAACTTCCACCAGTAATCCATGTTATTGTTACAATAATTGTTGCACTTTTGGCAGGATTTTTGTATGGAGGACTTGCAGGATTTATAAAAGCAAAATTTGGAATTCACGAAGTAATTTCTACTATAATGCTTAACTGGGTAGCATTTTATTTTCAAAATTTTATAGTTTATCGCTATCAAAAACCAAATTCTATGGGAACATTTGATATAAATGATTCAGTAAAAGTTACTCTAGTTACAAATGCTAGCCAAAAATTTGATGGATTTTTTGGAAAATTTTTTAGAGCACCAATTCATTTAGGAATAATTCTTGCTATTGTTAGCGTAATTATTATTTGGTTTATTCTTGAAAAAACAAGTCTTGGTTATAAATTAAAAGCCGTAGGATTAAACAGAGAAGCAAGTGAGTACGGTGGAATTGATGCAAATAAAAAAATAATCCAATCAATGGCAATTTCTGGATGTTTGTGTTCGCTTGCAGGCGTAACTCAAGTAATGGGCTACACTTATTCACTTCCTTTATTATCAGCTATGGAAAATTTTGGATTTGATGGACTTGCAGTTTCACTTTTGGCATCTAACAATCCAATAGGATGTATTTTCTCAGGATTATTTTTGGGATCATTAAAATATGCAGGAAGTAATTTACAAAGAACAATGGGAGTTCCTAGTGAATTAATTTCTATAATTATAGGAACAATAATTTTATTTACTGCTATTCCTTTAATATTTAGAATTATAAAAGCAAAAGTAAACAAAAAGAAAAATAGAAAGGCGGGAAATAATGCTTAATTTGACAGTTTTAGGATTAATAATTGGAAATACACTTTCAAATGCTACACCAGTATTATTGACTGGCCTTGGTGGAATGATTTCAGAAAAATCTGGAGTAGTAAATATTGGACTTGAAGGAATGATGACAATAGGTGCTTTAGTAGCAGCAACAGTAGGATATTATGTAGGAAATCCTTGGTTAGGATTTTTGGCAGGAGGTCTTGCTGGAATGTTTTTTGGACTAATCCATGCACTTGTTTCAGTTACATTTGCAGGAGATCAAACAATTTCAGGTATTGCTATAAATACATTAGCACCAGGTTTGGCACTTTTTTTGGCAAGATTATTTTTTGATGGCGCAACTCAAACACCATCAATTGCTTTGGAAAATAAAATTCCTAGATTATTTGACGGTTTGATTACAAATCAAGCCTTAAAAAATATTTTTTCTCAATATGCAACAGTTTATATTGCTTTAATATCTGTAATTTTGCTTTATGTATTTTTATATAAAACAAAATGGGGACTAAGGTTGATTGCAGTTGGGGAACATCCAAAAGCAGCTGAAACTTTAGATATTTCTGTAGGAAAAATTAGGTATCTTGCAGTAATGTTTTCAGGATTTATGGGAGGACTTGGAGGAGCTTCTATGTCACTTGCAGTAGTAAGTGTATTTTCTCCAACCTTAATTGCAGGTCAAGGATACATTGCACTCGTTTGTGTAATATTTGGAAATTGGAAACCACAAGGAGTTTTGATAGGTTCATTATTTTTTGGATTAACCCAAGCTATAGCAACCTATTTAACAGGAACAACAATACAACTTCCAATGGAATTTATTTCAATGATTCCATACATTTCAATTTTGATTTTCTTAATTTTATTTAATAAAAAATCAAATGCACCAAAAGCTAGTGGAAAGCCATATTTGACAGAAGATATTTAAAAATAACAGAATATAAAAATAACCCATCTCGATCGCAAAATCAAAAGAGAACTCATAGATAGATTTAATAAATGAGATCTCTCCACAAGGTCGAGATGGGTTATTTTTTCATTAATAATTACTAAAGAAAAAGTAGAATGTTTTTTGAATTTTATTTTTAAAATTTATATAAGCCAAAAAAGATAAAATAAAAAATTTTAGCAATAAAATAAAAAATACCATAATCCATCTCAACTTGCAATAAGGAGAGCAGAGATCTCTTTTATGGGTTAATTTTTTATTTTGCTTTTTGCTAAAGAATTTATTTTAAAAATGGGCATAAAAAAAGCACCGCTCGGTGCAATTTTAAAAGGGAAAATTTACGTATTACAACTAAAAAAGCAAGCTTTTGCTTGCAAAAAAATGGTCGGGGTGAAAGGATTCGAACCTTCGGCCTCATGGTCCCAAACCACGCGCGCTACCAAGCTGCGCCACACCCCGATGTCCTAACGACAATATATAATATACCAGCTTTAAAAATATTTGTCAAATATTTTTTTAAAAATTTTTTAAAATTTTAAGATTAGCTAATTTTAGCTTTTAGGTAAGAATAAAATTCTTCAAATTCCTTTTCGCTGAAAATAATTATATCATTTTTCTTTAAAATTTGGCAAGTTATTCCATCGCCTTTTATTAAATTTTTATTAAAATTTCCATCATAAATAAAATCTTTTCCGCAAGATGGAGATTTTGCTTTTAAGAGGGCGATTTTTATATTATTTTTCTTACAAATTTCTAGGGCGATTTGTCCACCTTTTTTGAAATTTTTTGTAAAATCTACTCCATCAACATTTATAACTTTAGTATTTTTTATTTCACATGGCTTTCTTGGTGTTTTCATTCCTGAATCTACTTCTGGGCATACATCTATGAAATTTATTTGTGGAAATTTTTCTTTTAAATTTTTTATTTCGTTATTTTTTCCGTCATAGCGACAATTTATTCCCAAAAGACATCTTGATATTAATACATTCATATTTTTATCCTTTCTGATATAATTATAGCAAAGGAGTAATTAAATGAAAATTAAAAACTTTTTTTATAAATTTATTTTAAGTTTTTTTCTTATTTTTGCTTTTACTGGATGTGTAAAGCATGAAAATATTAATTCTAATGAAGAAGTTGAATGTACAAGTCTTCTTGAAGATAAGGCTTATTATAAAAAAGATGATGTAGTTGATTATATTAAAGCTTATAAAAAACTTCCTCCAAATTTTTTGACAAAAAAAGAGGCGAAAAAACTTGGTTGGATTCCTAAAAAGGGAAATTTGTGGGAAGTTACTGATAAGGGAGTAATTGGCGGAGATTATTTTGGAAATTTTGAAAAAAATTTACCTGATGCAAATTACAAGGAATGTGATGTAAATTATTTTGGTGGAAGACGTGGTGGCGAAAGACTTATTTATGATGAGGATTTTAATATTTTTTACACCAAAGACCATTACAAAAGTTTTACCAAGGAGAATTAGATGATTTATTTGGATGGAAATAAATTTAAGTCAAGGGATGAGGCCTTTTCTTATTTGAATGAAAAAATTGATTTTGAATATGAAGTAAATAATCTTGATGGGCTTTTTGATGAACTTTCTATGCTTGATGAGAAAATTATTATTAGAAATTATCCTCTTATTTATAAAAATTTGAATGATTATGGGGAAAAATTTTTGTCTTGTTTTATGAAGGCAAGTCTTTGTTTTGATTTGGAAATTGATTTTCTATCATAGATTAATATAGTAAAGAAAAGGAGCTAATATGGAAGATAGGTCAGTAAATAATGAAATTAGAAACTTTGTTGCCAAAAATATTATAAATAATTTTCTAAAAAATGGGGATAAGTTTTATGATAAGGAATTTCTTATTAATAAATTTAGGGTAAATCCTTCTTATGTGGATAAAACTTACCAAAGACTTTTGGATGAGGATTTGATTGAGGCAAAAAGTGATTATTATTATATGAAAATTGATGAAAACAAAAGAAATGCCCTAATTGTGGAATTTGCAAATGGATATTTGAATGAATTTTTGAAAAATATGAATTCAATAGGAATTACAAATGAGGGAGTTTATGATTTTGTATCTTTGAGGATGAATGCTAATGGATAATATATTAGAAATAAAAAATTTGAAAAAAACTTATGGCAAAAAAAATGTGCTTGATGGGATTGATTTAAAACTTGAAAGGGGAAAAATTTTGGGACTTATGGGTCCAAATGGTTCAGGAAAAACTACTCTTTTAAAATGTATAATGGGTTTAATTAAGCCAAATGATGGAGAAATTTTAATTGATGGGAAAAAAGTTGGAGTTGAAACTAAAAAAATCATCTCTTATTTGCCTGATGCCTACCATCTTTATGATAATTTGACTATTGAAGATACGGTAAATCTTTACAAGGATTTTTATGATGATTTTAATATGAGAGTTTGCAAGGAACTTTTTGAATTTATGAAAATTCCAAAGGAAGGTTATTCTGATAAATTGTCAAAGGGAATGAAGGAGAGGCTTCTTTTGGCGTTGACTCTTTCTCGTGATACAAAATTATACATTTTGGATGAGCCAATCGAAGGAGTTGATCCTATTGCAAAGGATATGATTTTATCTGCAATTATAAAAACTGTAGATATTGGTAGGACAATTATTATTACAACCCATCAAATTGGAGATTTGGAAAATCTTTTTGATAGGGCAGCTTTTATCCAAAGAGGACAAATTCTTTTGGAAGAAGACGCCGAGGATTTGAGAGATAAGTATAAAAAGCAAATGGTAGATTTGTATAAGGAAATTTTTGTAATATGATTAGATTTTTGAAATATGAATTAAAAAGGTCAATGGGATTTTTTCTTTTGATGGCATTATTTGCCATACTTTCTCAAGGCCTTGTTGGAATATTTTATAAATTAAATAGCTTTGAGTTGGAAAATAAAAACACTTCATTTTTTATTCTCCTTATAGCTCTTGCCCTTATAATTTTGTCAGTTTGTTTGATATTTTTTACCATTAGATACAAAAGAGATATTTTTGACAAGTCATCTTACATAACTTTTACCATAAATATTTCTGTAGCTAAGATTATTTTTGCAAAATTTTTGGCAAGTCTTGTGATAGGCTTTTTAAGCCTTGTAGTTTTTGTAGGATCTTTAATTATAAGCTCAAAATTTTTAGGGATTTATGATGATTTAATAAATATATCCATAAAGGTTCTTATGGTATATATTTTTGTTTTAGAAATCTATTATTCAATTGCCTATCTTCTTTTGGTTTTTGGAATAACCCTTTCAAAAGTACAAATTTTTAGAAGATATTATTCATTTGTATCAGTGGTTTTGTCCATTGTTTTATTTACAATAATAGTTTGGCTTTTAAGAAATATTTACACAATAAGTCCTGTGATTTTAAGATTTAAAGACTTTGCCATCCAAAGGATAATAAATATAAATGGAGTAGATATTTCCATGCTTTACAATGGAGTTGACGGAAAAGTTTTGGGAATAAATATTTGGATGTTGACATTTTCTATTTTGATAATAGCAGTTACATTTTTTTATAATGTATTTTTGATAGAAGAGAAGATTGATTTTTAGGAGATTATTATGAGAAAATATTTAAAATATGATGCAAAATCGAATATGAAATTTTTCATATCAACAATTGCAAGTTTTGTAATTCTTTTAATCTCAATGATGTCAATCAAAACAATTGGAGCATTTTCAAGAACGCTAGAAATAAATTCAGCCATAAATTCAATAGAAATAATTGTAGTTGTAGTTTTTATCCTAACAATTTCCTATTTTATTATAAATAGTTTTTACAAAGACCTTTACACAAACAGGTCAATACTTACATTTTCCTTGCCAATAAGCGCAAGAGAATTTATTTTGGCAAAACTAATAGTAATAAATATTTTCTATTGGCTTTTGGTGTTTTTGTCAGTATTTTTGTTTTATATAGTAGGAACATATTTAAATACAAAAATACTTTTATCTTTGGTCTTTATAATGATTTTGATAAATATAAGTGCTCTTTTAGTATTTTTATATATGCAAATGGATAGGTATTTGTTTAAAAGAAAAATTTCAGTATTTTTAATTTTTATAATGACAACAGCCATACTTGCTCTTGCGTTTTTCATAAATAAAAATTTTTTACTTTTACACAATAAGATTATTTTGAAAAATTATAATTATATGGCTTTTGTTTATTCTTATATAAAATACAAGGGAGAATCATATATAAATTTGACGGGATTTATTTATTATATTTTGATATTTCTAGGATTATTTTGGATAAATGCAAAAATATTAAAAAAAGATTTAGACTTATCGTGAGGATTTTATGAACAAAAATATGTATATAGGAATTGTAGGAGGAGTAATTATATCAATAATTTTAAATAATGCCTACAATTTTCCAAACAAAGAAATGGTTGCAGTAGTCTGTGCAGTAATAGGCGCATTTTTTGGAGCAAGCATTGATAATAAATTTAAAAAATCTAAGTAGGGTATAGTCATAGTAAGGAGATATTATGGATAATAAAATTAATGAAGTTAAAAAAATCATAAAAGAATCAAATAATATTGTATTTTTTGGGGGAGCAGGAGTATCAACAGCATCTGGCGTTCCAGATTTTAGATCTGCAACCGGACTTTATAATAGAGAAAATAATTCATCATATTCGCCTGAATATATGCTAAGCCATGAATTTTTTGTAAATCATCCTGATGAATTTATGGAATACGCAAAAGAAAATTTGATGATTGAGGGAATAAAACCAAATGATTGTCATCTTGCTTTAACAAAACTTGAAAAAGAAGGGAAATTAAAGGGAATTATTACCCAAAATATAGATTCTCTCCACCAAGAAGCAAAAAGTAAAAATGTTATTGAGCTTCACGGAAATTTGAGAGATTATTATTGCACATCTTGTGGGAAAAATTTCGATCTTTCTTATGTAAAAAAATTTAAAAATTTAGTAAAATGCGATGAATGTGGATCACTTGTAAGACCTGACATAGTTTTATACGGAGAAAGTTTAAATAATGATAATATAAATTATGCAGTAAAATTGATTAGCGAAGCGGATGTATTAATTGTCGGGGGAACAAGTTTGGTTGTTTATCCTGCAGCAGGTTTGATAGATTTTTATAGGGGAAACAAACTTGTAGTAATTAATCAAGATCCTACCCCAAAAGATAATAAAGCAGATTATCTTTTAAAAGGAGATATATCAAAAATAATGAAAGAATTAGTAGAAGGTGTTTAATTTTGAAAAAAAGACATGGAATTGACGAGCTATCTATAGGACTTGTGTGGTTTGCAATTGGCTTAATGCTTATAAATTATTTTTTTAAAATTAATTTTTTACAAGCAATGCCACTTGTGATAGTTTTTTATGCCATATTTAGGACTATATCAACAAACGAAATAAAAAGAAACAGCGAAAATTATATTTTCAAATTAAAATTTTTAAATCCTATTCAAAAAAAATATAGGAGTATTAAAAGGAAAATATTTGGAGATAAAAAATATAAGTATATTAGATGTAAATCATGTGGACAAGAATTACGTATTCCTAAAGGCAAAGGAAAAATAATCGTAAAATGCCCAAAATGCAAGACTAAACAAAAAGTAAAATCATAAAAAAATAAAAATTTTATCTTTATTTTTTAAAAAAATTAATGTATAATACGTGAGGAAGGAGCATGTATGGATAGATTAATAGGAACAGTATCAATGGGTGTTAGGACACCTATTATTGAGACAGGAGATAACTTAGTAGATATTGTATTTGATAGTGTAAACAAGGCTGTTGAATCAAAAAATATCGAAATAAATGATAAGGATGTAGTTTGCATTACAGAATCCCTTGTAGCAAGAGCTCAAGGAAACTACGCAACTTGTGAACAAATTGCTAAAGATATAAATGATAAATTCAAATCTGACGAAATAGCAATTTTATTTCCAATTTTAAGTAGAAATAGATTTTCAATAATGCTAAAAGCTTTTGCTTTGAGTGGAAAAAAACTTCACATTTGCTTATCTTATCCACAAGATGAGGTAGGAAACTACATTATGGACAGAATGGATTTATTTGAAAGTGATGTAAATCCTTATTCAGATATTTTGTCAGAAGAAGAATTTAGAAAACTTGCAGGAGATTATAAACATCAATTTACTGGAGTTGATTACATTTCTCTTTACAAAGAAATGGCAAAAAACAGCGAAGTACATTTCTTCAACAATCCAAAAGATGTACTTAAATTTACAAAAAGTGTTTTAGTTTGCCAAATCCACACAAGAGATTTAACTAAAAAACTTCTAGAAAAATCTGGAGCTGAAGAAATTTATGGTCTAGATGAAATAATGACAAAATCAGTTGATGGATCAGGCTATAATGAAGATTACGGTTTACTTGGCTCAAATCTTTCAACGGAAGATGTTGTAAAATTATTCCCAAGAGATGGCCAAAGTTTTGTAGATGAACTTCAAGAAAAATTTATTGAAAAATATAATAAAGAAGTTGAAGTTATGATTTACGGTGATGGAGCATTTAAAGATCCAGTAGGAAAAATTTGGGAGCTTGCAGATCCTGTTGTATCTCCAGCTTATACAAAAGGACTTTCTGGAACACCAAATGAATTGAAAATAAAATATATAGCTGATACAGAATTAAAGGACTTATCAATAGATGAAAGAACTGCAAAAATGAGAGAAAGAATTTCACAAAAAGCAGCTGATTTAAAAGGAACAAATGAAACCTTAGGAACAACTCCTAGACAAATCACAGATCTTTTAGGCTCACTTTGCGATTTGACATCAGGCTCAGGCGATAAGGGAACTCCTGTTGTTCTTATACAAGGATATTTTGATAATTATTCGAATGACTAAAAAAAAGCCGTTAGGCTTTTTTTTTATAAAGTTGGAGGATAAAAAAATAAACAAAAATGAATGAAAATATAGATCCTAATAATTATTCCGACAAGGAAAAAATTAAACATATTCTTGATAGAAATGCTGCAATAAAAATACTTAGAAAAGATAGAAAAAAATATAAATTTGCCCACAAGCCCTTGAGTGAAAAAAAGAAATTTTTACTTATGAGCTTTGCTGCCATACTCATGGCAAATGGAACACATTTTTTTAAATATCCAAATCATTTTGTAATAGGAGGAGTTGAGGGGGCATCCATACTGCTTTCAAATAGTCTTGCCTTATCTCCTGCATTTATAACTTTGATTTTAAATGTTACTTTGTTGGTTTTGGCATATTTTATTTTGGGTAAAAATTTTGTTTTAAAGACTGGCTATGTATCCATATTAAATTCCTTAACAGCCCTTGCTCTAAGTAAAGTCTTACCTCACACAACTCCATTTACAGATAATAAATTATTAGAATTATTTTGTGCAGTTTTAATACCAGCTCTTGGCTCATCAATTTTATTTAATTTATCAGCATCAAGTGGCGGGACAGATATAATCGCTATGATTATAAATAAATACACAAATTTAAATATTGGAAAATCACTTTTGATGGGAGATTCTATTCTAACAATTTTATCAATCAAAATATTTGGAGTAGAAATTGGACTTTTATCTTGCCTAGGTCTTTTGATGAAAGGCGTTGTAGTAAATCAATTTATATCATCATTTAATACAGCAAAACTATTTTTGATTATTACATCCAAGCAAGAAGAAATAAGTGTATTTATTAGAGATAAATTAAATAGGTCGGCTACAGTTTTGGATGGAACAGGACTTTATTATAAAAAAGACCAATCAGTGTTTTTGTGTGTAACAAATGATTACGAGGCCGTTTTATTTAGAAAATATATAAAAGAAATTGACCCACGCTGTTTTATAACAGTCTTAGATACATCATCAATAATAGGCAAGGGTTTTTATACGACAGACCTTCAATAGAAAGGGAAAACTATGAATATATTGGTTTCATGTGATGAAAATTATTTAAATCCTCTAAAAACTATGCTATATTCATTATTTGAAAGTAATGATACAAATTTTGAAATTTATTTGATTCACAAAGATATAAGAGATGAAAAAATAGAAGAAATTGAAAAATTTGTAATAAAAGCAAGCTCAAAAAGGGCAAAATTAAATCCGATAAAAGTTACCAATCTTTTTTCTAATGCAAAAACAACTTTTTATTATACAGAAGAAATGTATTATAGGCTTTTGGCTTATAAATATTTGCCAGAAAATTTGGATAGGATTTTATATTTAGATCCTGACGTTTTAGTTTTAAATTCTTGCGAAAAACTTTACAATATGGATTTAGGGAATAATTATTTTGCAGCAGCAACTCATACTATTCCAACGGTTCAATCTGCGAATGTAGCAAGGCTATCTATTTCATCAGGACATAAGGATATAGAAAATTATTTTAATTCAGGAATTTTGATGATAAATTTAAAACTTGCAAGAAATAGTCAAAGCTATGAAAAAGAAGTTCTAAATTATGTAAAAAATACCAAATCTTTAGGGCTTATAATGCCAGATCAAGATCTTTTGAATGTAGTTTTTAGAAATAAAATAATAAAAATTGACGAAATAAAATATAATTATGATGCAAGAAGATATTTAACTTACAAATTGAAGGATAAAAAATATAATTTGTCCTACATAATTTCAAATACATGCTTTTTGCATTTTTGTGGAAAAAGAAAACCTTGGTTAGAAGAAAATAATCTAGGCGTATTTACATCGCTTTATTTATATTTTTGGAAAAAAGCAATGAATATATAAAAAACTCCTAATTTTTTTGATTAGGAGTTTTTTTATGCTAAAAATAATTTTAAATGATACATTAAATATGCTATAATCACAATTTCTATAAATTTAGCCACAAACATTATTTTTAAGTAATCTTCAAATTTTAATTTTTTAAATCCTGCAACCATTGATAAGGCGTTGTCAGGAGCAAAGGGCATAGCGCTTGTTAGAAATAAAACTTTTTTAAATCTTTTTGTACTTTGCCTTGTTGCACTTTCGTATTTTTTAAGGCTTTTTTTTGGCAAAAATAAATTTAAAAATCTTTTACCATAAATTCTAGTTAAAGTGTAATTTAAAACAGCAGTCATAAGACCTGTTATGTAATTTAAAAATAAACCAAATTTTTGACCGAACAAGGCAAAGCCTATTACTATAAAAATTGTCGTTGGAATAAAAGGAACAAATCCAATCAAAACTTTTAGAATTATAAATATTAAAGGGGCAAGATAAGTAAAAGCTCCAATATAATCGTATAATTTATCCGAATTTGTGAGTATTCCCAATTTGTACAATCTATAAAGAAAGGTCAAAAATAAAATAGAAAGTCCAAGGCTTATAAAGATTTTAATTTCTTTGCTATGTTTTTTTAAAAAATATTTCATAAAAAAATCATGAATACGAATTTATAAAAAAGAGAGGCGATAGCCTCCCTTTTAAAAAATCTTATTCTTGTTCTTCGAACATATCCTTGCCAACTCCGCAAACTGGGCATACCCAATCTTCTGGAAGGTCTTTGAATTCTGTTCCTGCATCGATTCCGTTATCTGGATCTCCATTAGCAGGATCATAGATATATCCACAAGCTGTACATACGTATTTCATAATATTCTCCTTTCATTTGTTATACATACATTATACTACAAAAACAAAAAAAGCAATAATTTTAACTTTTTAGACAAAAATTAACAAAAAATTTTTATTTGGGTATAAATTTATTAATAAGAGATGAGGGGTAAGATGGAACTTATTAGAAACACAATGCCTACTGACCTAAAAATGATAAAAAAATTTAGGGATGGGCTTGTTTTAAATTTAAAAAATAAAAATATAGATGAAAATTTAATTTTTAAAATAAGATTAATTTTGGATGAACTTATAATAAATTCCTACGAGCATGGAAATAGGTGTGAGTACGACAAGATGATTGACACAACTTTTATTATGGATGATACTTGCTGTTTGATAAAAGTAAAAGATGAGGGAGAAGGAATAGATTATCTTTTTGAAAATGATGGACTCCACGATCACGGCAGGGGAATTAAACTTGTTTATAGTTTAGCTGATGAGCTTATTATTAAAGATAATATTATAATCGCTTTTGTAAAAAGAGATTCCAAGAGAAAATTATATATATAATACTTGGTAAGTTTTTTTTATCAAGTATTTTTTTTGTTATTTATTGATAATCTTATCACATATGATATAATAAATTGATGAATAAATAGTTTATATTAGTTAAGAAAGAAGTGATTTAATGAAACGTGAAGATATAAGAAATGTGGCGATAATCGCCCATGTTGATCATGGTAAGACAACTCTTGTTGATGGTCTTTTAAAAACTAGCGGAATTTTTAGAGAAAATCAACAAGTTGATGAAAGAGTTATGGATTCAAATTCTATTGAAAGAGAAAGAGGAATTACAATTCTTTCAAAAAATACTGCGATTAATTATAAGGGAATAAAAATAAATATAATTGACACTCCAGGACACGCCGATTTTGGTGGAGAGGTTGAGAGAGTTTTAAATATGGCTGAAGCGGTAGTTTTGGTTGTAGATAGTCGTGAAGGTCCAATGCCTCAAACAAAATTTGTTTTGAGAAAGGCAATCGAATTAAATCTTCCAGCAATTATTTGTATAAATAAGGTTGATAGACCTGACCAAAGAGTTGAAGAAGTAATGGATGAAGTTTTGGATTTATTTATTTCCCTTGAAGCTGATGAATCATATCTTGATTCTCCATTTGTTTTTGCATCAGCCAAAGAAGGTTGGGCAAGTTTAGAATTTGGTGAAGTAAAAAATGATATGACAGATCTTTTAGATACAATAATTGATTACACACCAGCTTTTGAATCAAAAGAAAATGCTCCATTTAAAGTTTTGGTTTCAACAACAGACTATGACAATTATCTTGGAAGAATTGCAATTGGAAAAGTTGAAAGTGGACAAATAAATAAAAATGATTCTTGCATAATTGTAAATTACAATGACAAGGATAGAAAAGTAAAATCAAAAATTGTTACAATTTATGAATTTGAAGGACTACAAAGAAGTGAAGTTGAAAAAGCAGATTTTGGTTCAATTGTTGCCTTATCGGGAATGGAAGATATAAATATAGGAGATACAATTTGTACAGAAAGTGATATGGAGCCAATAGAATTTACAAAAATTTCTGAGCCAACACTTTCAATGACATTTTCTGTAAATAATTCACCATTTGCAGGACGTGATGGAGATTATGTAACAAGCAGACATTTAAGAGATAGATTATTTAAAGAAAAAGAAACGGACGTATCACTTAGAGTTGAAACAACAGATTCAACAGAAGCATTTAAGGTTTCTGGAAGGGGAGAGCTTCATCTTTCAGTTTTGATAGAAAATTTAAGAAGAGAAGGATATGAATTCCAAGTTTCAAAACCTGAAGTTATGTTTAAAAAAGATGAAAATGGAAAAATACTTGAGCCAATGGAGCTTGCAACAATTGATGTTGATCAAGAATACACAGGTTCAATAATAGAAAAATTAGGTCTTCGTAAAGGAGAGCTAATGGATATGGCTCCAAATTCATCAGGATACACAAGAATGGTATTTAAAATTCCTGCAAGAGGACTTATAGGTTATAGGCAAGAATTTTTAACAGATACAAAAGGAACTGGAATTTTAAATACAGAATTTGATTCTTATGAAAGATATAAGGGAGATATTGCAAAAAGACAAGCAGGTTCACTTATTTCTTTTGAAACAGGAGTAGCAACTACTTATGGACTTCACGCAGCTCAATCAAGAGGACAACTTTTTGTAAAACCTCAAGATGAAGTTTATGAAGGAGAAGTCATAGGTTCAAATGCAAAAGGAATTGACATCGACGTAAATGTCTGCAAAAAGAAAAAACAAACCAACGTCAGAGCATCAGCAGCTGATGAAGCCCTTGTTTTATCTCCTGCAAAAATCATGAGCGTTGAAGAGATGATGGAATTTGTGGAAGAAGATGAATTAATAGAAATCACTCCACACAATTTAAGAATTAGAAAAAAAATCTTAGATAATAATTTAAGATATAAATCAAAAAAATATAGTAAGTAAGGAGCTAAAAATGAAAAAGAGATTTGAAAGATTTCTTTCAACCTCTCTGCTTTTATCAGTATTAGTGGTTTTAGTATCAAATTTAATCCTAATTCTTACAAAAATTAACCCACAAGTTGTAAATAATGTTTGGAGTATATCCTTCATTATTTCTTGGGTTATAATGCTTATTTATCCTCTTTATATATTAATGGAAAAAGAAACAAGAGGTTATTCGATTTTTGTAGCAATAATAAGCATTATAGTTTTTGCAATCTTAAGCTACCACGCCCTACTTGTGGTAAGCAACTATACACCATTATTACCAAAATACATAGCAGTAGATGAAAGAATATCAAGTTATTGGCAAGAGTTGTTTTATAGTGGACTAATAATTATTTATATAGTTCATCTTTTGAATGTAATACTTTTAAACAGATTAAGGTCTAAAGAAATAAAAAATAATGATTAACGGAGGTTGTTATGAAAAAAGGGTCAAACGTTTCTTTATCAGTAATAAAAAGGTTACCAAAATATTATAGGTATTTAGAAGCAATTAATGAAAAAGGTATTGTAAGAGTTTCATCTAAAGAACTTTCACAAATCACAGGCTTAACAGCAAGCCAAATTAGACAAGACTTAAATCACTATGGCTGCTTTGGTCAACAAGGTTATGGTTATAATGTAAAAGAATTAATGCAAGAGCTTGCAAAAATTATTGGAGTAAACAAAGAATATTCTATGATAATAATCGGTTTTGGAAATATTGGCCATGCTCTTTTCCAATACTCAGGTTTTAAGACTTTAGACTACAATGTAAAAGCAGTATTTGACAAAAACAATGAAGAAGTTTCAACAGAAAATTTAAAAGTTTTGTCAACAGATGATTTAAAAGAATATTTAGAAAAAAATGAAATAGATATAGGAATTATCACAACACCAAAAGATGGTGCCCAAGAAGTTTGTGATATTCTTTGTGAAGGAGGAATTAAAGGAATTTGGAACTTCGCACCAGTTGATTTGAAAACAAAAAACAATGTGGTAATAGAAAATGTTCATCTAGATGAATCATTATTTACCCTAACATATTTTATCAACACACCAGAAGATTTCATTTTCTAAAAAATTATGATTGTAGCATCAGTATCAAATTTAGAAAAATCCTATCCAACCCAAGATGTATTTTCAAATATATCATTTACAATAAATAAGGGAGATAAAATTGGTTTAATAGGAAATAATGGTTCTGGAAAGTCTACACTATTTAATATATTGACAGGAGAAATTTCCAAAGATTTTGGAAAAATTCATATACCAAATGATGTAAGCCTTGGTTATTTGAAACAACAATTAGGACTTATGTCAGATAAAAGTATATATGATTATTGCTTGGAAGTTTTTAAAGATCTTATAAAACTAGAAGAAAATATTAGAGATCTTGAAATAAAAATGAGCGAGGAAAAAAATCCAGATAAGCTCAATGAAATAATGATTGAATATGCAAAAAAAAGCGAAGAATTTGAAAAACAAAATGGCTATTCCTATAAGTCGGAAATAAGAGGCGTACTTATAGGAATGGGCTTTAGCGAAGAAGATTTTTCAAAAGAAATTTCGCTTTTATCAGGAGGACAAAAGGCAAGGGTTGAACTTGCCTGTCTTTTATTGGAAAAACCTGACCTAATTTTATTAGACGAACCGACTAATCACCTTGACATAAAGGCGATTAATTTTTTGGAAAATTTTGTAAAAAATTTTAAGGGATCAGTTATAGTTATTAGCCACGATAGATATTTTTTGGATGCAACAGTTTCAAAAATATTTTTGATGGAAAATGGTGGACTAAAAATTTATGATGGAGATTATACATCATTTATGGCTCAAAGAAAAAAAGATTTGAAAGTCCAAAACCATCTTTACAAAACTCAGCAAAAAGAAATCAAAAGGCAAGAAGAAATAATTGATAGGTTAAAAAATCTTGGCGGTTCAAAAAGAAAAAGAGGAATTTCTCAATCAAGATCAAGACAAAAACTTTTGGATAAAATGGAAAGGGTAGAAAAGCCTGATAACTTAAATGAATCCATAAATATAAGATTTACTCCAAGAATAATTTCGGGAGTTGATGTATTAAGTGTAGATAAATTAAAAAAATCCTACGATAAGGATATTTTTGAAGATATTTCTTTTAATATCTATAGAAATGATAGGGTGGCAATAATTGGAGAAAATGGTGTAGGCAAAACTACTTTATTTAAAATTATTTTAAACCAAGAAAGAATAGATGATGGAGAAATAAAATTAGGCTCTAGCGTAAAAGTTGGATATTTTGACCAAGAACAAAAATCCTTAAATACAGAAAACACTTTGTTTGAAGAAATAAGAGAAGCCTATCCCGATCTTACAAATTATGAAATTAGGTCTTATCTTGCAAAAATAATGTTTTACCAAGATGAAGTTGATAAACCAATAAATGAATTATCTGGAGGACAAAGAGCAAGAATTTCTCTTTTAAAACTTATGCTTTCAGATTGTAATTTTATTTTGATGGATGAGCCAACCAACCATCTTGATATAGATTCAAAAGAAGCCTTGGAAGATGCTCTTATTGCTTACGAAGGAACAGTTCTTGTGATAAGCCACGACAGGTATTTTTTAAATAAAATTGCCGTAAAAATTCTTGATATGCACAAGGATTATATAAAAGAGTATTTGGGTAATTACGATTATTATGTAGAAAAATTAAAAGAAGAATCATTAGAAGATGAAAAAAAGCCAATAATGACACAAACCCAAATAAAAAAAGAAGAAAAAAAGAAAAAACTTAAAAGGCTTGAAGTAAAAAAAATAAAAGAAAAAATAGAAAAATTAGAAAAAGAATCCAATACAATTGATGCAAAAATTCATAAACTTACAGAAGAAAGCCTCAAAGAAGGTTTTTATGATGATGAAAAAAAAGTCATAGAAACTTTTGCTAAGATAAAAAACCTTGAAGAAAAGAAGCAAAGATACCAAGATAGGTGGTTAGAATTATCTTTGGAATTAGAAGATGACTAAAAAAGTTTTGTTTCAAAAGCTAAAGCATGGGTAACTTATAAGTAAGGAGGCTTTATGGGAGGATTTAAAAAATTTTTGTGGTCAATAATGACCATAGCTTTGATAATAATTTCCGCCATACTTGGAACGATTGCTCTCGCAGATGATGGAGTAAGGCATGATTTATTATCATATTTAGAAATACAAAATTACAGATACGTACTTCTCGGTGTTGCTATAGCAATTTTGATTTTTGCAATTATTCTTTTGATAGATATTATAGCAAATCAAAATGATAAGCGTGAATATCTAGTAGAAGATAATACAGGCGATATTTTTATTACAAGAAATTCATTGGATTCAGCAGTAAATTCTGCAGTAAATAAATTTATGGGAACAGAACTTACCGATTCAAAAGTTAAAATAATAAAAGGCGAAACCGTAGAAGCAAAAATTAAATGTGACGTTTTTGGAGATAGGGACTTTGAGGATTTAGGTAGAAAGATTCAAGCTGAAGTTGAAATGGGACTTAGAATGCTAACAGGACTTGAAAATGCAAATGCCCATGTTCAATTAAATAAAGCTCATAAAAGTCAAGAAAGAGAACTTAGGTAGGTGGTATTATGGAAAAAGAAAAAACAAAATTAGATTTAGAAAAACAAGTAACCGCCTATGATGTAGAAATGAGAAAACTTGATATAAAAGAAAAAAAAGAAAAAGAATGCAAGGAATTTAAAGAAAAAAATAAACACAAAATTATTTCTTTGATTTTGGGAATTGCAACAATAGGTTCGCTATTCGATTTTGGATTTTTTAGAACTGTTGGTATTTGGATTGTGCTAGGATTTTGTTATTGCTTGGGCGGATGGCTCGACAAAGATCCTAAGGTTATAGGATTTGTAATTAGCTTATTAAAAAAATTTCAATAAAAAAAGATAGGGGAAAATTATGACAGAAAAAACATTTGACAAAGATTACGAAAAAGGAATCGAAGAGGATCAAGAAATCGAAAAAGAAGTTTCAAAACTAACAATTGCTGATAAGGTTGTAGCAAAAATTTCTAGAATTGCAGTAAATAAAGTTGATGGAATTTTGGATATGAAGGCAAGTTTTTTTGATTCAGTTTCATCAGTTTTTCAATCATCAAGTGAACAAGATACATCAGGAGTAGATGTTGAAGTTGGACAAAAAGAAGCAAAAGTAAATATGCAAATAATCTTAGAATATGGAAAATCTGCTCCACATATTTTTGAAAATATCAAAAAAGTTGTAAAAGAAAATGTAAAGCAAATGACAGGACTTGATGTTGTAACAGTAAATGTTGATGTAGTTGATGTTATGACAAGAGAAGAATACAAATCTAAAAAATCAGATAACGACGATAGAAAATAAAAATTAAAGGGGTTGCAAGGTCAACCTCTTTTTTAAAGATTAATTTAAGGAGAAAAATATGAAAGCATTATTAATAGGATATAAATCTTGCTCAACTTGCAAAAAAACTGAGAAATTTTTGGAAGAAAAGAAAATTGATTATAAATTTCAAGATGTAAAAGAAGAAAAACCGGAAAAAGACCAAATAAAAGACTTATATAAAAAAAGTGGTCTTGAAATAAAGAAATTTTTTAATACATCTGGACAAATTTATAGGAAGTTGAATTTAAAAGACAAATTAAAAGATATGACAGAAGATGAAAAATTAGATTTATTAGCATCAGATGGAATGTTATTAAAAAGACCAATTTTAGTTTACGGCGATGATGTTGTAGTTGGTAGATTAAATATTGAAAAATATTTTGAAAAATAAGGCAGGAAATCCTGCCTTATTTATATACATTTTTCTTTTCATAAATTACAAGAATTATTCCCTCATCAAATTCTATTTTAAATTCTTTTCCTATTGGCTCATTTGATACGCCTAGGTGCATGTCGCTTTTTAAGGTGAAATTTTTTAGCTCGTATTTTAAATTTATTAAATTTAAATTTTCTATTTTTTCTGTTAGGGCAAAAAGAGAAATATAGATGTTTTCTATTTGTTTTTTTTCTTGAAAATTTTTATCTATTACAAATAATTTTTGGTTTTTATTTTTTAATTCTATATCAATTCCTTTTTTCTTAAATTCTTCCATTATTTTTATATTTGCAATAGTGTGGGAAATTCTTCCTCCAAGTCCTCCATAGACAATTATTTTTTTGTAGCCTTTTTTTATTGCAAAATTTATTGCAGCGTACAAATCGGTTTCGTCTTTTTCGGGTTTTAGTGTAATTTTATTTTCAAAATCTGGTTGTTGTGCTGAATCGAAATCTCCGATTATTGTATCTATTTTTATTCCGATTTTTTCTATATATGTATAGCCTTTATCTGCTCCTATTACATAGTCATCTTTTTCTATTTTATCAAAAAATCCGTCGAAATCTCCTCCGGCAAATATATAACATTTTTTCATAATCCACCTCAAGCTTATTATATCATTATTATAAAATGGAAGATGAAAAATTTCTATGGTAAAATATAGGTAAATAATTAATAAGGAGAAGGGAAACTTTAATGAAAAAATTAGATGAAAAGAATTCACAATTACTAAAAGTTATTCTTATATCTATTTTTGTATTTTTTGCATTTTGGTATATTGAAAATGTTAAGAATGGCTTGACGGTATTTATTGCTGTAATACAACCTTTTTTGATTGGATTTATGCTGGCTTTTATTATTAATTTGCCTATGAATTTCTTTGAAAGAAAAGTGTATTCTAAAATTTTTAAAACAGAAAAGACAAAAAAGTTAGTTCCAGTTTTTTCACTTATATCTTCTTGGATTTTATTTATTTTGGGTATTGTAATATTTTTGAATGTATTAATTCCAAGAATATCTAAGGCGGTAACTGCTCTTATTGAAAGATTTCCGTTATTTTTAGATGATTTGATAGATTTATTAAATAAAAATAAATTTACAAAAAATTTTTCAGATGATGCTCAAAAATATATAAATAGTGTTGATTGGAACAATGCCTTAGTTCAAGTTAGGGATTATTTTGTTGGAGAGGCGGGAAATATTTTTGATAAAACAACTTCAATTATAAATTCTGTATCATCAACTATTATAACAATAGCTGCTGCTACAATATTTTCGGTATTTGTATTGATTAATAAAAAAGATTTGAAAATTTTAGCTAATAGAATTATTTATTCCTTATTTAAAAGGAGTACTGCTGATGAAATTAACAAGGTGGCAAGTCTTTCTTATTCATCATTTGCATCTTATATTAATTCCAAAGCTCTTTCTAGTTTGATACTTGGAATTTTGGTTTTTGTTGGTATGTTAATTTTAAAAATTCCTTTTGCAGCTATGGCTGCAATATTGGTTGCAATAGCAGATTTTATTCCTTATGTTGGACCACTAATTGCAACTGTAATTATGATGATTTTAATTTTTATAGAATCACCATTTAAGTCTTTGGTATTTTTAATATTTTTATTAATAGCCCAACAAGTTCAAGGCTCAATAATTTATCCGGCTTTGGCTGGAAAAACAATTGGTTTACCATCAATTTGGGTAATTGTATCAATAGCTATTGGTGGAAGTTTGTTTGGAATTGTTGGAATGCTTGTATCAATTCCAATTGCATCAATTTTATACACTTTGATGAATGAAAAAATGGATAAGACTTTGGCAAAAAAAGAAATTTCAGAAAATGAAATTAAAGAATTATCAGAAAAAGTTCACTACAAAAAGGAAGAAAAATAGATGAAATTAAAAAGATCTAAAAAAGGCGAATTTGTTCCAGTAATTAAAAACAATAAAATTTACTACGGTGGCTACCAAAATGACTTAAAAGAAGTAGGAGTGAGTAAATTTTATAGGGATAGGTCTTGTGTAGTTACGGCATTTACAAATACTTACCTATATCTTTACAGAAAAGATGAAAAATTTAGCCTAGATCAATTTAATGATTACCAATATTGTTTTTTTCAAATTATAAAACCAAGAGTTTATGGAGTGCCAACGGCAAGGCTTTTGGATTTAAAATTAAATAAATTTAGAAAATCCTACCATTTGAAATTAAAATCACACATTTTAGAAGATAATCCAATAAAAAGAAAATCAATGGAAGAGATTGCAAATTTTATTTTTCAAGCCATAGAAAAAGATCTGCCAGTTATATTTTTTAATTGGGTCAGTAGGTCGATTAGGGTGATGAAACATCATGGAGTTACAATTACAGAAATAGAAAAATTTGAGGATGATTATAAACTTACAATCTCATCATGGGGAGAAGTTTATAAGATTTCATTAAAAGAATTTTTGGAACAAAATAGAACATATACTGGTTTTATTTATTTTGAAAAGGATAATATATAAAAAATTTAAAATATAGGAGAGAAAAAATGAACAAAAACAAATTTATGGAAAGTTATATCGAAAATTTACAGAGAATTACACTAAAAAATTTTGCAGAAACTTCAGACAAGGACAGATATTTTGCTCTTTGCGATACAATAATGGAGCTTATCAATCAAGAATGGAGAAATTGCAAAAATAGGACAAGAAGATCAAGAAAAGCCTATTATTTTTCTGCGGAATTTTTGGTAGGAAGATCCCTTGGAAATAATTTAATTAATCTTGGAATTTATGATGAAGTAAAAGAAATTTTAAGTGAGATTGACATTGATTTTGAATCAATAGAAAATTTTGAAGATGATGCTGCTCTTGGAAATGGTGGTCTTGGTAGACTTGCAGCTTGTTTTATGGATTCAGCGGCAACCCAAAGGCTTGATATGTATGGATACGGAGTAAGATACAGAGAAGGACTTTTTAAACAAAAAATAGAAAACGGCTTTCAAGTTGAAGGTGGAGATCATTGGATAAAAGATGGCGATGGCTGGTCAATAAGAGTTGAATCTGATTCGAAAATTGTAAAGTTTAGAGACCAAACTGTAAAAGCAGTTCCTTACGATATGCCAATGCTAGGTTTTGAAAATGAACAAGTAAATACATTAAGACTTTGGCAAGCAGAACCATTTGAAGAATTTGATTTTTCATATTTTAATAATTTTCAATATGATAAGGCAGTTGAAGAAAAAAATAGGGCTGAAGATATAACCAGAGTTTTATATCCAAATGACATGCAAAGAGAAGGAAGAGTTTTAAGATTAAAACAACAATATTTCTTCTGCTCAGCATCAATTCAAGATATGGTTTCAAAATACAAAAGATATTTTGACCACGATTTACAATTTGAAGATTTTTCAAAATATCACATAATTCAATTAAATGACACCCATCCAATTATAGCCATACCAGAGCTAATAAGAGTTTTAGTTGATGAAAATGGAATTGAATTTGAAAGGGCAGTAGAGATAACAAAAAATACATTTGCCTTTACAAACCATACAGTTTTACAAGAAGCTCTAGAATCTTGGCCAAAAGATATAATGCTTGAAGTATGCCCAAGATGTTTTGATATAATTAAAAAATTAAATGAAAATTTAGTAAAAGAATTTAAAGAAAAAGGACTTTCAGAAGAAGCTATCGATCCTTATAGAATTATTAGATTTGACCAAGTGAGAATGGCAAATCTTGCAATTGTAATGAGCAAATCAGTAAATGGAGTTGCAAAACTTCACACACAAATTCTAAAAGATGATACCTTTAAAAATTGGTATAAATTAATGCCAGAAAAATTCAACAATAAAACAAATGGAATAACACCAAGAAGATGGCTAGTATATTCAAATATAAAATTATCAAATTTCATCACAGAAAAATTAGGAAGCGATGATTGGAAATACGATCTTACAAAATTAAAAGACCTAGAAAAATACCTAGACGATGAAAAAACTCTAGAAGAAATTAATCAAATTAAATTTGAAAATAAAAAAGAGTTGGCAAAATATATTTTGGAAAATGAAGGAATAAGTATAAATCCAAATTCAATTTTTGATATACAAGTAAAAAGAATTCACGAATATAAAAGACAACACTTAAACCTTCTTCACATCATAAATTTATATCACAAATTAAAGAAAAATCCTGATATGGATTTCTACCCAACAACATTTATTCTTGGAGGAAAAGCAGCACCAGGATATTTTAGAGCAAAAGCAATAATAAAACTTGCAAATGAAATTGCAAGAGTTATAAATAACGATGAAGAAGTAAATGACAAAATAAAAGTAGTATTTGTAAATAATTATAGGGTAAGCTACGGCGAAAAACTTTTCCCAGCAGCAGATATTTCAGAGCAAATTTCAACAGCAGGAAAAGAAGCTTCAGGAACAGGCAATATGAAATTTATGCTAAATGGAGCCTTGACACTTGGAACTTATGATGGAGCAAATATAGAAATTTTTGAAAATGCAGGAGTTGAAAATAATTATTTATTCGGTGCAAAAGTTGAAGAATTAAATGAAATTTATGACTCCTATAATCCAAAAGAATTTTATTACAAAAATGAAGATATTAAAGATGCAGTAGATACACTTTTATCAGGAGAGCTAAACGACAATGACTCATATATGTTTTTAGATATTTATAATTGTCTAATAAATCCACAAGGTGGAGAAAAAGCTGACACATATTTTGTCTTAAAAGATTTTGAAGATTACAAAAAAACACACGAAAAAATAAATAAAGAATATTCCGATAGATTAACATGGGCAAGAAAGAGTCTAAAAAATATTGCAAACGCAGGATATTTTTCATCAGACAGAACAATTCTTGAATATGCAAAAGATATTTGGAAATTATAAAAAAAATAGAAAGAGAGAAAAATGAGCAAAGATTTAGTAATAGGATTACTAATTCCATTTATAGGCACAAGCCTTGGATCGGCTATGGTCTATTTAATGAAAAACGAATTATCAAGTAAAATTCAAAAATCCCTATCAGGCTTTGCCGCAGGCGTAATGGTTGCGGCAAGTATTTGGTCGCTTTTAATACCAGCGATGGATATGGTAGATCAAAAGCTAGGAAAAATGGCGTGGATTCCTGCTGTGGTAGGATTTGCCGTTGGAATTATATTTTTATTATTTTTAGATAATGTAGTTCCCCATCAACACGTTGATAGCGATGTGGCAGAAGGTCCAAAAAATGATTCGTTAAGAAAAACTACTATGATGGTACTTGCAGTTGTAATTCACAATATTCCAGAAGGAATGGCAGTAGGAGTTACATTTGCAGGAGTTTTATCAGGAAATACAGATTTGACAATGGCAGGAGCAATGGTGCTTTCACTTGGAATAGCAATTCAAAATTTTCCAGAAGGTGCAATAATTTCTATGCCATTAAAAAGTCAAGGAATAGGAAAAAATAAATCATTTATAATGGGAGTTTTGTCAGGAGCAGTAGAGCCAGTGGCAGCAGTTCTTACAATATTATTATCCCAAATAATGATTCCGATTTTGCCATATCTTTTAAGCTTTGCAGCCGGAGCAATGTTTTACGTAGTAGTAGAAGAATTAATACCAGAAGCAACAGGCGAAGGCGAAGACCATTCAAACCTAGGAGTAATTTGGTTTTCAGTAGGCTTTTCAGTAATGATGATTCTGGATGTGGCATTAGGCTAGAAATTGTGCCGGTGGCACAATTTCTACTAATGCCCCGCGGAGTAAAATCGAAGAATTAAAAATCAGTTTTAAAATAATAAAAAACCAAATTAAGTAAAACGCAACCAAAGAGCGTGCTTGGCTTAGAAATTGTGCCGGTGGCACAATTTCTACTAATGCCCCGCGGAGTAAATACGAAGAATTAAAAATAAATTTAATTCGCTTAGCAATCAAATTAAGTTTACCGTGGTCAAAGAGCGTGCTTGGTTAAAAATTGTACCAGTGGTACAATTTCTACCAACATCCCGCGGAGATCGGCATATGAGATATTATGAAAGCAAGAAAGAATTAAAAAATGAGATAAAGAAAGCTTTTGACACTGCGAGGATAAATAAATTATGCTTATGAATAATAATCCAATATCATTAAAAAAACGAATGAAAGAATTGTTTTTTGATTATCTACTTATTCTTTTGTATTTAGCATTTTTATTTGGAGTAAGCATGGCAGTTTATCATCTGTTTTTTAAAGGGATTCCGAAAATGAACGAACTACAGTCACAATTAATTGCTTTATTAACATCAGTTATTCCGATTATTTTGATTTTTTCTTTTTTGGATTATTCAAAAGATGGGAGTCTTGGTAAACGCAAAGCGGGGTTAAAAGTCGTCTATAAACATAAATCTTTAAAAGCAAGCTTTATAAGAAACTTAATCAAATTTTTACCATGGCAAATAGGACATATGAGTACGATTCATGGAATTTATACTGGCTTTGATGTATGGGCTATCGTGTTGTTTTTTATAGGTATCGGATTTGCTGTGCTGCTATTATTAATGGGTCTTATACGTAATGATAAAAGACATTTGGGTGATTTATTGGCAAATACACAAGTACAAAATCAATAGGAATGATTAGAAAATAAGAGTTGAGATTTAAATAAGAGTTATTTTTAATGAAAAATAATGAAGATAACTATTAAATTTAAGGTCGATATATGAGGTCTTATAAGAGTAAGGAAGAATAAAAAGGTGAGAAAAAGGGACTTGAAGTAAAAACACCATCAGATAAATTCAAGTGGAATCAACTTGGTGAATTATATCATTGGTTTACAGACACCTATGCTAATAAATCGTTAAAGGAACTAAAAGAACATTCAACACAGAATATAGAAAATATTTATCTTATTATAGATGAATTAACACATGAAGAATTATCTAAACCACATATGAGAAAATGGGCAGATGA
>NZ_KV821198.1:67905-177347 GCF_001815585.1 Anaerococcus sp. HMSC075B03
ACATATGAGAAAATGGGCAGATGAAGCAACTTAAACTGCTACTTGGGAAGTATATAAACTTATTCATGCAAATACAGTGGCATCATTTGGAACATTTAGGACTAATATTAGGAAATGGAAGAAGATAGTTCTATAGAAAAGTATAAATAAGTTTACTTAGGAGGCTTTTATGGTAGTTGCAAATATCAAAGTTACATTAAATTGTCCAATAGAAAAAGTATGGGATAAAGTTACTGACCTTAGTGATTTTGGTTGGAGAAGTGATATCAAAGGTATCAAAATTATTGATGATAACAAATTTGTAGAGATTACAAAAGATGGGATAGAAACAAATTTTAAATTTGTAGAATGTACGAAACATCAATGCTGGTCTTTTGAAATTGAAAACGAGAATATTAAAGGAACTTGGATAGGTAAGTTTTATTCACATGGAAATAATACGACTTTAGATTTTACAGAAAATGTTGTTTCAAAAAAATTTATATTTAAACCTTTTGTAGGACTATATTTAAGAAAACAACAAAAACTGTATTTTAAAGATTTAAAGAATGAACTAAATTGCAATGAAGCAAGTTTTATTCAGAAATTATAAGCATGATTTTAAGTAGATGATAAAAGTTTCATAGAGGTGATTTTAAATTATGGATATAAATAGATTTTTCAAAACAGTTTTATCACAAAATGAAGAAGAGCTTAGGAAATATTTTCAAAAAAATGCTGTAATAAAATGGCATTGCACAAATGAGGTATTTACCTTAGATGAGTATATAAAAGCAAATTGTGAATATCCAGGAAACTGGAATGGAGAAATAGAACAAATCGAAGAAAATGCAAATACCATTATTCTGGCTTGCCGAGTTTTTCCAACAGATAATAGTGAGTCTTTTCATGTAGTAAGTTTTATTCATCTTAAAGATGGTTTAATTATTGAAATGGATGAATATTGGTCTGATGATGGATTAGCGCCAGAATGGCGTAAGGAAATGAAAATTGGAAAAAGAATTAGGTAAATTGGTTTAGATATAGTATTAATAAGTGTAATAAGTGATTATATTAAGATATAGAACTACTGGAAGTAAAATATTATCTAGTAGTAAGGATATAAAAAATTATTAAATTAGAAAAATAAATAGAACATGAAAATATTAGGCGATAGAATAAAAAACTCTATCGTCTTTTTTAATACAAGAAACGAGATTAGTATGAAAAAATTAGAACAAATAAGCCAAAAGGTTGAAATTCACTACAAGTTTATAGGTAAATTAAATTTACCACTTCGGACTACTAACCAGAGTAAGTACGAAGAGTAAAACTCTAATTTTAGATTATTAAAAGATTGAATTAAGTATAACGTGGTCAAAGAGCGTGCTTTATTAAGAAATTGTGCCAGTGGCACGATTTTAATATTTATCCCTCCGAATAAAACGAAGAATTTAAATTTAATTGAATTTAATTTATTAAAAAAATAATCATAGCTTTAAAATTTAGAGTGCGATTTTTGACGAATTTTTAAATTTGAAATCAAATTAATTTTTTTCGTATGATATTCTTAGCATGAGGGGTTGTATACTTTGCTAAAAAATTTCCCAAAAAAATTTTAAATATAAAAATTTCAAAAAATTTAAATTTTATTTCATTTAAGCCTTTCCTTTCTACAAAATTTTATAATAAAGTATATAATATAAATAGACTTAGGAGGTAGACATGTCTTACATAGATAATTTTGTAGCGTATTTATCGCTAATTAGGATTACAGATATAATTGATATAACGCTTATTGCTTTTATTGCATATAAATTGTTAAAGCTTCTCAAAAATACTAGAGCTGAACAAGTTATGAAAGGATTTATTTTTGTTTTAATTTTTGCATCAATTGCTGATATTTTTAAATTAAATACTGTTTCATGGCTTATGAATCAATTTTTTACTGTTTCTTTGGTATTTATAATTGTAGTTTTTCAACCAGAATTAAGGTCTGCTTTGGAAAGAATTGGTAGGGGACGAAGCTTTTTTGTTAGTGATTCTTACAATAAGAATGAAAGATCTATTGATGAAATTGTTTCTGCCATGAGCTCCTTGTCTAGGCAAAAAATTGGTGCTTTGGTGGTTATTGAAAGAGAAGTTGGACTTAATGATATTATTGAAAGTGGAACTAATCTTTCTGCTGAAATTTCTAGCGAACTTTTGATAAATATTTTTATTCCCAACACACCTCTTCATGATGGAGCGGTTATAATTCGTGATGATTTGATTGAAGCGGCAGCTTGTTATTTGCCATTAACTACAAATAATACTTTGTCAAAAGAACTTGGCACTCGTCACAGAGCAGCTATTGGAATTAGCGAAAAAAGTGATTGCCTTGTCGTTGTTGTTAGCGAGGAAACTGGAACAATTTCTATAGTTAGCAATGGTATTATAAATAGATATTTTGATGACGAGTCTTTAAAAGATAGGCTTATGAAAGAGTTAAGAGATGATGAAAATAAATTGAATTTTAAAAGGAGGATTGAAAATGAATAATAAAAATGACAGAAAATTGATTGTTTTATCAATTCTTGTCGCTGTCATTATGTGGGCTTTTGTAATGACTTCAACAAATCCTTCTTTATCAAAAACTATAAGAAATGTTCCTTTAACAATCAAAAATCAAGAAGTAATGCAAAAAGATGGATATGCCTTGGTTGGTAAAGATGAGGTAGCAAGTGTAAATGTAAAAGTTGAAGGTTCAAGATCAGATCTTGCATCTTTGTCAGCAGAAGATTTGGTTGCAAGCATAGATTTGGGCGTTCCAACAGAAGGAATAAAAACTTTAAATGTAAATGTTGATGTTCCGTCAGGAATTAGGATTGAAAGTGTAAGTCCGTCAAATATTAATTTGAAAATGGAAAAGATTGTAAAAAAGGATTTGACTGTAGATATAAAAATTTCTGATAGACTAAAAGAATCAAAAATTATTAATGTAAGCGAGCAATCTACCAAAAAAATTACCGTATCTGGCCTTAGAAATTATGTTGATAAGGTTGATAAAATTGTACTAAATATAAATGAAGAAGAATATCTTGATGGAAAAATTCATGATATTGGAGTAAAACCCGTAGATAAAAATGGAAAAACTGTAGAAAATGTAGATTTGTCACAAAATGATGTGTCAATTTCTTTTGATGTTCTCCAAAGTAAGGAAGTAGGCGTAGAATTAAATTACGATAATCTTCCAAAAAATATGCAAATTGAAGAAAGTAAAATTTCTCCAAGCAAGGTTATAGTAAAGGGAGAAAAAAGTATAGTTGATAAAATAAGTGCAATAAAAACTAGAGAAATCGACCTATCAAATTTGAAAAACGACGAATTTGAGCAAAGAGTAGAACTTGAAATCCCACAAGCTGTCGAGTTAAATGAGGGAGATTATTTTGTAAATGTCTATGTGAAATTAGGAAAGAAAAATTAATGTCCTATAAATATTTAGTAAAAAGACTTGAAGATTCTGGTTTTGAAACTTATCTTGTAGGCGGAGCACTAAGGGATAAGCTTTTGGGAGAGAAAATCCACGATATTGATTTGACAACAAGAGCTAGACCAGATCAAATAATGGAAATTTTTTCTGATATGAAACTAATAGATATAGGGAAAAAATTTGGAACAATAAAGGTTATTTATAAATCCAATGAATTTGAAATTACAAGTTTTAGGGCTGAATCTTTATACAAAGACAAAAGGCATCCTGATAAAATTTCCTTTTCAAATACAATTGAAGAAGATTTAAAAAGAAGAGATTTTACCATAAATGCCATGGCAGAAAGAAATGGCAAGATAATAGATTTATTTGATGGGAAAAAAGATTTAGAGGATAAGATAATAAGAGCTGTTGGCAATCCTTACGAAAGAATAGAAGAAGATTATCTAAGAGCTTTAAGGGCAGTAAGATTTGCTACAGTTTTGGATTTTGAAATTGAAGAAAATTTAAAAAATGCAATAAAAAATAAGAAAAATAATATAGAAGAAATATCAAAAGAAAGAATTATAGATGAAATTAATAAAATTTTATTATCTAAAAATCCATCAAAAGGGATTAGATTATTAGAAAAGCTTGGTCTTTTGGAATATATATTTCCAGAAGTTAAAAAAATGATAGGCTTTAATCAACATTCCTCCCACCATAAATTTGATTTATTTGAACATTCTATGAAAGTATTGGATATGACTCCAGCAAATTTAAAAACAAGAATGGCAGGGCTTTTTCACGATACAGGAAAAATTGATACATTTTTTCTTGATGAAAATGGAGAGGGTAGATTTTTTGGACACCAAGAAATATCAAAAGAAATAATTAAAAATAGGTTAAAAGATTTAAGATATTCCAAAAAATTTATTGAAAACACCTCGCTATTGGTAGAAAGACACATGGATAATACCAATACTTACACAAAAAAATCTGTAAGAAAGCTTTTGAGAAAAGTTGGAGATGAAAATATTTACGATTTGTTTGATTTGCAAAAAGCAGATGTTCTTTCGACAGTTCACGATAATACAGAAAATATTTCAAATGCAAAAATACTTTTAGAAGAAATTTTAAATTCAAATACTCCAAGACAAAAAGACCAAATTGATTTTTCAGGAAATGATTTAATAGAAATGGGATTTAAAGAGGGAAAAAAACTTGGAGAGATTTTAAATGAAGTTTATAATTTGGTAATGGATGAAAAATTAGAAAATAAAAAAAGTGAAATTGTTAAATATATAAAAAATAAATACAATAATCTTGATAGAAATTATTAGAAGTAGTATATTAAACTAATGAGTATGTAGTGTTTTAGGAGGCAAAACGATGACAGAATTAAAATCACATGAAAATAATATAGCAAAATTTGACTTAGTAGTAGCTGCTGAAGATTTTGAAAAAGCAGTTAATAATGTTTATAAAAAAAATAAGTCTAGATATAGGGTAGATGGATTTAGAAAAGGAAAAGTTCCAAAAAGAATAATTGAAAAAATGTACGGAGTAGAAGTATTCTACGATGAAGCAATTCAAGAAGTTTTCCCAGAACCTTATAACAAGGCTATTGAAGAATTAAATCTTGAAGTAATAGATCAACCATCAGTTGATTTTGACGATATAGAAAAAGGAAAAGACGTTGTATTTAAAGTAGAAGTTGAAACAAAACCACATCCAACACTTGGAGATTATTCTGAGCTTGAAGTTACAGAAATCCCAACAGAAGTTACAGATGAAGATGTAGAACACGAATTAAAACATCAACAAGAAGAAAATGCAAGAATTATTCCAATAGAAGACGGCGAAGCTCAAGATGGAGATACAGTAAATATAGATTTTGATGGCTTTCTTGATGGAGAAAGATTTGAAGGCGGAAAAGCTGAAAATCATGATTTAGTTCTTGGATCAAAATCATTTGTTGGCGATTTTGAAAAACAAGTTGAAGGTCACAAAGTTGGAGATAAATTTGATGTAAATGTAACTTTCCCTGAAGATTATCAAGCAAAAGAATTCCAAGGAAAAGACGCAAGATTTGAAGTAGAAATCAATTCAATTTCAAGAAAAGAACTTCCAGAAATTGACGATGAATTTGCAAAAGATATTTCTGAATTTGAAACATTAGAAGAATTAAAAGAAGATACAAAGAAAAATCTTAAAGAAGATAAAGAAAAATTTGTAAAAAATCAAATTCAAAATGAAGCAATCAAAGCTTTGGTAGAAAAATCTGAAGTAAATGCTCCAGATCCATTAGTAAACCAAGAAATTGATCTTGAAATGCAAAATCTTGACCAAAGATTACGTCAAATGGGAATTTCTTTACAACAATATATTGAAATGACAAAAATGGATATGTCTGCAATTAGAGATCAATATAGAGCTGTTGCAGAAGATAAAGTAAAGGCAAATCTTGTAATGGACGAAGTTGCTTTGAAAGAAAATATTGAAGTAAGTGATGAAGAAATAGAAAATGAAATAAAAGATGCTGCTAAACAATATGGAGTAGACGATTACGAAAAATTCAAAGAAATCTTCGAAAAAAATGTTTCTAGAGATACAGTTATAGAAAATGTTAAAAGAAGAAAAGCTGTAGAACTTCTAGAAAAAAATGTAAAATTAGTTCCAGCTAAAAAAGAAGAAGAAAATAAAGAAGACGAAAAAGAAGATTAGTAATCATAAACTCCAAAAAGATAAGGAGATTTTATGAACGCAAAAAACTTTTTAGTTCCTACAGTTATAGAGCAAACAAATAGGGGCGAGCGTGCTTATGATATTTACTCAAGATTATTAAAAGACAGGATTATTTTTCTAACAGGTCCTGTTGAAGATGGGGTAAGTGATATAATTATTGCTCAACTCTTATTTTTGGAAAGCCAAGATCCAAACAAGGATATTCAATTTTATATAAATTCACCAGGTGGAGTGGTTACAGCAGGACTTGCAATCTATGACACAATGAATTATATAAAACCAGATGTATCTACAATTTGTATAGGTCAAGCTGCATCAATGGGAGCAGTTTTACTTTCATCTGGAGCAAAGGGAAAGAGATTTTCTCTTCCAAATTCAAACATCCTAATCCATCAACCATCAGGTGGAGCTCAAGGTCAAGCAAGCGATATTCAAATCCAAGCTGAGCAAATTTTAAAAATGAAAAAAAGATTAAATAAAATTTTGGCAGATAATACTGGCCAAAGTATTGAAAAAATTCAAAAAGATACAGACAGAGATTTTGCTATGGATGCTTATGAAGCAAAAGAATATGGCTTAATAGACAAGGTAATAGAATAAGTATGGGTAAAATGGAATTTGAAGAAAATAGATGTTCCTTTTGTGGGAAAAGCGCTGATGAAGTTGATAGATTAATTGCAGGACCAGATGCTTTTATTTGTAATGAATGCATTGAGCTTTGCTCATCAATTATTCAAAGAGAAGAATTAGTTGAACACAGCCACATGGATATTGATCTTGCCACACCAAGTGAGATAAAAGATTATTTGGATCAATATGTAATCCAACAAGAAATGGCAAAAAAAACTTTATCAGTTTCAGTTTATAATCACTACAAAAGAATAAATTCAAATTATGATAGCAAAGATGATGTTGAGCTACAAAAATCAAATATTTTGATGTTAGGACCAACTGGTTCTGGAAAAACTCTTCTTGCTCAAACTCTTGCCAAGAAATTAAATGTTCCATTTGCAATTGCAGATGCAACAAGTTTAACTGAAGCAGGATATGTTGGAGAAGATGTAGAAAATATAATTTTGAAATTAGTTCAAGCTGCTGATTATGATATTGAGCTTGCCCAAACAGGAATAATCTACATTGATGAAATAGATAAAATAACTAGAAAAAGTGAAAATCCTTCAATAACTCGTGATGTTAGTGGAGAAGGAGTTCAACAAGCGCTTTTAAAATTAATTGAAGGAACTGTTGCAAATGTTCCTCCTCAAGGCGGAAGAAAACACCCAAGCCAAGAATATATCCAAGTTGATACAACAAATATTTTGTTTATTGTTGGTGGAGCCTTTGATGGAATTAAAGATATAATAAAACAAAGAACTAACAAAAAATCAATTGGTTTTGGTTCAGAAGATAGTGAAAATAAAGAAGTTTCTTTGGCAGACGTTACAACTGAAGATCTTTTGAAATTTGGATTAATTCCAGAATTTATTGGAAGAGTTCCTATAGTTGTTTCACTTGAAGATTTGGATGTAAATAGTCTTGTAAAAATTTTACAAGAGCCAAAAAATTCTCTATTAAAACAATATCAAAAATTATTTGAGCTTGATGGAGTAAAATTAACTTTTGAAGATGAAGCAGTCAAAGAAATTGCCGAAAAAGCCTTTAAGCAAGAAACAGGTGCTAGAGGACTTAGGACAATTTTGGAAGATTTGCTTTTGGATGTAATGTTTGAAATTCCTTCAAAAGATCATATAAAAGAAGTTATTGTATCAAAAGGTGCTATAAAAGATAAGAAAAAATTAATATACAAATAAAAAAGGGAGACATTGGGCTCCCTTTTTACTACAAGGAGATAAAATGAGCTTTATCTATAAAATAGATACAAAAGAATATCCAATGGTTCCTGTTAGGGGCTTGTGGGCTTTTCCTGATACAGTAGTCCACTTTGATTGCCAAAGAGCAGTTTCAAAAAAAGCTGTAGAAGATGCTTTATTAAATGAATCTGAAATTTTTTTGGTAAATCAAAAAGATATTTTAGAAGATAATCCGAAAAAAGAAGATATTTATGATTATGGAACAATTGCAAGCATAAAACAAACTTTTAATTTGCAAAATGGAGAGCTTAGGGTTTTGATTGAAGCAAAATCTGTTGGCGAAGTTTTGAATGTAAAAATTGAAGATGGATTTTTTAAGGCAGAGGTTAAAGAATATATTTTTGATGAAGAAAATTTTGAAAGTAATGAAAACATTGAAGCTTTGAAAAAAATGTTGGTTGAAGATTTTAGATCTTATGTTTCAATGGATAATACTATTCCACCAGAAATTGCTTTTTCTTTGGTAGAAATTGAAAATATTGATAAACTTGCAAATTTAATAACATATTATCTTCCTCTAAGTCCAAAAGAAAATTATTCTCTTTTAAAAGAGCTTGATATTGAAGAAAAACTTATTAATCTTCATAGGCTAATTCAAAAAGAAATTGAGCTAAAAGACTTATCAAAAAAAATAGATTCTAAGGTTCAAGAAAATATTAATAAGGGACAAAAAGAATATTATCTTAGGGAAAAACTTGATGTTGTTAAAAATGAATTAAATGATCTAACAGGAAAAGATTTGAATGAGGCGGATGCCTTTAGGAAAAAAATTAAAAAATTAAAAATTGACAAGGAAGACAAGGAAACTTTATTAAAAAGTATTGATAGACTTGAAATGATTCCAGAAATGAGTCCCGATTATGGAGTTATAACTTCTTATCTTGATTTTGTAATTTCTCTTCCTTGGTCAAAAAAATCAAAAGATAATTTGGATATAATTCATGCAAAAAAAGTTTTGGATGAAGACCATTATGGACTTATGGAAGTCAAGGAAAGAATTCTTGAATCAATCGCTGTTAGAAAGAAAAAAGGAAATAATCAAGCGGCAATAATTTGTCTTGCTGGCCCTCCAGGAGTTGGTAAAACTTCAATTGCAAAATCAATCGCAAGAGCTTTAAATCGTAAATTTATTTCAATGCGTCTTGGTGGAGTAACTGACGAATCAGAAATTAGAGGTCACAGAAGAACTTATGTTGGAGCTATGGCTGGAAGAATTTTATCAAATATATCAAGAATAAAAGTAAAAAATCCAGTATTTTTGCTAGATGAAATTGATAAGTTAGGCTCAGATTTTAGGGGAGATCCATCATCAGCCCTTCTTGAAGTTTTAGATCCAGAACAAAATGATAAATTTATCGACCGTTACCTTGATATAGGTTTCGATTTATCAGAAATATTTTTTATAACAACAGCAAACGACATTTCAAATATTCCTCCAGCACTTTTTGATAGGCTTGAAATTATAGAAATTTCTGGCTACACCCAAAGAGAAAAGGAAGAAATTGCCAAAAGATATTTAATTAAAAAAGAAATGGAAAACAACGGACTTTGTAAAGATGATTTGAATATTTCAGATCCAGTTATAGAAAAAATCATAAAATCCTACACAAGAGAAGCAGGTGTAAGGTCGCTTGAAAGAAATATTGCAAAAATAGCAAGACGTGCTGTAAAAGAAATTCTTGAAGGCAAAGAGAAAGTCAATGTTTCTATGAGAAATTATGAGAAATATCTTGGCAAGGAAAGATTTTTTGAAGACCAAAGACTCAAAGAAGATAAAATTGGAATTGCAAATGGACTTGCTTGGACTCAAGTTGGTGGAACGATTTTAACAATTGAAGTAAATGCCATGGACGGCAAAGGTGCAAATTTATTTACAGGAAGTTTGGGAGATGTTATGAAAGAATCTGCTCAAGCGGCAATTTCATATTTGAGAAAAAATTCTAAAGAATTAGAAATCGATCCAGATTTTTATAAAAATAAAGACATTCACGTCCACGTTCCAGAAGGAGCAACTCCAAAAGATGGCCCATCGGCAGGAATTACCATGACAACTGCAATTGCTTCAGCTCTTACAGGAAAAAAAGTAAGATCTGACCTTGCAATGACAGGCGAAGTTACAATCACAGGAGAAGTTTTGCCAATTGGTGGACTTAAAGAAAAGGCTCTTGCAGCTTACGCTTATGATATAAAAAATGTAATTATTCCAAAAGAAAATGAAAAAGATATTGAAGACATTGACAAGGAAGTTAGGGAAAAAATAAACTTTATAAAAGTATCAAAAGTTTCAGAAGTTTTAAAGGAAGCCTTGCTATGAAAATAAAATCAGTAAATTTAGATCAAGTTGCAGGATTTGTCTCCCAATTTCCAAATGATAATTTTGAAGAAATTGCCTTTGCGGGAAGATCCAATGTGGGAAAATCTTCTTTTATAAATTCATTTTTGGACAAAAAAAATCTTGCCAAAACTTCATCAAAACCGGGCAAAACCAAAACCATAAATTTTTATAAAATAAATGATAAATTTAGGCTAGTAGATCTTCCAGGATATGGCTATGCCAAAGTTTCAAAAACAGAAAAAGAAAAATGGAATAATTTAATCCACAAATATTTATATGAAAGAGAAAATTTAAAAGAAGTTTTTCTTTTGGTTGATATAAGACACGCTCCAACAAAACAAGATAAAGAAATGTATGATTGGATAATAGATTCTGGATTTACAGGATTTGTTATAGCAACAAAATACGATAAAATTCCTAAAACACACTTAAAAAAACACATAAAAGAAATAATGAAAACTTTAAATATTGATGATGAAGGATTGATTTTTGCCTATTCATCAATAACTTCTCATAATAAAAATGTTTTATTAGAACAAGTTGAAGTAATAGTAAATTCATAAATTTAAATTTTAAAATCTCACGCAAGTGGGATTTTTTATTTTGAAATTTTAAAATAAAAAAGATGGCAAAAGCCATCTTAGATTAATCTATAAATTCTATTTCTTTTCCGTCCATGTGAGAAATTCTTGCAAGAGAGTAAACATCTATGCCCATATCATCAAGAAGTTTTCTTCCGTCTTGGTAGGATTTTTCTATAACTATTCCAATGCCAGCCACATTTGCACCTGCTTGTTTACAAATTGCAACCATAGCTTTTGCAGCTTGACCATTTGCCAAAAAATCATCTATCAACAAAACATTATCATTTTCGTGTAAGTAATCCTTGCTTACAATAAGTCTTTTCATTTCTTCTTTTGTATAAGAATAGCAAGTTGAAGAAAATGTATTGTCATCGGTTGTAAGAGATTTTTGTTTTCTTGCAAAAACTACATCGCAATCAAGGACAAGACCTGTGATAACTGCTGGGGCAATTCCTGATGATTCAACTGTCAAAATTTTATTTATATTTTTGTCTTTAAAATGCTCAGCAAATTCTTCTCCCATTTCTTTTATCAATTTTGGTTTTATTTGATGATTTAGAAAAGAATCAACTTTTAAAATATCTTTGCCAAGAACCTTACCATGGCTTAATATTACTTCTTCTAATTTTTTCATTATAAACATTTACCTCCGTACTCTTTTTATTATTATAAAGCAAAGTTTAACAAAAAGTCAAAAATCACTTTTATAAAGCTATCTATAGGGTAATATATATTATATGAATAGAAATGAAATAATCAATGACTTAATAGAATTTATTGACCAAAGTCCAATAAATTATTTTGCTGTCAAAAATTCTATTGATCGTTTAGAAAAAAATGGTTTTAAAAAACTAAATGAAAATGAAAAATGGAAACTAGAAAAAGGCGGAAAATATTTTGTAAGTCGTGACGATACAGCTTTAATTGCTTTTAGTGTGGGAGATGATCCAAGAAAGGGGTTTGATATAATTGGATCTCACACAGATTCTCCAACTTTTAAAATAAAATCAAATCCAGAAATGACTTCAAATGGATTTTTGAAATTTAATGTTGAAGGCTATGGGGGAATGATTGTATCTTCTTGGTTTGATAGGGATTTGTCTTTGGCAGGAAAAGTTGTTTATGAAGAAAATGGAGAATTTACAACGAAGCTTTTAAAAATTGATAAAGATCTTTTGACAATTGCAAATTGTGCAATCCATATTAATAGGGATTTAAATTCAGGTTACAAATATAATATGCAAGATGAACTTTCTCCTATAATAAAAACCATTGAAGATGATTTTAAAAAAGAAGGATTTTTGCAAAAATTATTGGCAAAAGAAATTGGAGTAGATGAAGAAAAAATAATAGATTTTGATTTGGCACTTTTTGATAGGCAAAAAGGATCTCTTATGGGAAGTGATGATGAATTTATTCACATTGGAAGACTTGATAATCTTGCAAGTGTTCACCAATCTCTTACAGCTTTAATTAATAGTGAAAATAAAAAATTTAATATGTGCGTATTAAATGACAATGAAGAAATTGGATCAGGCACAAGGACAGGAGCATCTTCTCCATTTTTGGATGAAATTATGGAAAGAATTGTAATGAATTTGGGTTATAATAGGGAAGATTATTTTATTTCTCTTTCTAATTCATATTTGATTTCAGCAGATCTTTCTCACTCAATTCATCCAAATTATAGTAATTTATTTGATTCTACTAATAATACAAGAATAAATATGGGTATAGGGATAAAGGTAGCTTCTAATGGTGCTTATACAACAAATGTAGAAACTAGGGCAAGATTTTTAAAGCACGCAAAAAATGTTGGAGCAAAAGTTCAAACTTTTCATAACAGATCTGATAAGGTCGGTGGCTCTACAATTGGCCCAATAGTTTCTTCAAAATCTGGAATAAAATCAATAGATGTCGGAACACCAATTCTTGCCATGCACTCAATAAGAGAGCTTGGCGGAGTAGACGATCACATAGAAGCTATAAAAATATTTGAAGATTTTTACAATAAAAAATATTAGGAGGATATTATGGCAGTTATAGAATTAACAGTAGTACCAATAGGAACAAAAGAAACTTCAGTTTCAAAATATGTAGCAGGATGCGAAAAAGTTTTGAAAGAATACGAAGATTTGGAAGTAAGATTAAATCCGATGGGAACAGTTATCCATGGAGATATAGACAGGGCCTTTGAAGCAATCAGAGCTTGTCAAGAATCAGTTTTTAAAAATGGAGCTGATAGAGTTTACTCAGTAATAAAAATAGACGACAGACGCGACAAAAAAGCAAGTCTTGACCAAAAAATAAAATCAGTTGAAGATAAGATGTAAAATATTTTATCTTAATTTTAAAATTCCCCAAAATTAATGGGGAATTTTTGTTTGCTTATTTACGAAAATAATGGAAGTAAATATCTTAGTAAAAATACTAAGGCAAGCACATAAACTAATGGGGAAACTTCTTTTCCTTTTCCTGTTAATAATTTTACGCTTGCGTATGAAATCATTCCAAAGGCGATTCCTTCTGCAATTGAGTAAGCAAATGGCATCATTATTATTGTCATAAAGGCTGGGAAAGATTCTGTGAAATCTCCAAAATTTATATCAACAATTGAATCTATCATAAATAATCCTACCATTACAAGAGCGGCTGCTGTTGCTTGAGCTGGAATTATTGTGATTAATGGATAGAAAAATATTGATAGGAAAAAACAAAATCCTGTTGACAAGGCAGTTAGTCCTGTTCTTCCACCTTCTGCAACTCCTGTTGCACTTTCTACAAATGTTGTTACAGTTGATGTTCCCAAAAGTGCTCCAAGAGTTGTACCAATACTATCTGCAAAAAGTGCACGTCCAGCATTAGGCAACTGTCCATTTTCATCTAACATTTTTGCTTTTGTTGCAACTCCTGTAAGTGTTCCTATTGTATCAAATAAATCTACAAATAAAAATGCGAATACAACAGAAAACATTTCTAGTGAAAATATTGATGAAAAATCTAATTTGAAAGCAATTGGGCTAAGTGATGGTGGCAATTGAATAATTCCGCCTTCTGGGAGCTTGCTTACTCCAGTAAAAAGAGCAATTATTGTAGAAATAACAATTCCTATTAACAAAGCTCCCTTTGTTTTTCTTGCTGTTAAAACTGCCATAATCAAAAGTCCTATAAAAAATATAAAACTTTCTTTACTAACTAAATTTCCAAGTCCAAGTCCAACATCATTTTTTACAATTACAGTAGAATTTAATAAACCAATTAGAGAAATAAATAATCCGATTCCTACTGATACTGCAGTTTTTAAACTTCTTGGTATGGCATTAAAAATTGCTTCACGTACATTAAAAAATGTTAAAAATACAAAAATAATTCCTTCAATAAAAACAGCTGCTAAGGCAAATTCCCAACTTTTTCCCATAGTCATTACAACTGTGTAGGTAAAAAATGCGTTTAATCCCATTCCAGGTGCAAGGGCAAATGGAAGGTTTGCGTAAAGAGCCATAATTAAAATTGCAATTATTGATGCAATTATTGTTGCAGTAAATACTGCTCCCTTATCCATTCCAGCATCTCCCAAAATTTGTGGATTTACTGCCAAAATATATGACATAGTCATAAATGTTGTAATTCCTGCCATGATTTCAGTTTTTACATTTGTTTTTTTCTCTTTTAATCTGAAAATTTTTTCGGCAAGTGATTCGTTCGAATTTTTTTCCATAATTCCTCCTTTTTTTCGAGCATATTATATCATAATTACTTTAATTAATCACTTTATTTTTTTATAAATTTCTCATATAATGTATTCAAGGAGGAAGTTTTGACGACAAAAAATATAATTGAGTTATTTGTAATGATTTTGGGGATTTTGCTTTCTGCATTTTTTTCATCTTCAGAAACTGCCATTACTTCTGTAAACAAATTTAAATTAAGGCAACTTGAAGAAAAAAATGTAAAAAACGCATCATTGCTTAGAAAACTCGTTGATGATAGCCAAAACACAATTACAACAATTCTTGTTGGAAATAATATTGTAAATATTGTTACTACTACCATAGCTGCATTATTTTTTACTGATATTTTTGGAGCTGCTGGTGCTTTTATTTCTACAGTTGTTGTAACTATAACAGTTTTAATTTTTGGAGAAATTACTCCAAAGCTTGCAGCTCAAATTAATAGCGAAAAAATAGCTCTTAGATTTTCAAAAGCTATTTATATTGTGACTTTAATTTTAAAGCCTATGGTATTTTTATTGGGATTATTTACAAAATATCTTACAAAAAAATTATCTGATGGGGCTGATAATTCTGATAAGGTTACAGAAGAAGATTTGAAAACTATTGTAGATGTTGGGGAAGAGCAAGGCGTTATTAATAATGAAGAAAGTGAAATTA
Source organism: Anaerococcus sp. HMSC075B03 (assembly GCF_001815585.1). Taxonomy (NCBI): domain Bacteria; kingdom Bacillati; phylum Bacillota; class Tissierellia; order Tissierellales; family Peptoniphilaceae; genus Anaerococcus; species Anaerococcus sp. HMSC075B03. The sequence continues at coordinate 83,265 of NZ_KV821198.1, forward strand.
TAAATAATGTTTTTGATTTTGCTGGCTCTTTTGCATCTGATATTATGACTCCAAGAACTAATATGGAGGCAATAGCTATTGATTCGACTAAGGAAGAATTGGATAAATTTTTAATTGAATCTAAGCATTCAAGAATTCCTGTTTATGGCGAAAGTATTGATAATATTGTGGGCGTTTTGCACATGAAAGATATTGTTACTTTTGTTGCTGAGGGTAGAGAGCCAAGGCTTAAAGATATGCTAAGGCAAACTTACTATGCTTATGAAAATATGAATATAATTGATCTTTTTAAATCAATGAAAAAAATGAATGTGTCCCTTGCTATTGTTGTTGATGAATACGGCGGAACGGAAGGGCTTGTTTCGATTGAAGATATTATTGAGGAGCTTGTTGGAGATATTTACGATGAATATGATCCTGATGATGAGAAAGTCTACAAGGTTTCTGATAATGAATTTATAGTTGATGCAAGTATGCACATAAATGATTTTAATGATTATTTTAATAGAGATATTAAAGAAGTTAAAAATGATTCGGTTGGAGGTTTGGTTATTGATTATCTTAACCGTCTTCCTAAAACTGGAGATATTGTAAAGGTTGATGATGTTACTTTGATTTGTGAGAAGGTTGAACGTTACAAGATAAATTTACTTAGAGTTAAATTTGATAGCGAAAGTTAGAGGTATTATGAAACAAACAGTTTATATTACAGGTCACAAAAATCCAGATACTGATTCTATTTGCTCAGCCCTTGCTTATGCAAATCTAAAAAATAGGCTGGGAGATAGCGAGGCGATTCCGATTAGACTTGGTCATGTAAATCAAGAAACTCAATTTGTTCTTGATTATTTTGGAGTTAAGGCTCCTCTTCATAAGGATTCTATGAAACTTCAAATAAAAGATATTGACTATGACAATTCTTATAATGTTGATGAATCTCTTCCAATTAGAAATGCTTGGTCAATAATTCAAGAAAATAAATTGAATTCTCTTTTTGTAGTAGATGATAAGGAAAGATTAATTGGAGTTGCATCTTTGTCAAACTTAACCCATTCTTATATGGAAGTTTGGGATGATAGAATTATTGGAAGAACTCACACGCCAATTGAAAATATAGTTGATATTTTATCTGCAAAGCTTATGGTAAATCCAAAAAGGCCTAGAGATTTTACAGGCAAAATGATGGTTTATGCCATGAATGAAAAAGATTCTCCAGAAACTTCTTTGGTTGGAGATGGAGATTTGGTTATAACAGGAAATAGGCTTGAAGCTCAAGAGTATTTGATAAGTAAAAATATTTCTTTAATTATTTTAACCAACGGCTCTGATATGAAGGAGGAGCTAAAAAAAGAGGCTGAAAAAAATAATATTACAATTATTTCAACAGAATATGATACCTTTATGACAGCAAGACTTTTGCCAATGGCAGTTCCAATTGCAAATGTTATGAGCACAGAAAATTTGGTTTATTTTTCTCCAGAAGATACAGTTGATACAGTTCGTGAGGTAATGGGAAAAACTAGATTTAGATCTTATCCAATTGTTGATGCAAGGGGAAGAGTTCTTGGGGCAATTTCAAGATACCATTTAATTTCTGATGAGAAGAAAAAATTAATTTTGGTTGACCACAACGAAAGAAACCAATCAGTTGATGATATTGATTATGCAGAAATAATTGAAATAATTGACCACCACAGAGTAGCTAATGTTGTAACAAATCAACCCTTATTTTTTAGGGCAGAGCCTGTGGGTTCAACTGCAACCATAGTTGCAAAAATGTTTTTTGAATCAGGAATAAGACCTACAAAAGAAATTGCTGGTCTACTTTCAGCAGCAATAATTTCCGATACTCTTTTATTCAGATCGCCAACAACAACAGAAACTGACAAAAGAGTTTTAAATAGACTTACAAAAATTGCAGATATTAATCCAGAAGATTTTGCTATGAAGATGTTTAAGGCTGGAACAAGTCTTAAAAATAAATCGCCAGAAGATTTAATTGATGGAGATGTAAAAGCATTTACAATTGGCGATGACAAAATCAGAGTTGGACAAGTTATGACAATGAATCCAGAAGAGTTAAATCCTATAAAAGATAAATTAACTGCTCTTATGAAAGAAAGATTAAATGCTAAGGGAGAAAATACATTTGTCCTTGTCCTTACAGATATTTTCAATAAAAAATCTGAATTATTAGTCGTGGGAAACTATCTTGATGATATAGAAAAAGTTTTTGGAAATAAGGTAAACAATGGAACAATTTCAGCTCCTGGTGTTTTATCCAGAAAAAAACAAGTTATACCAAAAATAACTGAAGCTATTATGAATTCCCACAATAATTAAACTTTACTGAAAAAAATTTCTATGCTATAATATAGAAAATTTAGAAAACAGGAGAAAATAATGAAAAACTTAAATTTTGCACAAACTAGCTTTTACTTTTTTAACTTTACTTTTGACAAAAGTAAGGCTATTTATCATGTGCAAAATTTTAAAACATTTTAAGTTTTTTTGAATTTTAGCTTCTTGGTAATAGCCAGGAAGCTTTTTTATTTTGAAATAATAAATTAGCTTAAAAAATTACATAAAAAATTTTTAAAGAAAAAAGAGATTTTGTTAGGAGAAGAAAATGATTATTAAATTAAAAAATGGTGCAAATGAAAAAGAAGTACAAGATCTTATAAAAGAAATTGAAGATATGGGACTTAAAGTAAGTAAGGCAGTTGGTTTTAAAACGACTATTTTGGGGCTTTTGGGAGATACTTCCAAGGTTTCAAAAGATGATATGAAATCAAAAAGTGTTGTTGATGATGTAATAAGAATCCAAGAGCCTTATAAAAAAGCAAACAGAAAATTTCACCCAGAAGATACAATAATTACTTTGGAAAATGGAACAAAAATCGGTGGTGGCTCTTTTGTTTATATGGCAGGACCATGTTCAGTCGAAAGTGAAGAACAAATTGTATCAATTGCAAAAAAAATCAAAAAATCTGGCGCAACTATTTTAAGAGGAGGAGCTTTTAAGCCAAGAACAAGTCCATACTCTTTCCAAGGTTATGGCAAAAAAGCCATTGATTATCTAATAAAAGCAAAAGAAAAAACAGGCCTTGCTCTTGTTTCAGAAATTATGGAAATTAACCAATTAGAATATTTTGACGATGTAGATATTCTTCAAGTTGGAGCAAGAAATATGCAAAATTTTGATTTATTAAAAGCGCTTGGAGAAGTTGATAAACCAATTTTATTAAAAAGAGGCCTATCTGCAACTTATGAAGAATTATTGATGGCAGCAGAATATATTATGAGCAGGGGAAATACAAAAGTTATTCTTTGTGAGAGAGGAATTAGGACTTTTGAAACAGCAACAAGAAATACTTTGGACGTGACAGCTGTTCCATTTTTGCATGAAAAAACTCATCTTCCAATAATAATCGATCCATCTCATGCAGCGGGAATTTCAAGATATGTAAAAGATTTATCCCTATCTGCAACAGCAGTTGGGGCAGATGGACTTATGATAGAAGTTCACGAAAATCCTGCAAAAGCATTTTCTGATGGAGCTCAATGCGTAGTTCCAGATGATTTTGACAAAATAGTAAAGGCTACAAAAAAAATCCATGATTTAAGAAAGGAAATTTAAAATGAGTCAAAGCTTTGGTAAAAATTTAAAAATAACCATATTTGGCTCAAGCCACCAAGAATATATGGGCGTAGTTATGGATAATATGGAAATTGGTTTTGAAATTGACATGGAAAAACTTAATAATTTTATGCAAAGAAGAGCTCCAGGCAAATCAAAATTTACCACAAAAAGAAAAGAAAGTGACAAGATAAATTTTATTTCTGGAGTAAGGGATAATAAAATAATTTCTAAAACTATAACAGCAATAATAAAAAATGAGAATTACAAATCCAAAGATTATGAAAATTTAAATGATATTCCAAGGCCATCTCATGCAGATTATACAAGTTTTATAAAATATGGAAATGAAATGGATATGAATGGGGGAGGACCTTTTTCTGGAAGATTAACTGCGCCATTTTGTCTTGCAGGAGGAATTGCCAAGCAAATTTTAGAAGAAAAAAATATAAAAATTTCATCAAGGATTAAAAATATTGGAGGAATTGAAGATAAAAATATTGATTTGGCAAATCCTTCTATGGATGAATTGGAAAAAATTTCTCAAAAAGAAATCCCTGTTTTGGACGAAAAAAAAGAAAAAGATATTAGAAATCTTTTAGAAAAAGTAAAAAAAGATGGAGATTCTATTGGGGGAATTTGTCAAGTTTTTGGAGAAAATATTCCAAAAGGACTTGGAGAGCCGATGTTTGATTCTTTTGAGGCAAAAATTTCCTATCTTTCTTATGGGATTCCTGCCCTTAGGGCGGTTTCTTTTGGTTTGGGACTTGATGCAATGAAAATGAAAGGTTCTCAGCACAATGACCAATTTGAAATTAAAAATGGACAAGTAAAAACTATAACAAATAATGCTGGTGGAGTTGTTGGAGGAATTACAAATGGTATGCCCGTAGTTTTTGATTTAATTTTCAAACCAACCCCGTCAATTTATATTTGCCAAAAATCATTTTCTATAAAAGAAAAAAAAGAAAAAATATTGCAAATTAAGGGACGACACGATCCATGCCTTGCCCTTAGAACTCCTCCTATTGGAGAATCTATTTTGGCTTTAACTGTATTGGACTTGTTAAATGAATGAAAATATTGAAAAAATTATTAAAAATTTAGAAAAAGAAAATTATAAAAAAGAAGATTTGGAAAATCTTGATAAATTTGTAAAAGAAAAATATAAAGATTATATGATGAGTCTTTGTGATGGAAAATTTTCTAAATATTTACAAGATAAATTTATAAGAGAAATTTTTCCTAAAGAAGGAAAAATTGGCGTAGGAGGGGCAAAAGGCTCTTATGCCGATCAAGTTTCCCATATTATTTTTCACAAAGGTAAAATAAATTATTACAAAAAATTTGACCAAATTCTTGATGCAATAGATGAAAATATATGTGATTTTGGAATTTTGCCTTTAGAAAATTCATCTTTTGGCTCTGTAAAAGAAGTTTATAATCTAATGCTTGAAAGAAATTTTTTTATAATTGGAAATTATAAGCTAGATATAAATCATTATTTGTTGGGACATTTAGATGCAACACTTTCTGATATAAAAACAGTTTATTCTCATCCGCAAGCTCTAGGTCAATGTGGAAAATATATAAATAAACACGGTTTTATCCAAAAAGAATATTATAATACGGCACTTGCGAGCAAATATATAAAAGAGAAAAATAATAAAAAACTTGGAGCTATTGGCTCAAAATTTTGTGCTAAGGTTTATAAACTAAAAATAATTGACGAAAATATTCAAAATGAATCAAATAATTATACAAGATTTATTATAGTGTCCAAAAATTTAAAAATTTATGAAAAGGCAAACAAAATTTCTGTAAGGTTAAAAGCTTTTGATAAGCCGGGCTCTCTTATTAATATCGTAGAAAAATTTAAAATTTTGGGTGTAAATATGACTAAGCTTGAATCTTCTCCAATTCCTGGTTCTGATTTCGAATTTGTATTTTATTTTGACTTTGAAGGCTCTATTAAAGAGAAAAGAATTAGGAGCCTTTTGGATTTTTTATATGAAAATACTAGAGATTTTGAATTTATGGGAGCTTATATTGACTTTAACAAAGCATTTGACAAAAATATAAATTCAATATATAATCAAAATAACTTATAAGTTAAAATAATAAAGCTTTGATCAGAAGTAAGTAAGTTTTATAAATCTTTTATAGAGAGCTTGTGTGTGGTGGAAACAAGTAAAGAAGTAAAACTGAATGGATCTGAGAGTGCTAAGGTGAAAAAAGTACCCGAGGCCGTCTTCCCACGTTATAGGGATATGATATGAAATTATTTTAAATTAGTATCAGAATAAAGATATGTAAGATTTATTAATTTATTGAAATTTATTTTACATAAAAAGGATGGCACCGCGAATTCAACCATTTGCTCCTTTGGAGCAAGTGGTTTTTTTATTGGAAAATTTTAAAAAATTTAAAGGAGAAAATTATGAAAACAAAAACTATAACTCAAGCGTCAATTTTACTTGCAATAGGAACAATACTTCATTTAATACCAGGCTTTGTGGGCATGGTAAAACCTGATTTTATGTTGGTGTGTGTTTTTACAATTATTATTTTAAATAAGGATTTTAAAATGTCACTTGCAGTAGGTCTTGCTGGTGGAATTTTAGCAGGAATTACAACGAGTGCGCCAGGAGGTTTTGTGCCAAATATTATAGATAAAATTATTTCATCCTTATTTGTATATTTTGCTGTAAAATTTTTTGAAAAAATAAAAATGGAAAATATTTTTTCGATTGGGAGCCTATATTTTCTTGGAACAGCAGTATCTGGACTTGTATTTTTATTTTTGATGAATATAACAGGAGCTTTGCCAGAAGGATTTGGTATAAAATTAATGTTTGTAAGCCTAGTTCTTCCAACTGCTGGCATAAATATTCTTGTGGGCTTATTTTTTGATAAAGTTATGAGTATGTATAATAAAAATTTTGCAAGAAGCCTAGCGCAAATTTGATTTAGAGCGTATACAGTTTAAATCAAGGAAAAATTTTTGATTTTTATAGGATAAAAATTCAGAGCGTAGACAAATCCTCAAGCACGAATATCGGACTTCAAAAATTGTTGATTTCTAAATTCCAAAATTCTAAAAACGCAAACTCGCTAACGCTCAAACAGTGCGTTTTTTGACGAATTTTAAAATTTGAAATCAAATCAATTTTTTCCGTATGATATTCTTAGCATGAGGATTTGTATACTTTGTCAACAGTCTGGATTTTTATAGGATAAAAAATTTTTTAATGGAAAAAATATAAATTATTATTTTATTTTTTTAAAAAACCTTTATAATAATAAGAATAAACTTATATTAATTAGAAAGAGGTTAGTCCGTTTTGGAAATTATAAAATTAAATGCTAAGTTGGGCGATTTTTTGTGGGGTTATCCTATGATTATCGTCTTGATTTTTGGAGGAATAGTTTTAAATTATAGGTCAAATTTTTGGGTTTTTAAAAATTTTTCTTATATTTTTAAAAATACTTTTGGAAGACTTGTTAAGGATTCAAAATCTGATGAAAATTCTATTTCTCCTTTTGAGGCGGTTTCGACTGCTCTTGCTGGAACTATTGGAGCTGGAAATATTGTAGGAGTTGCAACCGCCATTGGATTTGGTGGCGCTGGGGCAATTTTTTGGATGTGGATTGCAAGTTTTATTTGTATGACAACAAAAATGGTTGAAGTTACTATGGCTGTTGCTACAAGAGTTTCAGATGATGATGGAAAATATATTGGCGGGCCTATGTATTATATTGAAAAAGGAACTGGCTCAAAAATTTTGGCGAAAATTTTTTCGTTTTTTGCTTTTATTGCAATTATTGGAACAGGAGCTTTGGTTCAATCAAATTCTATTTCTGAATCTTTAAATGCGATGACTGGTTTAAATTTGCATCTTGGTGGAATTCTGATTGTTATTTTTATGCTTTTGGTTCTTGTTGGTGGGATAAAAAGAATTGGAGCTTTTGCATCAAAAATTGTGCCTATAATGTCAGTTTTTTATATTGTAGCTTGTATTTTGATTCTTATTTTGCAAATTGAAAATTTAATTCCAGCTTTTAAAGAAATTATTATTGGAGCTTTTAATCCAAAAGCTTTTGCAGGAGGAGCAACAGGCTCTGGGATTTTAATTTCTATTAGGTGGGGGCTTGCTAGAGGGATTTTTTCGAATGAAGCAGGTCTTGGAACTGCACCCATGGCTCATGCAACAAGTCATACCGACCATCCAATTAGACAAGGAATGTGGGGAGCGATTGAAGTTTTTATCTCTTCAATGATTATTTGTACAATGACAGCTCTTGTAATTATTACAAGTGGAATTTATAAAACGCAAGGCCTTGAAGGTGCTGCCCTTACGGCTGAATCATTTTCAAAATCAATTTTTTGGGGAAAATATTTGGTTTCTTTGGCTTTAGTGTTATTTGCTTTTACAACGGCAGTTTCTTGGTGCTATTATGGGCAAAGATGTGTAAAATATTTGACAGGCTCAAGTAAACTTTCTGATTTATTCAAATATATTTATATTATTTTTTGCTATCTAGGCTCAATCGGCGGTTTGAAATTTGCTTGGTCGGTTGCTGATACAGCAAATGCTTTAATGGTTGTTCCAAATATATTGGCACTGATTATAATGAGCAAGACTTATAGGAAAATTTTAAATGATTTTGATAAGTACAAAGATTCAGAAAAAAAAGGAAATTATTTTTGGACTTATGATAATAAGTGGGAAAAATATTTTGAAAAAAATTAAAAATCAAAAAAGACTTTTGCATTGGTATTTGCAAAAGTCTTTTTTTTATTTATTTAATTTTTCAAGCAAGAAATCTGGATCAATTCCGTGAACCATACAAGCTTCATCTAAGGTTTCGTACAAAGATGAAGGACAAGCAATACAACCCATTCCTATTGAAAGGAAAGTGTTAATTGATTCTGGTTTTGCTTGGATTATATCACCGATTAACATATCGTGTGTGATTTCCACCTTCTCTTTTTTTCTATCTTCTAAAGCCATAAAAACCCTCCTTTATGTCTAAAATTTATTTTACTATAAGAGAAATTAAAAATCAAAGTAAAATACTAGGAATTGGGGTACAATTATTTTGGTGATGTTATGAATGAGAAAAATTTAAAAAAAATTATGGAATTAAGGAAAAAACTCCAAGATCTAGATGAAAATGTGGAAAAAATAAAAAAGAAAAATTCATTTTTTTCATTTTTTCTTAAATCTTTAATTTTTTCTTTGATTTTTTTATTAATTATATCTTTGGCTAAGACAAAAACGCCTACAAAAATTATGGTTTTTGTTGGAGCTTTTATTATTTCAAATTTTGTTCAGTCGATTTTAATTTCAAAAAAACAAAATGAGGAAATTGAAAAAATAAAAAGGGAAAAAATTAAAATTCAAGCTGAAATATTCAGCCTTGCCAAAGATTTAGAAAATTGAAAAAAATTTTAGAGTAAGTATAATATTAGCAGTCAGCAACTTAAAGTGCTAAGGAGGATTTATGAAAAAAGAATTTAAAGCAGAAGCCAAAAAAGTAATGGATTTGATGATAAATTCAATCTATACAAACAAGGATATTTTTCTTAGGGAATTAATATCAAATGGCTCAGATGCTATTGATAAATTATATTATAAAGATTTAAAATCAGATAAAAACGTAGACAAAAAAGATTATTATATTGAAATTATTCCAAACAAGGACGAAAGATCTTTAACCATAAGAGATACTGGAATTGGAATGGATGAAAAAGATTTGGAAGAAAATCTTGGAACAATTGCAAAATCTGGTACAGAAATTTTCAAAAAAGAAATTGAAAGCGAAGATTTAAATAATTTAATTGGACAATTTGGGGTTGGATTTTACTCAGCCTTTATGGTAAGCAAAAAAATTATTGTAAATACCAAAAAAGATGATCAAGCCTATAAATGGGAAAGTGAAAACGCCGAAAGCTATGAGATTGAAAAATCCGACAAAAAAGAAAATGGAACAGATATTACTTTATTTTTAAAAGAAAACACAGAAGATGAAAACTATGATATTTATCTTAATCAATATAAAATCAAAGAACTTGTAAGAAAATATTCAAACTACATCAGATACCCAATCAAAATGGAAGTTACAAAGTCAAGAAAAACTAAAGATTCTACTGATGAAAATCCAGAATATGAAGATTATAAGGAAGTAGAAGTTTTAAATTCTGAAATTCCAATTTGGAAAAAATCCAAAAAAGATTTAAGTGATGAAGATTATATAAATTTCTACAAGGACCAAGGCTTTGGTTTTGATGATCCTTTATCATGGATTCATTTAAATATTGAAGGAACTGTTGAATTTAGGGCAATAATTTATATTCCAAGAAAAGCACCTTTTGATTTTTATTCAAAAGATTATCAAAAAGGCCTTCAACTTTATTCATCAGGAGTAAAAATTAAAGATAGGCACGAAGATCTACTTGAAGATGAATTTTCTTTTGCAAAGGGAGTTGTTGAAAGTGATGATATTTCCCTAAATATTTCAAGAGAAACCCTTCAAGAAACAAGAGAGCTAAGATTTATTGCCAAACAAATAAACAATAAAATAAGATCTCACTTAATGGATATGATGAAAGACGATAGGGAAAAATACCAAATATTTTTCAAAGAATTTGGCAACAATTTGAAAGTTGCAATTTATGAATCTTTTGGAGGAAAAAAAGATAGGCTAGAAGATTTATTATTATTTAATTCCTACAGAAAAGATAAGATGATTTCATTGAACGAATACAAGAAAGATTTGAAATCAACAGATGAAAATATCCTCTATACAGTTGGAGAAAATTTAGAAAAAATCAAAAATTCCCCAGCCTTAAAATCAGTTGATAAAGACAGAGACGTTTTATTACTTGATGAAAAATTAGATGAATTTTTGATAAAAATGCTAAATTCTTACAAGGAAATTCCTTTTAAATCAATAAATCAAGTTGATGAAGATGATGAAGAAAATGAAGAAAACAAAGACTTGGTTGAAAAAATAAAAGAAATTTTACCAGAAGAAGTAGTAGATGTAAAAATTTCAGATGATTTATCAGATGATGTAATTTCAATGATAAAACAAAGGGGAGATGTTTCAATTGAGATGGAAAAAACTTTAAAATCTCAAGTAAATGCCCCAGATATTAAGGCGGAGAAAGTTTTAGAAATAAACAAAAATTCCAAGGCCTATGAACTATTAGAAAAAGATTTGAAAGAAAATTCTGACGAATTTAAAATGATAGTAAATATTTTATTTGACCAAGCAAAACTTATAGAAGGACTTGAAATTGATAATCCTCTTGAGTATGCAAAAAATATATGGAAATTAATTTAGGAGAAAAAAATGACAGAGTACAAAAGAAAAAATGTCTGGGAAAATTTATCACTAGACCAAGAAAAAGAATTAGAAAGTCTTTCAAAAGATTATATGGATTTTTTGGACAAGGGAAAAACTGAAAGACTTGCTACAAAAGAAATTATAAATTTAGCAAAAAAAGCAGGTTATGTTGACCTTGAAGAAAAAATAAAGGCTGGAAAAATAAATTCTGGCGATAAAATATATGCAGTAAATAAAAATAAAGCTGTAGCTATGTTTCACATAGGAAGTGAAGAGTTATCAGAAGGACTTGCTATAGTTGGAGGTCATATCGATTCGCCAAGACTTGATTTAAAACCTGTTCCACTTACAGAAGAAAACGGCCTTGCTTATTTAAAAACTCATTATTATGGGGGAGTAAAAAAATATAATTGGACAAATATGCCACTTGCCCTTCACGGAGTAGTTTTTACAAAAAATGGAGAAAAAGTAGATATTTCAATTGGGGATAAGGAAGATGAGCCAGTATTTTTCATCTCAGAGCTTTTAATACATTTATCAAGACAATTGATGGAAAAATCTGCAAAAGAAGTTATAACAGGTGAGCAATTATCAATTATAGTTGGTAATAGACCACTATTAGATGAAAAAGAAAATCCAGTAAAGAAAAATATTTTAAAAATTTTAAATGAAAAATACGGAATTGAAGAAGAAGATTTTATAACGGCAGAACTTGAAGTAGTTCCTGCAGGAAAAGCAAGAGAAGTTGGCTTTGATAAATCAATGATAGCCTCCCACGGCCATGACGATAGAGTTTGCTCATACGCAGCTTTGAGAGCTTTACTTGATATAAAAGAAACTAAAAAAACTTTGGTAGGACTTTTTGTTGACAAGGAAGAGATTGGTTCAGTCGGAGCAACAGGAATGACTTCACAATTTTTTGAAAATATTCTTTTAGAAATTATGAATTTAAAAGAAGAATTTGATTTGATTAAATTCAAAAGAGCTTTGAGAAATTCAAAAGTTTTATCAGCTGACGTAACCTTGGCAGAAGATCCAAACTTTAAAGATGCAACAGAAAGTCAAAACTCAGCTCAAATTTCTCATGGAGTTGCCTTAACAAAATATACAGGTTCTGGTGGAAAAGGCGGATCAAATGATGCTGATGCAGAATATTTATCAGAAGTTAGACTTGCTTTTAATAAAGATGAAGTAATTTTCCAAACAGGAGAGCTTGGTAAAGTTGATCAAGGTGGTGGAGGAACGATCGCCTATATTCTTGCAGAATATGGAATGGATGTAGTTGATTGTGGAACACCAGTAATATCTATGCACGCACCAATAGAATTAATTTCAAAAGCAGACTTCTACTCAACTTTTACAGCTTATAGAGCCTTTTATAAAAATATTTGACAAGAATTTTAATCTAGCGTATAATATTACGCTAATTTGACTTATCCACAATTTTATTGTATAATATATACAAATGCATGGAAGGTGGATATATGGAATTTAAATCAGTTAGTGAAATAAGGTCAGAAGTTAAAAAGAACGTAGGAAAAGAAGTTACTTTAAAAGCTGATAAAGGTAGAAAAAGAATTGTTACCAAAAGCGGTATAATTTTAGACGCTTTCCCAAGTGTATTTACAATAAAAGTAAATAATGATTTTGATGCAGAAAGAACTGTATCATACAGCTACTCAGATGTTTTAACATCTACAGTTAGATTACAAATAAATAATTAATTATAGATTAATTCAAAAAATCATCCTAATATTTTGAGGATGATTTTTTTGATTTTAATTTTATTAAAAAAATTAATTTGAATTTTGATTTAAAAAGTTTCAACAAAAAAGAGCAAGAAATTCTTGCTCTTTTTTTGTTTAAAATTTAATTATTTATTTGATCCAGCGTCTGAAGCAGGTGTACTAGCATCGTTTGATGATGGTGTGCTTGCTGCGTTTGAATCCATTGTACTAGCGTTAGAATCAGCTTTTTCTGTAGTTGTTGTTGAAGCTGGTGTGCTTGAAGCGTTTGATGTTGTGTCAGCTTTTTTTCCACATCCTACTAAAGCAACTGTTAATGCTAATACTGGTAATACTTTTTTAATTTTCATTGTTTAATCCCCCTGTTTAAAAAAATATACTTACTATCTTAACCGATAGTAAGTATAATATACCAGATTTGAAGAAAAATTCAAATATTTATGTGAAAAATATTTTTATTTTATAATATATAATTAAAATCTCATTTAATTAAATTTCTATATTGACCCAATCGCCTTTTCTAAATCTTGTCCATAAGCCAATAAATCGTGAAACTTGATCTGCTAGAACTCCTATCCAAATTCCTTGAAGTCCCAAATGAATAATATTTACAAAAAATAATGTTGCAGCAGATCTTATAAAGGTAATTGAAATCAAACTTACGGCAAGTGTATATTTTACATCGCCTGCTGCTCTCAAAGCCCCTCCAAAAATTATTTCGGAAATTTGGAAAATAACTATGAATATAAGATAAAAAGTTATTACAGAGCCCATAGCTATTATTTTGTCATCATCAAAAAATAATCTGAAAATATTTTTTCTAAATAATACCAAAATAACAGATATTATTATTGAAATTGTTAAGCCAATTTCTTGGCAAGTTTTTCCATATTTTATTGCTTCTTCTTTTTTTCTTGCTCCAAGGGCATTGCCTGTAAGGGCAACTGCTGCAACTTGCATACCATCCCCGAATGAAAATGAAAGAGAAAGCAAATTCATTCCTACATTGTGAGCTGCAAATTGGTCTGTTCCAAGTTTTGCGGCTGTAATTGCTGTAACCAAAAATCCAATTCTTGCTGCAATATTTTCTATAAAAATATTTGAGCCTAGTCCAAAAATTTCTTTAAATATAAAATTTGAGAAAGTAAGTTTATATTTTTTTATAAGCCCAAAGGACATATATGATGATCTTCTAAATAATGAGGAAAAACTCATAACTGCTGCAACAAAAGCTCCCAAAACTGTTGCGATTGCAGCTCCTTTTACTCCTAATTTTGGAAAACCAAAATTTCCATTTATAAGTAAATAATTGAAAAAAATATTTATAATAGAAGAAACTAGATTTGTTGTAAAGGCTATTTGTGTATTTCCACTTCCTCTTTGACCTGCATTTATTGTCATGGAAATTACATTAAATATCATTCCTGCCATTATAATTTTAAAATATGAAACTCCCAAATCGTGAGTGTCAGGAGATGATCCTGCAAGTTTTATAATTTGTGGAGTAAATATTACAAAAATTGAAGAGATTATTATACATAAACTAACAGCTACAATCATTGCAGTAACCATAGTTTGGTTCGCCATTTTTTTATCTTCTTCGCCTTTTCTTCTTGCAACTAGGGCTGAAACTGAAACTGAAATTGCAATAAAAAAGGAAAGGGCGATAAATTTTGGCTGGGTTGTAAGTCCAATAGCAGCAACTGCTGATGAACCAATTGATGAAACCATGAAGGTATCAATTAAGCCTGCCAAAGAAATAAAAAATGACTCCAAGACAGACGGCCAAGCAATTTGCAAGGCCCTTTTCCAATATTTATTTTTAATCAAAAAACTACCTCACTTTCTATAATTTTTTCAAAATTTCATTTATACTAATATCATTTGCTTTATCATCAATCTTAATTTGCATATCAAGAATACAAGCTATCATATCCCTTGTATTTTTAATTGCAAGTAAAAAATCATTATTTTTCAAATAATTTGCCAAAAAAATTGAGTCAAACAAGTCCCCGCTTCCGCCAAAAGACTTGTCCAAAAATTTATAATCTTCTTCTATAAAATTTTCATCCTTAGCCAAAATAAAATGTCTGTTTCCATCTTTAACACTTGTAATAATAAATTTTTTACCGATATTTTCATAATAATTTACAATATCATGAGCTTTTTTAAATTTATTATCAGTCAAAAGCCTTGCCTCTGTGAGATTTGGAATAATTATATGAGCATAATCTGCCATATATTTATAAATTTCTACAATATTTTTATCAAGACCACTATAGATTTTTCCAGAATCTCCCATGATTGGATCAAGTACCATAAATAGATTATTTTCTTTTACAAAATCACAAATTATTTTTGCCTGATTAAAATTTAAAACAAAGCCCACAAAAACTGCCTTATATTTTCTATTTTGCTTTTTATAAACTTCAAGAGTATTGGTCAAAAAATCGCTAGAATCAAAAATTTCTATGGGTTTTAGAGAAAACATATTTGAAATTAAAGCTGTAGGTATAAAATCTATATCAAAAGAATAAAAATTTAAAACACTTTTGCAAAGACTTCCACCAATATTTCCACTTGAAAGAAAGTCATTAATGAGCAAAATTTTTTCATTATTTGTACAAGATTTCATATAACTCCTTTAAATAAAATACTAATTCATTCTTATAGAACTATTATAGTTATATTAATGAAAATAAGCAAATAAGAAGATTTTTGTTAGATTTTTTAATAAAAATATTTTAAATTTTTATCCTTTTAAAATAAGGCGAAATTAGATATAATAATATCATGAAAAAGTATAATAACAATATGAAAAAATATAATGAAAAAATTAAAAAAATATTAAACGATAACAAATTTGTTGAAAAAACAAAATCATCTTTATTGAAAGTTGTTTTTGGCAGGGCGGGTTTGTATGTTTTGTTGGTACTTGCTCAAATTTTTATTTTTATGGCAATACTTAGACATCTTTCAATCGACCCATCTCTAATTTTTGGATCATCAGCATTGATAGCGGCAATTTCTTTGCTTGTGATTTTGTCAATGGATGTAAATCCTTACGAAAAACTTTCTTGGTTTTTTCTAATTGCAGCTTTTCCTACTTTTGGAATTATGTTTTTTATCTTATCAAGAATTGATATAGGAAAAAAAATCGAAGAAAGCTCAATTATGGATAGCGAAGAAGAGACCAATTATCTGCACACAATAGATGAAGATTTGGTAGAAGAATTAAAAAATGAAGATAAGGAATTTTATAATTTAGTAAAATATTTAAATGATTACGGCTCATATCCTGTAAGCAAAAATAATGATGCAAAATATTATAGAGTTGGAGATGATGCAGTTAATGATATTATTGAGGCGATAAGAAGCGCCAAGGATTTTATTTTTGTAGAATTTTTTATAATACACCAAGGATATTTTTGGGGGACAATTCTTGAAGAGCTTACCAAAAAAGCAAGCGAGGGTGTTGAAGTAAGACTTATGTATGATGGAACAAATGCAATTTTAAATCTACCAAAAAATTTTCCAGAAGAGATGGAAAATCTTGTAATAAAATGCAAAGTTTTTTCTCCAATAATTCCAATTATATCAACCTACCACAACAACAGAGATCATAGAAAAATTTTGGTAGTAGATGGCAAAGTAGCTTTTACAGGCGGAGTAAATTTGGCTGACGAATATATAAATGTAGAAGAAAGGTTTGGCCATTGGAAAGATACTTTTATAAGATTAAAAGGCCCAGTAGTTCAATCATTTACAATTATGTTTTTGCAATTGTGGGATAGCGAAGAAAAAGAAGATTTAAAAAGATATTTACAAACATATCCACAAAAGTCACAAGGCTATATGATAGGAGTTGGAGATAATCCGATTAGAAAAGAAAGATTTTTCAAAAATATTTATATGCACATACTAGATACAGCAAAAGATTATGCATATATAATGACGCCTTATTTAATTATAGATAATGAAATGACAAAATCCTTAACATTTGCAGCAAAAAGAGGAGTGGATGTAAGAATAATTCTTCCAGCTATTCCAGACAAAAAAATTCCCTATATGCTAGCAAAATCTCATTACAAAAAATTAATTGAATCCGGAGTTAAAATTTATGAATATTTGCCAGGATTTATCCATGCAAAAACTTGGATTTCTGATAATGAAAAAGCAGTAGTAGGATCAGTAAATGTAGATTATAGAGCTCTTTATTTAAATTTTGAATGTGGAGTTTATATTCACAAACATCCAGTAATAAATGAAATATTAAAAGATTTTGAAATAAGTTTTGATATAGGAAAACAAATAAGCCTTGACGATGTAAAATCTTATCCAATTTATAAAAAAATAATAGCTTTCATAGTAAAACCATTTGCCCCATTAATGTAAACCTAGTTTTATCTAGGTTTTTTCTTTGAAAAATTTTAAAATAAATTTCAAAAAAATATTTGACAAGAAAAATAATCTAGTTATAATTGAATTAAGAAGTGTATGGAGATACACCATACACCATACAGAAATTATAGGAAGGGGTTTTTATGTTTGATTTAAATAGCTCATCTCAAATTCCTTTGAATGAACAAATCGTTGAGCAAACAAAATTAATGATTGCTCAAGGAATTTTGATTGACGGCGACACGATGCCATCTGTAAGAGATTTATCAAAAGCTCTTTTGATTAATCAATCTACCGTTCAAAAAGCCTACAACAAATTAAAAGAAGAAGGAATTTTGCTTACAAAAAAAGGTCTTGGGACTTTTGTAAGTTTAGATGATGAAATAATTGATGTAAAAAAAGAAAAACTCGAGAAAAAACTCTACGATATTTTTTTGAAATGTATTTTTTATGGAATAAGTTTTGAAAAGATTAAAAATATTTATGAAAAGAGCAAGGAGGACTCTAATGGCTGTGGAAGTAATGAGCCTTTATAAATCTTTTGGGGAAAATAAGGTTTTGGAAGATGTAAATTTTTCTTTGGAAGAAGGAAAAATATATGCTTTGGTTGGAAGAAATGGCTCTGGCAAAACTACTCTTTTAAAAGTAATGGCTGATATTTTTCAAAAAGATTTAGGCAAGGTTAATGTTTTTGGAAAATCTTGTGCGGAAGATAAGCACATATTGGAAAATATTGTTTATTTGCCTGATAGGTTTGATTATTTTGATTATATATCTGTTGAAAAAATGCTTGAATATTATGAAGTTATTTATCCGAATTTCAACAAAAAATTTGCAAAAAAAGAGCTTGAAAAAAATAATATAGATTTAAAAAAATCTTTGAGATCTTTTTCAAAAGGATATAAAAATTTGATTGGGCTTTTGGCTACTATTTCTACAAATGCAAAAGTAATTCTTTTGGATGAAATTCTTGATGGAATGGATGTTTTAAATAAGGAAATTATTCTTTCTTATATTTTGGATTTAAAAGAAGAAGGAAGAACTGTTCTTGCATCAAGCCACGAGCTTGAGGAATTGGCAAAAGTTGCTGATGAAACTCTTTATCTTTCTAAGGAAGGGAAACTTACAAATCTTTATCAAAATAAGGAAAAATTTGTTAAGTTGCAAGTGGTTGTAAAGGATGAATTAGATCCAAAAATTCTTGAAAAATCTGTTTTGCGATTTCATTTGGGAAGAGTTTATACAATTTTGATTGATAATAGGGAAAATATTCTTGATTATATAAAAAGAAATGAATCTATTGTGCAATTTGATGTTTTGGAATCAAAAATTGAGGATAATTTTTATTGGGAGAAGGGAAGGAGTAAATAATGAAAGACTTTAAGAAAGAAATTAAAATTCTTACAATAAGAAATGGATTTTGGATAATTCTTGCTGTTTTAGTTAGCCTTCTTTTTTATGGAGTTTTCCAAACAAATACCTTGGAAGAAAAACATGATTCTTTGGTTAGTGTTACAAATAAAATAAATATCATGGCAAATACAGGCAAGAAATACAAAAAAGATGTAGTAATAGATAAAGAATTCTTTGAAAAAAATGATATTATTTTTAAAAAAATGGCAAAAAAATATGAATATGGCAAGTATGATAATTTTAATTTTTCAAAAGCAAGTGAAGAGGAAATGAAAAAATATGATGAATATCAATTAAAAAATGGAGAATATTTGCAAAACCTTACTAGCTATAATTATTTGTCAAAAGAGATGAAGGAAAAAACGAATAATTTCTTTTCAATTCCTATAAGTATTACGGGTATGATTGTGGTTTTAGTTTTGGGATTTTTATTTTCATCAATGGAGCATTCAACTTCTTATTATGAATTTGCCAGAACTTATCCATGGACAAAGAAAAAAGATTTTCTAATGAAAATTATATTTGGGCTTATGATTATTTTTGGATTTGTTTTGATAAGCTCAATTTTAAATTATATGATAGTAAAAACTTCAAATTTTGAAATTTTAAAAACTGGCGTCAAATATATTCCAGGAAATTTGAAAAATTTTGGATTTTTGTCAGCTCTTTATCTTACAATTTTGTCAGTAGGTTTTATGGCAGGAAATATTTTAGGTCATGTTGGACTAGGCGTAATGACTTTTTTCTTTATTGATATTGTAAATAGTATATGGGAAAGTTTAAATATGTTATTCAAAGGCGAATTTTTATATGAAAGGTCTTTAATATATTTAATTGAAGATAAAATTCCTAATGACTAATCTTATTTTAACAAAATAATTAAAGTTGTATTAAGACCTGCTTCAAATTATGATAATTCTTACTTAGCATTGGCTGGATTAATAATATTTTCCTTGCTTGTATTTACAGTTTCATATTCTTTGATAGAAAAAACAAAAACAGAAAAATCTGGAAAGATGGTTTTGTTAAAACCTATTGAAAATCTTGCGAAAGTTTTAATAATTTTGCTTTGTGCATGCGGTGGAACGATGATTTTTCAACAATCTGTTTTCAAAGGATTCTCTATAATTAATTTTGTAATATTTGCAATTTTGATTTTTGTATTTACTAAAATATTTAATATTTTGTTTAAATTAAAATTAAAAGTTTAAAAAATTAAAAGGCTGAAGTCGATCTTCAGTCTTTTTGTGTGATTAAAATTTTAAATTTGGTAAAATAGAATAAAGAAAAAAAATAAGGAGTGAAATTATGGCAAAAGATAGGTTGACTTGGAATGAATATTTTATAAAACTTGCTCACATGGTTGCTCTTAGGGGAACTTGCGATAGGGCTTATGTTGGTTGCGTTCTTGTAAATGGCGAAAATAGAATTATTTCTACAGGCTACAATGGTTCAATAAAAGGAAATCCACATTGTGATGAAGTAGGGCATACGATGAGAGATGGTCATTGTATTGCAACAATTCATGCAGAAATGAATGCACTTTTGTATTGTGCAAAAGAAGGAATTCCTGTCAAAAATTCTATTTGCTATGTAACTCATTTTCCTTGCTTAAATTGCACAAAAAGTCTGATTCAAGCGGGCATTAAAGAAATTTATTATTCAAATGATTATAGAATTGATCCTTATGCAATAGAACTTTTGGAGAAAAATAAAATAAAATATGAAAAGATAGAAAATAGAAATTGAGAATAAAATGGGATACAAAAAAAGAAAACTTGAGATAATAAAAAAATTTATAAGTCTAAATATTATTTTGGACGGCAGAAAACTTTTGAAAAATAAGGGAGAAAATTCAAAAGATTTAAGCGAGCTTGAAAGTCATTTTGGCAAAAATTTGAGGAGTTTGTTTGAAGAATTGGGACCTGTTTTTGTAAAATTTGGACAATTATTATCTACAAGAAGAGATATATTTTCAGAAAATATAATTACAGAGCTTGAAAAATTACAAGATGATGTAAAAGAAGAAGATTTTGAAAATATAAAAGAAGTTTTTTATGAAGAATTTTCAAAAGATATTTATGATGTCTTTGATGAATTTGAAAAAAAACCACTTGCATCAGGCTCAATTGCCCAAACCCACTTGGCAACTATAAAGGTCGGCTCTCTTGAGAGAAAAGTTGTTGTCAAAATTCAAAGAAAAGATATGGACAAAAGAGTTGTTGAAGATTTGAAAATAATGAATGATCTTTATAAAAAACTCGAAATAAAACTTGAAGGAATAAAATCTTTTAATTTTGGAGAAATTATCCAAGAATTTTCTCTTTCCCTAATCAGAGAAATTGACTTTGAAGTTGAAAAAAATAATATAAAAAAATACAGAAAATTAAATATTCAAAAAAAAGACCTCCTTTCTCCTGACGTCTATGATTCATATTCAAGCAAAAAAGTTTTGACAATGGAATATATTGACGGCAAATCTATAAGGTCAGTTTATGAAAAAAGGTCAGATATTAGAAAAGAATTAGCTGAAAAAATCATAGGAGCTTATGTAAATCAAATGTTTACTTATGGATATTTTCACGCTGATCCTCATCCTGGAAATATTTTTGTAGATGATAATTTAAATATTTATTTGATAGATTTTGGAATTGTGGGAAATTTATCGGAAAATTATCGCTATCAAATAATGAAAATATTTTTGGGAGCAAGTTTTAATGAAGTAAAACTTATAACTGATGCTATAATTGGCATGGGACTTTTGGAATTTGATTCCAAAAAAATTGGGGATTTTGAAAAAAGAATTCAAAAACTTTTGGATAAATACATGGTAATGAGCCTAAATCAAATGAAACTTGCAGATTTGATTAGAGATTTTTATACGCTTTTGGTGGATTATTCCATAAAAATACCATCAGAGCTTACAAATTTTGCAAAAACAGTTCTGATTTTGGAAGGCTTAATCGAAAAATTAGTTTACAAAGAATCATTCCTAGAACTTGCCCTTCCAATAGCAAAATCTATGGTATTTAAAATTTTTAGTCCAGACTTAGTTATTGATAGAATAAGACCAAAAATGTATGATACCTACTCATTAATAAAAGAATTTCCACAAACAACCCTAAATATTTTAAGGCAACTTGCAAGAGGGGATTTTAGGATAATCGACCAAAAAAGTGAAGAAGAAAGAAAGTCCTATGAAAAAACAGAAAATCAAAAAACACAAGCTATAATTTTTCTAGGACTTTGCTTAATAATTGCATCATCACTTTTGGGCTTGGCATTTGTAGAAATTGATAAAAATATTTTAAAAGCACTCTTGGTAACAAGTTTATTTTTGGGATTTTTTATGGCATTTGCCATAATCAAAAATATATACAGAAAGGAATAAAATGAGAAAAACAAAAGAATTTGAAGTAGAAAGATTTCTTGCAAATAGCGAGGGATATTTAAAAAATAAATATCTTTTGTCTTTAATGTTTGAAGTATCATTTGATCAGGCACAAGAAGTAGAAGATGAAAAAATTATGGAAGATAAGAGGTGGATAGTTTATTCTTGGGATATAAAAATCAAAAAGCCCATAAAAGCAAAAGATAAAATAAAAATTACCACCTTTGCTATTGATATGAAAAAATTCTACGCTTACAGAAACTTTATCATAGAAAGAGATAATGAAGAAATTGTAGAAGCCTATTGCGTGTTTTTGCTTTTTGACCTTAAAAAAATGCGACCAATAAAAATTCCAAAAGAAATAGCAAAAGCCTACCAAAAAGAAAAAGCCATATATGAAGAAAAATCACACGAATATGGAGATGAATTTACAAATTTAGAAAAAATTCAAATAAGATATGCTGACATAGACACAAATTATCATGTGAATAACGCATCATACATGGATTTATTAAGAGAAATTACAAAAGTCAAAGACCAAGATATAGAATTTATAAATATAGTTTATAAAAATGAAATAAGAGATAAAAAATATATACTTGGACAAAATTCTAAAAACAAAAATGAAATTTCATACAGATTTGTAGACGATGACAAAAAAATTTATACCTACGGAAAGATAGTAAAAAGAAATGTATAAAGAAAATTACGGAAATATTCCAAACAAAGACAAAATAAATTATTATTTAATAGAAGATAACCAAAATATAGGAGCTTGGGTAAGAAGATCAAAAATTATAGGCAAAACAGCAAAAATGATGGCAAAAGAATTAGGACTAGACAAAGACATAGCCTTTGCTTGTGGCTCACTTTTTGAAATTGGAAAAAAAGAAAATAAAAACAATTTAGAAAAAAATATAAGAGGATTTTATATTTTAAGAAAAGAATCATATTTTTTTCCGGCAAAAACAAATATTAGCCATTCCTTTATAATAAAAGATATAGATTCATTTGTAGGAGAAGACAATCTAGAAGAAAAAGATAAAAAAATAATAAAAAATTTTCTCCTATCCCATACTTACACAGATTACGACAAACTAATCCAAGTGCTAGACAATTCAATCACAGATAAATATATAGGAATAGAAAAATATCAAAAATATTTAAAAGAAAAATACAAAAAAATACCATACGAAAAAGAAAGATTAAAAATATTAGAAAGCTACCAAAAATATTTTGAAAATAAATTAAAAAATCCAATAGAATATTATGTAAATAAAAATATAAAAAAATGAAACGACTCAAAGCAAATACGATTTGAATTTAAATCAATGAATATGAATTATAGTTTTTATAAGCATCTAGTAATCAATATTGTAAAAACTAATAGAATAGTTAGTAATTATACATAGTATAAAACTGTTATTAATAAGATTATTAAATCTATAGGATAATGAATAAATGAAAGCTAATTCAATAATTTAAAAGAAAACAAATAGAGTAGAAAAAATATATTGATTTTTTAAATTAGTAATTTTAAATATATAATAAATGGTATAATGTCATTAAGAAGTAATGGAAGGAGGTAAATTTATGTCAAGTATAGCAGTTGATATTCAACCTGAAATTATTAATTGGGCATTAAATCAGACAAATAAAGAAAATATAGATGGAAAATTGCTTGAAAATATTATTAAATGGCTTGATGGTACGAAGAGTCCTACATTTAATCAGATTGAAGAGTTTAGTAAAAAGTCTTGCATTCCTTTGGGATATTTTTTCTTAGAAAAACCACCAAAGGAGAAAATAAATTTAATTGATTATAGAACGATAGATAGCGTTGATTTAATAGATCCTAGCCGAGATCTTATCGATACTGTTTTTGAGATGGAAACAATTCAGGATTGGATGGCAACATATCGACAAGAAATGGGATTTGATAAATGTGTTTTTCTTGGTCTATCTAAGGAACAAGATAACCCAATTGAAATTGCAAAATTAATAAGATCTTATCTTGAAACTCCTATAAAATGGTACAAGAGTACTGATAGTGTTACAGATTCTTTTAAATATTGGAGAAATTTATTAAATCAAACGGGTGTTGTCGTAATGATGAATGGAGTTGTAAGGAATAATACACATCGTACTTTGAATACAAATGAATTTCGAGCATTTGCAATGGCTAACGATTGGGCACCTCTAATATTTATCAATGCATCAGATACACATGGTGCAAGGCTATTTTCCTTATTACATGAAGCTACCCATATTGCTTTGGGAACAAGTGATTTATTTAATGATCGCCAAAATACTGATACTGTTGTATCTTCTGTAGAAACTTTATGTAATGCAGTGGCTGCTGAGTTATTAGTTCCTAATGAAGAATTTATAATTGAGTGGAATAAGTTAAAAACTACTAAAAATGATTATAATAAATTTTCCGAAATAGCGGGAGTATTCCATTGTGGTGTTACTGTAATTGCTAGAAGAGCTTTTGATAATAAATTTATTGATTTTTCTACTTACAAAAAAATGGCAGATTATATGATAGATAAATACAATAAAAACAAAAAAAATAAGAGTGGTAAAGGCGGAAATTATTATAGCACTATTGCAAGTAGATTGGATAAAAGTCTAGTTCGAGCTATTTGCGAAAGTATTTCAATTGGGAGAACTAGTTATACAGAAGCCTTTAGATTAACCAATACAAATAAAAAAACATTTCCTAATGTTGTTAATAAAGTAGGGGGTGTAAGCAATTGGTAAATACTTCAGAGACATTTTTGATTGATGCAAATGCTCTAATGACGCCGTATAGATTATACTATGGATTTGATATTGCTCCATCATTTTGGGAGAATGTGGCATGTGCATTTAAAAGAAAACAGATAGTTTTGCTAGATAAGATTAAAGATGAAGTTTTAAATGGTGATGATGAGCTTACAAAATGGATAAAGGATAATGAAAATATAATTGATGTTTGTCACCATAAAACTAAGTCTGTTATTGATAACTATCAATCTGTGTTAAAGTATATTCAGACATGTGGATTTTATAAAGAGAGCGCGTTGATGGAGTGGGCTCCTACAAATATCGCAGATCCTTGGTTGATTGCGGCAGCAAAGTCGAACAATTATACTATTGTAACCTTAGAGTCTCCTTCAGGTGGTTTAAGTAAAAAAACACCTAATAGATCAGCAAAAATACCGGATGTTGCTAAAGCTTTTGATGTAAAATATATTACTTTATTTGACATGATGAGACAATTAGGAATTTCTTTATAAAATATATTTAAAAAAATTCAGTGGATGTAAACAGAATAATTATGTAATTCTAATCAATATTTTCAATGACGACTTTCATAATTTTATATAATATAGCATTAAGGTCAGAAAAATTCAATTTATTAAATTAAAATTAAATGGAGCATTCCGTAAAGGTCTGCTCCATTTAATTTTTAGAAAATGTATGTGTACTTACTGAGTTTCATATTAAAGTTATAAGCGTTAAGTATATTTTGTATTTAATTAAATTTATTAATTTATTCCTTATTATATTTTTAAATTTAAGTAGTTCATTAGATTTAATATAGTAACCTAAATTTGTCATTATTGAAGTCTTGCTTATTATTTTTTGTTGTGTATGAATATCTATAGCAACAATTTCACCATTAGTATTTATAGTTGGACCAGCAAATAAAACTCCTAAGAAAATTAACCTATTCTGCCCTAAGATTATACCACCACTTTTATTTTTGTAACTTCCCTCATTTACAATATAGATTGGAGAACCTGAGGAACCAGAAAATGCAGCTATGTCAGCTAATGCAATTCCTTTTTTATTAAAATCATATGAAGGATGAGAAGATGTATATCCTTTTCTAAAAATCGGATAATTATTTATCTTATCCCATAATCCTATTGGGTAACCAATCATGACTATTTCTTCAAGTGCAGATAGATTATTTAAAGTTTCTTCATCTGGAATTATACTTTCTTCAGCGGGAACATAATATACATCTTTACCTGTTCGTGACTTTACTTCTTTAAAAACTGGATTAATAAATGTGAAGCATAGATCCTGATTTGAATGGAAAATCCAATCTGATGTTAAAGTTATAGGATAACTTTCGATTGTTTCGTTAACACTACCTTCTCTTAGGTGTAAATAAAATGTTATATTTTCAGATTTATTGTAATTTAAGACATGTTTATTTGTAACTAATATTGGAACACGAATATCATCAAATATAAAATCAAAAAAGAAACCTGTCCCAGAAGAACCATCTTTAGTCTCTAATCGTACAGTATTAAACATAAGTTGTTCTGATATATTAAATGGTATCATAATTCACCTCTTTGATTGTTTTTAATTTTAATATATGAATCTAATATTAAAAATATTAAGCTTATTAAAAATGCAACATTTTTATTATGATTAAAATTTTCAACATTCGAAAATAAGTAATTTATATATTTAACTTAGGTAGAAATAAGTAAAGGTATTCGCAGTATTAAGAGCTTAAAATGATATAACACTTGATTAACTTATTATTAGCATCATAGTACAAATATTTCGGGTTGTAAATAAGTTTCTTTGAATAACAAAATTGATATGCATAACATGTGTACATATAGTAAATTGGAATTCAAATAAATTAGTTTAACTGTAAAATTTTTTTAAGTTAATTTGGACTAGTTTTAAAAAATTATTTCTTTAAAATATAAATAATAACTTTTGCTCTTGTAATAGGAAAATAACCTGAAAAATTAAATTAAATATAAGCAAGGAATTAAAAAATAAACAAACAATAATATTTTATAATTTATTAAGAAGGGAATATAAAGAATATAGTAGAGAGATTTAAAAACAGAAAAGAAAAAGATTATATTCATAGATATACTGATATAGAAAAATAATAAATCTTATCGTTTTAGCTATATAAATATGCTACATAGATTTTATTGGATTTGTTGTAGAAAAATTTTTTTAAAAAATTTTTACTCTCTATTTTTATCTCCTATATATAAGGTAAGAAATAAAAATTTGCAAATTTTCACTTTGGCATATATAATAAAACGGATTGGTACAAAAATTATAAGAAAATGCTTGAAAATTTTTTAAAAAAATTAGGAAATTCACTTGATTTTTCTTATGAATTGTTGTATCATGTTTAAGTGCTATGAAGTGGGAGGTTGCTTTCACACTAAGCCAGATGTGGAAGGTAATTTCCACCAAGCAAGCTAGAGAATAATCTCTAGTGCTTTCCAAATATAATTAAACGCCCGGTAGGGTGGCACATCAAAAGGAGGAAAAATGGCTAATCAAAAGATAAGAATTAGACTAAGAGCATATGATCATGAAATAATTGACAGCTCTGCAGAGAAAATCGTTGAAGCGGTAAAAAGATCAGGAGCAAAAGTAAGTGGACCAATTCCATTACCAACTGAAAAAGAAGTAATAACAATTCTTCGTGCGGTTCACAAATACAAAGACTCAAGAGAACAGTTTGAACAAAGAACACACAAAAGATTAATCGACATCATTGGACCAAATGCAAAAACTTTAGATTCTTTAAAGAAACTAAATTTACCAGCTGGTGTTGACATTGAAATAAAACTGTAATTAGAATGATTGAAGGTTTTCCAAATAATTTTGGATCAATCCGCTGTAATTAAGGAGGTACTCAAATGAAGAGTATATTTACAACAAAAGTAGGCATGACTCAAGTCATTGATGAAGATGGTGTTGTTACACCTGTAACTGTACTTAAGGCTGATGAGAACGTAATTGTTCAAGTTAAATCAGAAGAAGTTGATGGTTACAATTCAATACAAATCGGTTATCATGACAAAAAAGAAAAAAATGTAAAAAAACCTATCAAAGGACACTTTGACAAGGCTGGCGCTTCTTATAAAAGATTTTTAAGAGAAGTTAGACTTGATGAAAAATCTGAATTAAATCCTGGAGATACACTTAGTGTTGACCAATTTGAAGAAGGCGAATTAGTAGATATTACTGCTATTTCAAAAGGAAAAGGAACACAAGGTGCTATCAAAAGATGGAATTATGGAAGAGGACCAGCAAGCCACGGTTCTAAATCACACAGAGTAGCAGGAGCAAGAGCAGCAGGTTCTGATCCGGCTAGAGTGTTCAAAGGTAGAAAAGGCTCTGGAAAAATGGGACATGAACGTGTAACAGTTCAAAACCTAAAAGTTGTTAAAGTAAACACAGAAGACAGCTACATCCTAGTTAAAGGCGCAGTTCCAGGACCAAAAGGTGGACTTGTTCAAGTTAAACAAGCAACAAAGAGCCTATAATAAGGAGGAATAAATGCCTAAAGTAGAAGTTTTAAATATTAAAGGAGAAAATGTTGGTGAAATCGAGTTGAATGAAACTCTTTTTGCAGCAGAAATTGCTGAAACAGCTGTTTATGATACAGTTAAAAACCAACTAGCTAATAAAAGACAAGGCACACAATCCGCTAAGACTCGTGCAGAAGTAAGAGGTGGTGGAAGAAAGCCATTTAGACAAAAAGGAACAGGTAGAGCTAGACAAGGATCTATAAGAGCTCCTCACTATACAGGCGGTGGAATTGTATTTGCACCAAAGCCAAGAGACTATAGCTACAAAATTCCTAAGAAAATGAGAAGAAAAGCTCTTTACTCAGTTTTAACTTCAAAAGTAAATGATAATGAATTAATCGTACTTGATGAATTAAAACTTGATTCATACAAAACTAAAGAAGCTAATGAAATTTTAAATAACATTAATGCAAACAAAAAAGCTTATGTAGTTATTGCTGAAAATGATGACAAAGTTTATAGATCATTTAGAAACATTGAAGGATGTAACGTAGAGAAAGCAAACTTAATCAATGTATATGATCTTTTAAGACATGACAAACTTGTTATTACAAAAGATGCAATAAACAAACTTGAGGAGGTATTTATATAATGAAATCACCTTACGATATAGTAAAAAGACCAATAATTACTGAAAAAAGTATGGAATTAATTGAAGAAAATAAATACACTTTTGAAGTAGACAAAAATGCAAACAAAGCAGAAATCAAACACGCAATCGAAACTATCTTTGAAGGAGTAAAAGTTAAAAAAGTAAGAACTTTAAACTTTACTGGTAAAAAAGTTAGAACTAGATATGGTTATGGTAAAAAAGCTGATTGGAAAAAAGCTTATGTTACATTAACTGAAGATTCTGAAGCAATTGAATACTTCGACGGAATGTAGGGAGGATTTAAATGCCTATAAGAAAATTAAAACCAACATCAAACGGACACAGAAATATGTCTGTTATGACATACAGTGAAATTACAAAAAAAGCACCAGAAAAATCTCTAACAACTGATTTAAGAAAATCAGGTGGAAGAAACAATACTGGTAGAATAACAGTTCGCCATAGAGGTGGTGGAGCTAAAAGAAAATATAGAATCATTGATTTCAAAAGAAACAAAGATAATATACCAGCAAGAGTAAAAGCTATTGAATATGATCCAAACAGATCAGCAAATATTGCTCTTTTAGCTTATGCTGATGGAGAAAAAAGATATATACTTGCTCCAAGAAATTTAAAAGTTGGAGATGTAGTTGAAAGTGGAAAAGAAGCAGATATTAAACCAGGTAATGCACTTGAATTAAAAGATATTCCAGTAGGTACACAAATCCACAATATCGAACTTAAAGCAGGAAGAGGAGCAATCCTTGTAAGAAGTGCAGGAGTTTCTGCTCAACTTATGGCTAAAGAAGGAAGATTTGCAACAGTAAAATTACCAAGTGGAGAAACAAGGCTAATCCACAATGATTGTAAAGCAACAATCGGAATGGTTGGAAACATTGAACACGAATTAGTAAGAATTGGTAAAGCTGGAAAAACAAGATACTTGGGACAAAGACCACACGTAAGAGGATCAGCAATGAACCCAGTAGACCATCCACACGGTGGTGGTGAAGGTAGAACACCAGTAGGAAGACCAGCACCATCAACACCATGGGGTAAACCAGCACTTGGTCTTAAAACAAGAAAAAAGAAAAATAAATCTTCTAAATATATAGTAAGAAGAAGAAACGAAAAATAGGGGGATTTAATGGCTAGATCACTAAAAAAAGGACCTTTTGTCGATGAACATTTAATGAAAAAAATTGAAGCATTAAATGAAAAAAATGACAAAAAGGTAGTTAAAACTTGGTCAAGACGTTCTACAATATTTCCTGAATTTGTAGAACATACTATAGCAGTTCACGATGGTAGAAAGCATGTTCCAATATATATAACAGAAGATATGGTTGGACATAAACTTGGAGAGTTCGTTCCAACAAGAACTTTCAAAGGCCATGCTAAAAAAGCAACAGAAATGAAATCAAAATTAAGTTAGGAGAGTATAAATGGAAGTTAAAGCAACAGCTAAATATGTAAGAATATCTCCTCTTAAAGTTAATTATATATGTAGAGAAATTAGAGGTAAACAAGTAGACGAAGCACTTAATATTTTAAGATTTACAAATAAAAAAGGTGCTAGACTACTTTCAGATGTACTTAAAAGTGCAATAGCAAATGCAGAAAACAATAACGGATTATCTAGAGAAAATCTTATTGTAAAAAAAGCCTTCGCAAACGACGCTCCAACTATGAAAAGATGGAGACCTAAGGCAAAGGGTGCAGCTTATCCAATCCTTAAGAGATCATCTCACATAGGCGTAGTTCTTACACAAGAAGAAGTAGAGGAGGCATAATAATGGGTCAAAAAGTAAATCCTAAAGGTTTTAGAGTTGGCGTAATTAAAGAATGGGACTCTAAATGGTATGCAAATAAAAAAGACTTTTCTGAACTTTTAGTAGAAGATCATAAGATAAGAGAATTAGTTAAAAAAGAAGTTTACGATGCTGGAATTTCTGATATAGAAATTGAAAGAGCGGTAAATAATATAAAAGTTTCAGTTTACACCGGAAAACCAGGAATGGTAATCGGCAAGGGCGGAGCAGGAGTTGAAGAATTAAAGAAAAAAGTTGAAAAAATCGCTCCAGGTAAAAGAGTAATCATAAACGTTGAAGAAATTAAAAACCAAGATGTTGATGCCCAATTAGTAGCTGAAAATATTGCAGCACAACTTGAGAATCGTATCACATTTAGACGTGCTATGAAACAAGCAGTTCAAAGAACAATGAGAGCTGGAGCTGTAGGAATTAAAACACAAGTATCTGGTAGACTTGGTGGAGCTGATATGGCAAGAAGTGAAGGATACAACGAAGGAAAAGTACCACTTCAAACACTAAGAGCAGATGTTGATTATGGTTTTGCAGAAGCAGATACCCAATACGGTAAAATCGGATGTAAAGTTTGGATAAACAGAGGAGAAGTTCTTCCTGGAGAAAAAGCAAAAAGAATTCCAGACATCAAACAACCAAAGCAAAACAGAAGAAATAAGAAAAGACGTCCAAATAGAAGAAATAACGATAGATAAGATTATTATCTCAAGGAGGAAACAAGATTATGTTAATGCCTAAAAGAGTAAAATATCGTAGACAACATAGAGGAAGAATGAAAGGTAAAGCCCAAAAAGGCAATACACTTTCTTATGGTGAATACGGATTACAATCACTTGGTAGCACATGGCTTACAGCAAACCAAATAGAGGCTGCAAGACGTGCTATGACAAGATATATAAAAAGAGGCGGAAATATTTGGATAAAAGTATTTCCAGATAAACCAGTATCAAAGAAGCCAGCAGAAGTAAGAATGGGATCTGGTAAAGGTGCTCCAGAATATTGGGTAGCAGTAGTAAAACCAGGTAGAATGTTGTTTGAGATGAGTGGAGTAAGCGAAGAAGTAGCAAGAGAAGCTATGAGACTTGCAGCACAAAAACTTCCAATCAAAACAAAATTCGTTAAAAGGCTTGAGGTCAAAGAAGTGGAGGAAGCTTAATGAAAGCAGTAGAAATCAGAAAATTAAGTGAAAGCGAATTAAATAAAAAACTTTTCGATTTACAATCTGAATTATTTAATCTTCGTTTCCAAATGGCTACAGGTCAACTTGAAAACCCAGCTGCTATTGGAAATGTTAAAAAAGATATAGCTAGAGTAAAAACAATCCAAACAGAGAGAAAGCTCAATATAAATAAGGAGGCTTAACTTGATGGAAAGAAATAGTAGAAGATCCGTTCAAGGAGTAGTTGTATCAGATAAGATGGATAAAACAATCACAGTAAAAGTTGAAACAAAAATCCAACACCCTGTATACAAGAAAAGATTAAAAGTAAGTAAGAAATATAAAGCTCACGATGAGAACAATGAAGCTAGAGTTGGCGATACAGTAACAATAATGGAAACTAGACCATTAGCAAAGACAAAAAGATGGAGACTAGTTAAAATTAACGAAACTGCGGTTCGTGCTTAATTAGGTAAAGGAGATTATTATGATACAACAAGAATCTCGTATGAGAGTAGCAGATAACTCCGGAGCAAGAGAACTTTCAGTTATCAAAGTTCTTGGAGGAGCCGGAAGAAGATACGCAAACATTGGGGATATAGTTACTTGTTCAGTTAAAAGTGCAACACCCGGTGGAGCGGTAAAAAAAGGTGAAGTTGTAAAAGCTGTTATAGTAAGAACTTCAAGAGGAGTTAAAAGAAGCGATGGATCATATATAAAATTTGATGACAACGCAGCTGTAATAGTAAAAGATGACAAATCACCTGTAGGAACTCGTATATTCGGGCCAGTAACAAGAGAACTTCGTCATGAAGGATTCATGAGAATTATCTCACTTGCACCGGAAGTATTATAGGAGGATTAAATGCATATTAAAAAAGGCGATAAAGTCCAAGTAATATCAGGTGAATACAAAGGACACGTAGGAGAAGTTATTAAAGCATTTCCTAAGGAAAATAGAGTAATAGTTGAAGGTGCAAACATTCAAACTAAACACCAAAAAGCAAGACAAATGGGAGAAGAAAGTGGAAGATTTGAAAGAGAAGGAAAAATCTCAGCATCAAAAGTTCTACTATACTCAGAAAGCTTGAAAAAAGGTGTAAGAACATCAACTGAAATAATCGATGGAAAAAAAGTTAGAGTTTGCAAAAAAACTGACGAAAAATTCGATTAGATCCAAAAGGAGTAATTATGACAAGTAGATTAAAAGAAAAATATAAATCAGAAGTTGTTAAAGGACTTGTGGATCAATTCGGTTATGAAAACTTAATGCAAGTGCCAAAACTTGAAAAAATTGTTATAAATATCGGACTTGGCGAAGCTAAAGATAACAAAAACATTTTAAACAAGGCAAAAAATGAACTTGCACTTATTACAGGTCAACAACCAATTGAAATAAAAGCAAAAAAATCTGTATCAAACTTCAAACTAAGAGAAGGCCAACCAATAGGTACAAAGGTAACTCTTAGAGGAGAAAAAATGTATGATTTCATGGATAAATTAATTTCAATTTCTCTACCAAGAGTTAGAGACTTCAGAGGAATTAATCCAAATTCATTTGATGGAAGAGGAAATTATTCATTAGGAATCAAGGAACAATTAATATTCCCAGAAATTAACTATGATGATGTTGATTTCTTACATGGTATGGATATTACATTTGTAACAACAGCAGAAACTGATGAAGAAGCTAAAGCATTCTTAACATTAATGGGAATGCCTTACAGAAAATAAAGGAGCAAAAAATGGCAAAAAAGTCAATGATTGCGAAACAAAAAAGAAAGCCAAAATATAGTACAAGAGCATATTCAAGATGCAAGATTTGTGGAAGACCACATTCTGTATTAAGAAAATACGGTATTTGCCGTGTATGCTTTAGAGAGCTCGCAAACAAAGGTGAAATTCCTGGAGTAAGAAAAGCAAGCTGGTAAGTTAGGAGGAAAATAATTATGATGACAGATCCAATTGCGGATATGCTAACAAGAATAAGAAATGGTAACAAAGCTAATCATTTATCTGTAAGCTTACCATCTTCTAATGAGAAACGTGCTATTGCTCAAATTCTATTAGACGAAGGTTACATCAAAGGATTTGATGTAGAAGAAGACAATAAGCAAGGTATTCTTACAATAGACTTAAAATACGCAGAAGAAGGCGAAAAAGTTATATCAGGACTTAGAAGAATTTCTAAACCAGGATTAAGAGTTTATGTAAAAGCAAATGAAGTACCAAAAGTTTTAGATGGACTTGGAATTGCAATAATCTCAACATCAAAAGGACTATTAACAGATAAAGCTGCAAGAGAATTAAATGTCGGCGGCGAAGTTATGTGTTATGTATGGTAAGGAGGAATAAATGTCAAGAATAGGTAAAAAACCAATTGAAATCCCTTCTGGAGTAACTATTGATGTTAAAGACAATTTGGTTACAGTTAAAGGACCAAAAGGTGAAGATTCTCAATTAGTATCAAAAAACTTGAAACTTGAACAAGAAGAAAACGAGTTATTAGTAATGACTTCTGAAAATCCTACAAAAATCGAAAACCAAGAACATGGTCTTTACAGATCATTAATTGCTAATATGGTTTTGGGAGTAACAGAAGGTTATCAAAAAACTCTTCAAATAGAAGGAACAGGATATAGAGCCCAAAAACAAGGTAAAACCTTAGTAATGAATCTAGGATTTTCTCACCAAGTTAAAATGGACGATCCTGAAGGAATTGAAGTAGAAGTTCCTAACGATAGAACTATCGTTGTAAAAGGAATCAATAAACAACTTGTTGGACAATATGCAGCAAACATTAGAAACTGGAGAAAACCTGAACCATACAAAGGTAAAGGAATCCGTTACGAAGGTGAGCATATTAGAAGAAAAGTTGGTAAGACAGGTAAGTAGGGGGCAATAATGGCTAAAAAAACAAAAGAGCAAAGATTAAAAACTCGTAAATATAGAGTTAGAAATAAAGTCAGTGGAACTGCTCAAAAACCAAGACTTAGTGTCTACAAATCAAATACTAATATATACGCACAATTAATAGATGATGATGCACAAGTAACACTTGCAAGTGCAAATACATTACAAAAAGAAGTAAACGAAGGTTTAGAAAATTGTGCAAATATAGAAGCTGCCACAAAAGTTGGCGAAATGATAGCAAAAGTTGCACTTGATAAAGGAATCGAAGAGGTTGTTTTTGATAGAAACGGATATCTTTATCACGGAAAAGTAAAAGCCCTAGCTGAAGCAGCAAGAGAAAAT
This sequence comes from Anaerococcus sp. HMSC075B03, assembly GCF_001815585.1. Taxonomy (NCBI): domain Bacteria; kingdom Bacillati; phylum Bacillota; class Tissierellia; order Tissierellales; family Peptoniphilaceae; genus Anaerococcus; species Anaerococcus sp. HMSC075B03. The sequence goes on from NZ_KV821198.1 coordinate 118,408, forward strand.
GGTCTTAAGTTTTAACGAGGGAGGATTTAGATGTATTTATTAAAACAAGATGTAGACAAACTAAACCTCGAAGATAGAGTAGTTAGTATAAATAGAGTTGCAAAAACTGTAAAAGGTGGACGTAACATGAGATTTGCTGCCCTAGTGGTAGTAGGAGATCAAAATGGACATGTAGGAGTAGGAACAGGAAAAGCTACAGAAGTTCCTGAAGCTATAAGAAAAGCTACAGAAGATGGAAAAAAACACATGGTTACAGTTCCTATAGTAAACACTACAGTTCCACACAGAATATTGGCAAACAAAGGTGCAGGATCTGTACTATTAATGCCAGCTAAAGAAGGTACAGGAATCATAGCTGGTGGACCAGTTCGTGCTATCTGTGAACTTGCAGGATACAAGGACATCAGAGCTAAAAACTTAGGTTCATCAAATCCAAAAAATATCATTAATGCTTGCTTAAAAGCTTTTGCTTCTATGAAAACAGTAGAAGAAGTTGCAAGATTACGTGGTAAATCAATAGAAGAATTCGATTATTAAGGAGTATTCTATGGCAAAAGTTGAAATCAAATTAAAAAAATCCTTCATAGGCAGAAAAGACGATCAAATAGCTACAGCAAAAGCACTAGGTCTTAAAAAGATTGGTCAAACAGTAGTTAGAGAAGACAATTCTGCATTAAGAGGAATGATAAATAAAATTCCATTTATGTTGGAAGTTAAAGAATTAAGCTAGGAGGTGTAAAATGAAACTTCACGATTTAAAACCTAACCAAAAGCTAAAAACAAAAAATAGAAAAGGTAGAGGTCCAGGAAGTGGAAACGGAACTAGAGCAGGTCGTGGTCAAGACGGACAAAACTCAAGAAGCGGTGGCGGAGTTAGACCAGGATTTGAAGGTGGCCAAATGCCATTATTTAGACGTCTTCCAAAAAGAGGATTTAAAAATATCAATAGAAAACAATACGAAACAATAAATGTATGTGATTTAGATATTTTTGAAGACGGTACAGAAGTTACACCTGAACTACTATTTGAAAATAAAATTTTAAATAAAAATAAAGCAAAAGCTGGAATCAAAATTCTTGGCGATGGCGAAATCACAAAGAAATTAACAGTAAAAGCTCACAAGTTTACAAAATCTGCAGAAGAAAAAATCACAGCCCAAGGGGGAAAGGCTGAGGTGATCTAATGTTAGATACGCTAAAGAGAGCTTGGGGTGAAGAAGAAATAAGAAAAAAATTCTACTTCACTCTAGTGATGTTATTAATATATAGATTAGGAAATAACATCCCAATTCCATTTATAGATGCACAAAAGTTAGCAGCAGCATATAAGGGAATGGAAGGAACACTTGTAGATTATTTAAATATGCTAACAGGTGGTGGACTTTCAACCCTATCAATATTTGCACTTGGAGTCCAACCATACATTACAGCATCAATCGTAATGCAATTATTAACAGTTGTAATTCCAAGACTTGAAGAGCTAACAAAAGAAGGCGAAGCAGGAAGAAAAACTATACAAAAATATACAAGATATATGACAATATTTCTTGCAATATTTCAAGCTATAGCAATAACAAACGGATTATATGGAGCAGCTTTATCATCTGCAACACCATTCCAAAAAATAGTTATGAATGTAGTTCTAATCGGTGGAACAATGCTTGTTACATGGATGGGAGAAACCATAACAGAAAAAGGAATAGGAAATGGTGTATCAATTATAATCTTTATGGGTATCATTGCAAATGTACCTAAAACATTAAAAACTTGGAAGACTGGTCTTCATTACAATACAATTACATGGATTTCAATTTTAATCATGGCACTTGTAGTAATTTTTATAGTAGTATTTACAGTAAAAATTACAGAAGGCGAAAGAAAAATACCAGTCCAATACGCAAAAAGAGTAGTTGGAAGAAAAATGTATGGCGGACAATCAACTCATATACCAGTAAAAGTAAATATGAGCGGAGTAATGCCAATAATATTTGCTTCAGCAGTATTAGCAATTCCATCAACAATCTCATTATTTATGGGAAATGCTAATGGAGGATTGAATCAATTCTTTAGCAAATCAACTTATGGTTTTGTAATTTATCTTGTTGTTCAAGCAGTATTAATATTAGTATTTGCTTATTTCTACAACATGATACAATTTAATACAGTTGAATATGCAAAACAACTTCAACAAAATGGTGGTTTTATTCCAGGAATAAGACCAGGAAAACCAACTAGCGACTACCTAGCAAAAGTAGGAAATAAAATTACATTTATTGGTGCTATTTCGTTAGCGCTACTTACAATAGTACCAGCACTATCATCAAGATTTTTAGGACTAAACTTATCCTTTGGAGGAAGTTCAGTAATAATCGTTGTTGGTGTAATACTTGAAACAGTGAAACAAATAGAAGCAATGCTTACTATGAAAAACTATAAAGGATTTTTAAATAGGTAATATTATGAATATCATATTGTTAGGCCCTCCAGGAGCCGGAAAAGGAACACAAGCAGAAAAATTAATAAAAGAATTAGATGCAGTTCAAATATCAACAGGTGATATATTTAGAACAAATATAAAAAATAACACACCTTTGGGAGCTAAGGCAAAAGAATATATGAACAAAGGCCAATTAGTTCCAGATGAATTAACAATAGATTTAGTTTGGGATGCCTTAGACAAAGTAGAAGATGGAAAAAGCATACTACTTGATGGATTTCCTAGAAATATTACTCAAGCCGAAGCACTTGATGAAGGAATGCAAAAAAGAGATAATAAGATTGATAAGGTAATAAATATCAATGTGCCTGAAGATGTAATTATTGAAAGAATATCTGGAAGAAGAGTAAATGTGTCAACCGGAAAAGTTTATCATATAAAATTCAACCCACCAAAAGTTGAAGGAATTGATGATGAAACAGGAGAAAAATTAATCCAAAGAGAAGATGACACAGAAGCTGCAGTTAAAGAAAGACTTGATGTTTACAACAAGCACACATCAGTTTTGATTGATTACTACAACAAAAAAGGTATATTAGTTACTATTGACGGTGCAAAAACTCCTGAAGAAGTTTTTGATCAAATTAAAAAAAGTTTAGAGAAATAAAATAAAAAATATTAACAAATATGCTAAATTTTTCAATGAATTACAAAATCGAAAACGAGATAAAGATAGAGTCTTTCATTAAAGATATCTAGATTATGTCTTGTTGTTAAAAAGAATCAATCAGACATTAATAGATCAAAATAAAAGAAAAGGAGAGATTTTATCGATGTCAAAAAAAGATGCTATAGAAGTAACAGGAGTAGTTAAAGAAGCTCTACCAAATGCAATATTTAAAGTAGAACTAGAAAATGGCCATGAAATACAAGCACATATTTCAGGCAAACTTAGAATGAACTACATTAGAATATTACCAGGAGATACAGTAACAGTAGAATTATCTCCATACGATCTTACTCAAGGCAGAATTACTTGGAGACGCAAATAACAATAGAAAATCTACGATTTTTTCTTGTTATTTTAAATCTAAAAGTGTAGATAAAGAAAGAGAGAACGATAATGAAAGTTAGAGCATCAGTAAAAAAAATGTGTGATAAATGCAAAATTATCAAAAGAAACGGTAAAGTTATGGTAATTTGCGAAAATCCAAAACATAAACAAAGACAAGGTTAAGGAGGTATTAGATGCCAAGAATAGCTGGTATAGACTTACCTAGAGAAAAAAGAGCAGAAATTGGATTGACTTATATTTATGGTATAGGAAAATCTTCAGCACAAGAAATTTTGGAAAAAGCAGGAATTAATCCTGATACAAAAATGAAAGACCTTACAGAAGGAGAACTAGGAAAAATTCGTGAGATATTAGACGACTATACAATCGAAGGTGATTTAAGACGTGAAGTATCTATGAATATTAGAAACCTTAGAGAAATTAATTGCTACAGAGGAATTAGACACAAAAGAGGTTTACCTGTAAGAGGTCAAAATACAAAAAATAACGCAAGAACTAGAAAAGGAAGACATTAGGAGGAGATATGGCAGCAAAGACTAAAAAATCTTCTGCTAAAAGAGGTAGAAGAAGAGTTAAAAAGAATGTCGAAAGAGGACAAGCTCATATCAATTCAACATTCAATAATACAATGGTAACTTTGACAGATGCACAAGGTAATGCCTTATCATGGGCAAGTGCTGGACAATTAGGTTTTAGAGGATCAAGAAAATCAACTCCTTTTGCAGCACAAGAAGCAGCTTTAGAAGCAGCAAAAAAAGCTATGGAATATGGTTTAAAAAGTGTAGAAGTATTTGTTAAAGGACCAGGCTCAGGAAGAGAATCTGCAATCAGAAGCTTACAAGCAGCAGGACTTGAAGTAACAATGATAAAAGACGTAACACCAATTCCTCACAATGGTTGTAGACCACCTAAGAGAAGAAGAGTTTAATAAGGAGAAACTATGGCAGTAAGCAGAGATCCAATATTTAAAAGATGTAGAAGCTTAGGAATCAGCCCAGCATACTTAGGTTACTCAGGAGAATCTAAAAGAACAAACTCTAATCAAAGAAGAAAACTTAGTGAATATGGTATGCAACAAAGGGAAAAACAAAAAGCTAAATTCATCTACGGAGTAAGTGAAAAACAATTTAGAAGTTATTATGAAAAAGCTTCAAAAATGCAAGGACAAACAGGTGAAAACCTAATAATCCTTTGTGAAAGAAGACTTGACAATATAGCATTTAGATCTGGACTTGCAAGAACTAGAAGAGAAGCAAGACAAATCGTAACACATGGACATTTATTAGTAAATGGAAAAAGTGTTGACATCCCATCAATTCTTGTAAACGAAGGAGATGTTATTGAAGTAAAAGAAAAATCTAGATCAAGCCAATTATTTAAAGCTATAAAAGAAACAAACCAATCATTTGGAGTAGTTTCATGGTTAGATTCAGATTTAGAAAACTTAAAGGTAAAAGTTACAAACTTCCCAACAAGAGAAGATATTGATATACCTGTAGAAGAACGTATGATTGTTGAGTTCTATTCTAAATAGAATTAGTTAAATTGTTAGAACTAAGGAGATACAATGATAGAAAAATTAGATACAAAGATTGAAATTTTAGATATAGACGAAGAAACTAATTACGGTAAATTTGTCCTATATCCACTCGAAAGAGGCTATGGTACAACCATAGGAAACAGTATGAGAAGGATGCTTTTATCATCCTTACCTGGTTCTAGCGTCTCAAAGATTCTTATAGACGGGGTACTACACGAATTTTCCACAATTCCTGGAGTTGTAGAAGATGTACCTGAATTAATATTAAATATCAAAGGTATTGATATTAAAAAACATACTAAAGAAGATCTAACACTATTTTTAGATATAGAAGGACCTAAAATTGTTACAGCTAAAGATATAAAAACAGATGCCCAAATCGAAGTGGCAAATCCAGATCATTATCTTGCAACAGTTAATGATAAAGGAAGATTGTTTATTGCCCTTGACGTTACAGATGGTAAAGGATATAGGGTAGCTGAACAAAACAAAAAGGATACTGACCCAATAGGAGCAATAGCTATAGATTCATCATTTACACCAGTAAAAAGTGTAAACTTTACAGTTGAAAATACTAGAGTAGGTGAGTCTACTGATTATGATAAACTAATTCTTGAAGTGTGGACAGATGGAACAATCACTCCACAAGAAGCCTTATCAGAAGGCGCTTCAATTTTGATGGAAGATATAAGATTTTTCAAAGACCTACCAGGTCAACAATTCCCACCAGAAGATGAGGAAGAAGAAATTGAAGAAATCGAAGAAGAAGATAATAATCAAATGGAATTATCAAAAACTATTGAGGAATTAGATCTTTCATTAAGATCATTCAATTGTCTAAAAAGAGCAGGATATAATACTGTTGGTGAGATAATAGAAAAAAGTGAATCTGAGCTAAAGGATATCAAAAACTTCGGTAAAAAGTCACTAGAAGAAGTTATTGATAAAATCCACAGTTTAGGACTTAGTTTAAGAGAAGAATAGGAGGATATGATGGCTAATAAAAGAAAGCTTGGTAGAAGAACAGATCATAGAAATGCCCTACTTAGAAATCAAGTAACTTCTTTGTTAGACAATGGTAGAATTACTACTACACTAACAAGAGCAAAAGAAACTCAAAAAATGGCTGATCGTATGATTACATTAGGTAAGAAAAATACACTTCACACAAGAAGACAAGCAGCTCAATATATATACAAACCATCTACAGTTCAAAAATTATTTGGCGAAATTGCACCAAAATATGAAGATAGAAACGGTGGATATACTAGAGTATTAAAATTAGGACCAAGAAGAGGCGATGGTTCTGAAAGAGCAATAATAGAACTTGTATAATAAACTTACTCTATAGCATCTTATGAAAATAAGGTGCTTTTTTTGTGGTAATTTTTAATTTTCAAAATAAAATGAAGAATTAAAATTTGATTTTTATTTTTGGATAGTAGTCTTCTATTTTAGAATGAAAATTTTTGTGTATTTTAAATTTAATATAAATATTTTATATAGATTAGCAAATGAAATATAGATTCATTATCAACGGACTTAGATAAGTTAATTTATTTTTTTGTAAAAGGAATTTTAAATTAATATAAATTTTTAATATAGATTGGCTAATGATATATAGATTCATTATCAATGTATTTAAATAAGTTAATTAATTTTTTTCTAAATGGAATTTAAAAATTTTTTTAGATTTTATGTGAAGTTTTCAATGCTTTATTGATATTTTATAGTATTGCTTTTGAATTTTGATTTTTGTTTTGTATTTGATGTAGAAATTTATAATGAATTTTGTTTTGTATTTGATTTAGATTTTTATTATGGATTTTATTTTTGGATTTAGTTTTTAATTTTGCCTTTCTTTTTATCGATAATTTCTTTAAATTTTAGTTTTTGTTAATAATTTTTTTAATAAAAATTTCATTAGTTTACTTAATTAATTGAAAATATATCCTATAAATGTTACCATAAAAAGAGAATAAATGTTTATAAAGAGGTTCTTATGGGTAAGGCGAATATAGAAAAATTTAGGGATGATAATTTCTATGTCTTAAACTCAATGGATGACTGGGTTAGGATACTTGATAAGTATGGTAGGCTTGTTTTTATTAATGAAAAAATGAAACGAGATATTCATCTTGACAGGTCACTCATTGAGCAAAATATTGATATAGAAAAACTTAGTGAAAAGGCTGATATTTTTAAAAATACTACAATTGAAGAAGAAAAACTCATTAATGGTAAATATTATTCTATTAAATCTTCTCCCCTTTATAATGGCAATGAATTTATGGGAATTATTGAAGTTTATAGGGATATAACTAGCGAATCTAGGATGAAAGTTGACCTTTTTAATGCAAATAGAAAGATGCTTGAAGATATTAGATTTGTTAGAAAAATTCAAGCAAGTATTTTGCCAAAAAATAAAACTTATGGGGATATAAAGCTTGAGGGAAGATATATTCCATCAAATGATCTTTCGGGGGATTTGTTTGATATTATTAAGGTTGATGAAAATAGGTATGCCTTTTATATAGCCGATGTTATGGGTCATGGGGTTAAATCTTCTATTATGACCATGTTTGTAAAATTATCTATAAGCGGAATTTTTGAACGACATAGTGATTATTCTCCAGGTCAAGTTTTGAAAAAACTTAGGGAAAAGTTTGTAAAACTTGATATGAATTCATCCCAGTATTTTACAGTTTGGGTTGGAATTTTTGATAGCCTAAATGATAGCCTTACTTTTTCTAATGCTGGACATAATTGCCCACCTCTTCATCTTATTGAAAATAAAAATCGTGTAAATAAACTTGTTGTTTCTGGTAGGATGATTTCTAATATTATTGAGCAAAATATTTACCAAGAAGTTACTATTAAACTTCATCCTAAAGACAGGATTTTATTTTATACTGATGGTGTTATTGAAAGTAAGGATATTGAAAAAAACGAGTATTCTGTTGAAAGATTGATGGAAAAATTAAAAAATAAAAATAATCTTGATTCTATTTTAGAGGATTTAGAAAAATTTACTTGGGGCGAACAAGATGACGATATTAGTCTTGCCCTAATCGATTATAAAGGAGAAAAAAATGAAAATTAATCAATATATTGACCACACTTTATTAAAAGCTGATGCAAGAAAAGATGAAGTTAAAAAGATTGTAGAGGAAACTTTAGAATATAATTTTAAATCAATTTGTGTAAATTCTTCTTATGTTTCTATGATTAGAGATATGGATAAGGATATTAGAATTACATCTGTTATTGGTTTTCCTTTGGGGGCAATGACTACAAAGGCTAAAGTTTTTGAAGCAGAAGATGCTATTAAAAACGGCGCTGATGAAATTGATATGGTAATTAATGTAGGAAGATTAAAAGATAAAGATTATGCTTACGTTTTGGAAGATATAAAAGAAGTTAAAAAAGCTTGTGGAGATAAAATTTTAAAAGTTATTATTGAAACTTGCCTACTTGATGATGAAGAAAAAATTAAAGTGTGCGAGCTTTCCAAAGAAGTTGGTGCAGATTTTGTAAAAACTTCTACAGGATTTTCTACGGGTGGAGCTACAAAAGAAGATGTGGCTCTTATGAGAAAAACTGTTGGGGAAGAAATGGGAGTTAAGGCAAGTGGAGGAATCCATACCTATGATGAGGCAATGGAGATGATAAATGCTGGAGCAAGTAGACTTGGTTGTTCAGCATCAATTGCCATCGTTGAAGGGGAAAAATAAATGAGCGATGTTATGATGCAAGCCTTCGAGTGGGACAGTCCCGCTGACGGAGGCTATTATGCTTTTTTGAAAGAAAATGCAAAGAAAATAAAGGATGCAGGAATTGATGCTCTTTGGCTTCCGCCAATGTGTAAGGGCGGGGGCGACCAAGATGTTGGATATGGAATTTATGACTTGTGGGATTTGGGAGAATTTGACCAAAAAGGCACAGTCAGAACCAAATATGGAACGAAAAAAGAATTGTTAGAGGCAATTGATGAGCTTCACAAAAACCATATAAAAGTTTATGCTGATGTTGTTTTAAATCACAAGGGAAACGCCGATTTTGAAGAAGAATTTATGGCGAGAATGGTAGATCAAAATAACAGAGAAAAAGACGTATCAGAAGATATGAAAATAAAAGCTTGGACTGGTTTTGATTTTCCAGGAAGATCTGGCAAATATTCTGATTTTGTTTGGCATTATTATCATTTTACAGGCGTTGATTACGATTCAAACACCGACACAAAAGCAATTTTTAGAGTCCTTGGAGAAGGAAAATATTGGGATGAGGGCGTAAGTGATGAAAAAGGAAATTTTGATTATCTTATGAACGCTGACATAGACCATTCCCATCCGGAAGTAAGAGAAGAAATTTTCAAATGGGTTGATTGGTTTATGGAAGAAACTGGGGTTGATGGTTTTAGGTATGATGCATTAAAACACATATCTGATGAATTTATTTATGATTTATCAAATCATATAATGGAAAAAAAGAAAGATGATTTTTATCTTTTCGGGGAATATTGGCAATATGACGAAGGTCAAATTGATGGATATTTGGACGATACTGATTGGAAAATAGACTTATTTGATGTGCCACTTCATTTTCACTTTGAAGAAGCTAGTAAATCTAACGGAAATTATGATATGAGAAATATTTTTAATAATACAATTGTCAAAAATCATCCCCTCCAAGCAGTAACCTTTGTCGACAATCACGATTCCCAACCAGGTCAGTCATTGGATTCCTGGGTTGAAGATTGGTTTAAAGAAATCGCCTACTCCTTGATTTTATTTAGAAAAGATGGTTATCCTTGTATTTTTGCAGGAGATTATTATGGACTAAAAGGAGAAATCAAAAAAGATCCATTAAAAGAAATGATAGATAAGATGCTTGATGTGAGAAAAAAATATTCTTATGGCGATCAAGATGATTATTTTGATAATCCCCAAGTTGTAGGTTGGGTAAGAAGAACAGATTCTGATACATCTTCTCTTGCAGTTTTAATTTCCATAGGAGATATGGCTGAAAAACAAATGTTTGTAGGCGAAGAAGAAGCTGGAAAAACCTATATAGATTTGTCAGGCAACAACAAAAACGAAGTTACAATCGATGAAAATGGAAACGGAATTTTTAATGTTGGACCTGGTTCAGTTTCATATTGGGCAGCAAAGGAAAATTAAAACAAATGAAATATTACGCAGTAAAAAAAGGCAGAAATCCTGGGATATACACATCCTGGGATTTGTGTTTAAAAGAAGTAAAAGGTTACAAGGGAGCAATATACAAGTCTTTTAAGAAAAAAGAAGATGCAGAAGATTTTTTGGAAGACAAAGAAATTCAGATAAAAGCTGACAAAGATTCAGTAATTGCCTATATAGACGGTTCCTATTCTAAAAAAGATAAAAAATACGGAGTAGGAATAGTCTACATAACAGACGAAAAAATCGAAGAAATTTATAAAGATTTTGATGATGAATTTCATATCCACAGAAATGTTGCAGGAGAAGTAAAGGCAAGTGTTGGAGCAATCAACAAGGCAATTTCTGAAGGCAAAAAAACAATCTATATCCACTACGATTATCAAGGCATAGAATCATGGGCAAAAGGAGAGTGGAAAAGAAATAACGAACTTACCCAAAGATACTACGAATTTTTCCAAAAAGCAAAAGAAAAAATCGACGTACATTTCATAAAAGTAAAGGCCCACTCAAACGACAAATACAACGACATGGCAGACGCCTTGGCGAAAAAATCCTTGGGGATAGAAGGATAAAATATTTTAAGATTTAGTAGAGATACAAAATGAAAAACAAGAAAATAAAAGCAATAATTTCAGCCTTATTAGCAGCAGTTTTATTTGCAATAAGCACACCCCTATCAAAAAAATTAATGGAAAATATTCCACCTACTTTTATGGCAGCATTTTTATATTTAGGAGCAGGAGTTGGCGTAGGAATAATGTATATTTTTAACTACAAAAAAGAAGACAAGTCTTTGAGATTAGATAAATCAGATTTTAAATATACAATCGCCATGATAGGACTTGATATACTTGCCCCCTTACTTTTGATGGTTGGAATAAAACTTGGTTCAGCATCAAATGCATCATTATTAGAAAATTTTGAGATTGTAGCAACAAGCCTAATTGCACTTATAATTTTCAAAGAAAAAGTTTCATCTAGGCTATGGATTGCTATATTTTTTATAATAATTTCAAGTTTTATTTTGACATTTAATGGTAAAACTAGCCTTGATTTTTCAATTGGTTCAATATTTGTTTTATTAGCCACAATTTCTTGGGGACTTGAAAATAATTGCACAAAAAAAATTTCTGAAAAAAGTACTTATCAAATAGTAACATTAAAAGGAATTTTTTCAGGATTGGGTTCACTTTTTATAGGTCTTTTATTAAAAGAAAAAATAATTAATTATAAATATATATTTTTAGCAATGATCTTAGGATTCGTAGCTTACGGTTTGAGCATATTTTTATACGTAAGAGCACAAAGAGATCTTGGAGCAGCAAAAACAAGCGCCTATTATTCAGTAGCACCATTTGTCGGAGCATTTTTGGCTTTTATAATAAATGGAGAAAGACCAGATGAAAAGTTTTTGTTAGCTTTGATTTTTATGATTATTGGTACAATATTTGTAGTGAATGATAGTTTAATTGATAATAAAATTAATAAATTTGAATTATAAAAAAGACAGAAAAGTTAAAAAGCTTTTCTGTTTTATTTTTGCCTTAAAATTTCTAAATAAAATGGTACTATATATAAGGATAAAAATTTAAGGGGGATATATGAATTGTTTAATTGGTCAGTCAGGTGGTCCTACCGCTGTTATTAATTCTTCCTTGGCTGGTGCTATCCAAGCTGGGATTGATTTTGATTTTGAAAATGTATTTGTTTCACTTAATGGAATTGAAGGACTTTTAAGTGAAAATATTAAAAAAGTTGATAAAGATTTGTTTAAAAAGGAAAATGCAAATGAAAGGCTTAGAAAAAGGCCTTCTTCTATTCTTGGTTCTTGTCGTTTTAAATTAAGTGATGATTTGAAAGATTGGCAATATAAAAAAATCTTTGAAAATTTAAAAAAATATGAGATTTCAACTTTTGTCTACATTGGTGGAAATGATTCAATGGATACAGTTATGAAACTCAATTCATACATAGAAAAAAATAAAATTGATTGGGTAAATGTAGTTGGCTGTCCAAAAACAATTGACAATGATTTGTGCGAAATGGACCATTCGCCTGGCTTTGCATCTGCATCAAAATTTGTAAATTCTGCCCTAAGACAAATTAGGCTTGATTGCGATATATATCCAATAAAATCAGTTACCTTTGTGGAAATTATGGGAAGAAATGCAGGCTGGCTTACAGCAACTTCTTATCTTGCAAATTATAAAAGAAAAAAAGATATAGTAAATTTAGTCTATCTTCCAGAAGATAAAAAATCATTAGATGATATAGAAAAAGAAATTAAAGAAAAATTCAAGGAAGATAATAATTTGCTAATAGCAGTTTCAGAAGGCTTTATGGACAAAGATGGAAAACTTTTAAATGAAAAACAAAAATCATTTGATAAAGGTTTCAATCATCCAATAATTGCAGGCATTGGCTTAAAAATTTCAGACTATATTCACGATAAATTAAAGGTAAAAACTCGTTCAGTTGAATTAAATATTGTCCAAAGAACAAGTTTTCTAATTTCAAAAACCGATTCAAATGAGGCTTACCAATTGGGATATTTGACAATAAAATATGGGAAGGAAAAAACAAATCTTGTTCCCATATTAAAAAGAGAAAATTCTAAGGATTACAAAGTAAAATATTTTACAACAAAACCATCAAATATAGCAAATAAAGAGAAAAAAATCCCAAAAGAATGGCTAGAATCAAGAGAGATTTTAAAAGAAAAAATTACAAATTACACTCTTCCATTAATAAAAGGAGAAATAGACCAAGAATTTACAGATGGAATTTTTGATTATATAAAATTGGAAGATTTTACAAAAAATAATTAAATAAATTAATAAAAATAAATCAGCATTAAGAATAAATCTTGTGCTGATTTTTTTTGTAGAAAATTTTTTCAATAATATGTATTTATTTTGTAAAAAAACCTTTTCTTTCATTGATTATTATTATATAATTAAGGTAATAATATAGTGAAAAAAGGGAGGTGTTTTTTAGTGAAAATCAAAAAGAAAAAAATATTGATTTCAGCACTGTTACTAGCTATTATTTTGCTCGGTACAAATATGGCTTTGGCGTATAAAAATCGTGATGACGATAGCGATGATTTTTATATAGACCAAATAAATGACAAAATTGTAGAAAAACCTACCGAGCTTAATGAGGGAGAGGATATTGAAAAACAATTAGAAAATCCAAAATATCCTAACATTTACACCTATAGGTGGGATTACAAAATTGGTGTAAAAGAAAATGGTTTAGATAAGGATAAAATCATTTTTCAACCATACATAGCAAGCGTAGGAGAAAATGCAAGCCCAGAAGAAAGGGAAAAAGTTTTAAAAACTATAAACTTGCCTGAAATAAAAGGCTACGACAAACCAAATGGCATTGATTCCTATGATGTTACTTATGATTTTGTAAAGAATAATGCCCAAGATACAAAAAAAGCTAGCTTTATATTTTATGGAAATACTGATTATAAATATGAACCAAAAGAAGGAAAAATACAAGTAAAATATCTTTTCCAAAATTTATATGATCATGAAATATATGAAAATCCAAAAGATGAAGAAAAACCATTAATCAGAGAATATAAGGCAAAAACTGGAGATAAATTTAAAATCCCAGAATTAAATGAAAAAGATAGTGAAAAGTATGCAAAAGGATTTGAACCAGAACAAAACAATCTTGAGGTAACAGTTCCAGAAAATGCAAGTGATACTCCATTAATTTATCACTACAATAGAAAAACTTTCCAAGTAGATTTTGATTCTGATGGTGGATCTTATGTACCAAATATGACCCTATACTATGGTCAAACTATTCCATATTTTGATTACAAACCAACAAAACGTGCGTCTGATTTTATAGGATGGAAATCTAATAAAGATTTAGAAACTTCTGATGGCAAAATAAAAATAAAAAAAGGCGATCTTATAGACATGAAAAATTATCCAGATGGCCTAAAAGAGGCAATGCCAGCAGAAAACATAACCTTTACTGCAGTATGGGATGAAAAACCAAAAGCAGATTATAAGATTCAATTTTGGACTCAAAAAGCTGAATCTGATGGCTATGATTTTATTGGAGCAAAAGTAATAAAAAATGTGGACACAAACTCTCGTCCAGATTTAGATAAAATGTTACCAGAAGGTTTCAAATTCCCTGAAATAGAAAAAGATCTTACAAATAAGGGAAAAGAAAAAGAACTTAATAAATATTATGTTAGAAATACAAAAAAAATAAAAGAAGAAAATACAGAAAATGTTAAAAATGATGATGGAACAAGTGAAGTTGTTGTAAAAAAAGTTCATTCTGATAGCTCAACTACCTATAACATTTACTATGATCGTCAAACATATACAATGCTATTTGAAAAATTCTGTATTGATGAACCTGATGCTGGTTTTCCAGCTAAAGAAGCAAAAATGGTACTTCCTGATGGAAGAAAATATGATTCTACAAAAGAAGTGAACAAACCATATAAATTTACAGCAAAATTTGGCGAGAGATTGACAAAATGGCCTAATGATATGTGGCTTATAGAAAAAGGCGGGGTTGACTTTGATCCAAATCGTAGTTTTATAGGATGGCAATTAAATTCAGAAAATAATGGAAATTTAGATCAAAGTTTATATCTTGATACTCCACCATACTGGCTAACATCAAAGGATTTTATAGATAAAGATTTTACAGAACTAGATCCAGCGGTAAGACCTGCAACTCACTCAACTTCAACAGGAGAAAAATTACCTGAAAGAACAATTTCTCTTGGACCATGTTCAAGTGAAGAGTTCCAATTTGCTATCTACTATATGGAATATTTGTTTGAGGGCTTTGATGGCAAGCTCCACTATAATCCAGATATGTCATATACAAAAATTGACACAATTGTTCCATACCCATATCCTTCTCCAGGTATTGTAGGATTTACACCTAAATATGAGAAAATTAATCCTGTTGAAGATGCAAAAAAACGTCCTGCAAAAAAAGAAGGATATACGCAAGATCTTTCAAAATTAACTTTTGATGAACTTAAAAATGAATTAGATAAATATGAGGAAAAAAGACCAGAGGATGAAAAGTCATTTTTTGATCCTATAGCTGAAAATGGAATTAATGGAGTTCCTTTTAAGGACATTCCTAGATACCGCTTTGCATTTACTTATGAACGTGAAAAATATAAACTATTTCTTGATACAGATCCATCAGATGTAAATGCACATGCTGATTTTTCTGGAAAGACATTTTCAAATGGTAAAGAAGCGATTATATCTGATGTATATTATGATATACCTCTTAGAAAATTAAATCTTGATGAAGAATATAAGCTTACAGAAGCTGATAAGCCTGAAAATCTTCCTGATGATTATGTATTTAAGGGTTGGGCATTGGATGCTCAAGGTAGCAGGCTTATTAAAGATACTATTAAAGAGGCTGAAAAGCTTGAATCTCAAATTGCTGAAAAATATAAAGAACTTGAAAAAAATTCAAATGACAAAGAAAAGAAATTTAAGTTACAAAATGAAATAAAAGAGTTAAAGTCTAAGCTAGATGATGCTGATGCTAACATGCCTAATTATGATGTTGTCCTTTATGCAAAATGGGGCGAACCTGACAAAAATTATAAGGTAAAATTTGATCCAAATGGTGGAGATATTAATTCTATTGAACAAAATGATATTGCAACTCACAAAGATGGCGAAAGAATTAAAATATCAACTGAATTTGGAAAAGTTCCATACAAGGTTCCTGAAAAACTTGAAAATGAAGGCAATGTTCAAGTATTTGATGTAGCAAATAGAATGACAATAAAACAGCCACCAAAACCACAAAGAGATGGTTATGATTTCTTGGGCTGGGAGCTTGTAACTTATAATGAAGATGGTAGTGAAGATAAGTCTTATAAAGATAAATATAAAGTACCAAGACTTTATTCTTTTGGAAACGAAATTATATCAGATCTTCATCTTAGAGCAATTTGGGCAAAAAATAGTTTAGTTGATGTAAAAGTATACCATCACTTGCTTGATAAAGATTTTAATGAAGTAAAATTAGTTGATGGCGTAATAAAAAATCAAAGAGTTAAAACAAACACTACAGCTTATGGTGTTATGCAAGGTGAAGAATACATCTTGGCTAATGATGATGAGTTTGATAATAAAAATGTAAGTGAAGATACAAAAAATGAATATGAAGCTTATAAAAAAGAAACTGAGAGAAAAAATACTTATTATCAAAACCAAGTTGTTCAAGCTGAAGATGATAATACAACACTTGATGATAATCAACAACCAATAAAGTTGGAATTTAAAAATCAATTCCACTTCTACTACAGACCTTATCGTTATAGAAAATATACAGTAAATTATCTACTAGCAAAAGATGGACAAGATAAGTTTGAAGCAGTTGGAAGTCAAGGGGACAAATTTGAAAATGTAATAGAACCTGAAGAAGTTTTGAATGGAAACAGGCACTTTGATTCTGTAAACTATAGAAAAATAAGAGGTTTCAAATTAGTAAGTCCTCCACAAACTCAATTATTCTTTAATATTAATGAAGATACTCACGAATTACTTGATATTAATGGAGTAAAAACAAAAGATATAAATTTCTATTATAAAGATGTCAGAGTTTTAAAAACAAAAAATCCAAAGACACCAATACCTAAGGGCTATCACAGAGTTACCTTTAAGGCACTTGACAATGGTTCATTTGGAACAGACGAAAATGGCAAGGAAATAAAAGAACTTTATTATGATGTAATAGATGGTTTGAATTTCTCAAATATTCCTGTACCAACAGATAAAGAGAAAAATGGTATAAAAATTACTCCAGCCAAAAATTACAACATTGGTTCATGGAGTGGAAGAAGAGAAGATGGAAAAGAATTAAATGGTTTACTTGATGAAAATACTTCAATCAAAAAGAGTTATGAATTTGAAATTGACTTTGTAGAAGATGAATATCCAGAAGTAAAACTTATTAAAGTTTTTGAATCATCAAAAGATGATGGCGGAAAATTCATCAATGATTTTATTCCAACAAATGCCCAAATAGAAGAATCTATTAGCGACTTAATTAAACTTGAAAAATACAAAGATTACCAAGTCTTAGAAGAAGAAAAAATCTATGATAAGGTAAAAGAAAATGAAGAATACAATAATAAGCCAAGTGATGTTAAACCTAAAAAAGATTCAATTAAAGTAAGGGTTAATTTCAAAAATGATACTTACAAAGATTTTGAAATTCCTTTAGAAATTTACAAAAATATTTATAGGGCATTGGATAGTAAATCTAAACCAAATATAGTTCAAAACGACGAATTTTTGAAAGATTTTGTAAAAGTTGATGTAGTTCCAACAAATAAGGCTAAAGATAAACAAATAAAAACTTATTATGTAAATCCAAAAGCTCAAGTAAAAATTCCAGAAAATGATCCAGAAGGAGAAAATGACTGGACATTTGAAAAATGGACTACAGGCGGAGATGATATTGCAGATCTTAAAGAGCAAATAAAAGCTAGAAAAGATTACGATATGAAATCTCTTCATATCTTTGAAAAAGAAACTGTAATTACTGCAAGATATTCAAAAACACCAAAAGATATTGTATATCCACCAAGTGCAGAAATGATTACAACTTACGTAGGAAAATATCCAGAGCTAAAAGACTACAAAGCTGCAATAAAAGCGGGAGAAATTGGAAAAACTGGAAAATTTGCAGAAATCGAAGCTTATGAAATAGTAGAAGAAAAAGAACCAGAAAGAAAAAAACCAGACGTAAGCAAAGAAATATTAGATGCAGATACAAAAATAAAAGATCCAAAAGATCCAACAAAAGAAGTTTACAAAAATTACAAAACAATAAAAGTAATCTACAAAACAGATGAAGTATTCTTAGTTGACGTACCAGTAAAAGTACTAGATACAATCAAAGAAGTACCAGATCCAGATACAATTCCAGGAGAAGACTACAAAGATTACATTCTAATAACAGTAGATCCAACAGACAAAGCAAAAGATCCAACAAAGAAATACTACAGAGTAAGAAAAAATGTAGAAGTAACAATTCCATCAAAAAATCCAGAAGGAAAAGAAATAACAAGTACAAATGGTGAAAGCCACAGCTACGAATTTACCAAATGGAAAGAAAAAGAAGACACCGAACCAAGAAAATGGGAAAAAGGTAAAAAAATCACAGGCAAATTCGCAAAAGACACAGAAATAAAAGCAAAATATAGTCTTAAAGCGTGGGAACAAGAAAAACCAGAGAAAAATGTAATACCAAATGACCCAGAAAATCCACAAGAAAAACCAGAAGGTTATGTAAGAGTAAAATTCACAAGCGATGACGGATTAACACTAAGTGGAATTCAAGAATATTTCGTAAAGAAAAATCTTGGAATAACATTGAAAGATATAAAATGGGCACAAATAGAAGAAAAAGTAGGATATACATTCGATAAATGGGATAAAGAAAAAGATTTAGAAATAAAAGATAAAGATATAGTTGTAAATGCAACATCAAACCCATTAAAAGATGTAATACCAAAAAAAGATGGCGAAGAACAACCAAAAGGTTACGTAAAAGTGGACTTCAAAACAGACGGAAATGGAACACTAAAAGGTGTAACAACCTACTATGTAAATCCAACCAAAGAAGTAAAACTAAAAGTTCCAGAAACAAAAGCAAAGATAGGCTATGAGTTTAAAGAATGGGACAAAGATGCAACCAAGCCAACAAAATATGAAAAAGATACAACAATCACAGCAAAATTCAAAGTACTAGATGATGTAAGCGAAACACCAATAGAAGATTACGTAAAAGTAATATTCCAAATAAAAGGAGAAGGTGGAAAAATAAAAGAAGGCGAAGTAGAAACCTACTATGTAAATCCAGAAAAGAAAGTCATAGTAACATCGCCAAAGCTAGAAACAGAAATAGGCTATAAATTCAAAGGATGGGATAAAGATACAAGTAAACTAACCCAATATACAGAAAAAGAAACAATAATAACAGGAACATTTGAAAAAATAGCCGACATAATCCCAGAAATTGATGAGGATGGAAAACCAAACGACAAACCAAAAGGCTACGTAGAAGTAATCTTTGAAAAAGGAAAACACGGAGTCCTAGAAGGAATAACAAAATACTACGTTAATCCAACAGTAGGAAAAAAATTAAAAGAAATTAAGCATCCAGAAATCAAAGCAAACAATGGATACGAAAAATACGGATGGGATAAAGACGATAATACAGAAATAGACAAAAAAATAATCGTCACAGCAAGATATAGCAAAGAGCTTACACCATTAGCACAAGAACCAAGTGCAGAAATGATAACAACCTATGTAGGAAAATATCCAGAGTTTGAAGACTACAAAAAAGCAATAAAAGCTGGAAAAAATGCAGAAATCACAGCTTGCGAAATAGTAACAGATAAAAAACCAGACGTAAGTAAAGAAATATTAGATGCAGATACAAAAATAAAAGATCCAAAAGATCCAACAAAAGAAGTTTACAAAAATTACCAAACAGTAAAAGTAGTTTACAGAACAGGAGAAGAATACTTTGTAGACGTACCAGTAAGAGTATTAGATACAATCAAAGAAGTACCAGATCCAAATACAAATCCAGGAGAAGACTACAAAGATTATATCCTAGTAACAGTAGATCCAACAGACAAAGCAAAAGATCCAACAAAGAAATACTACAGAGTAAGAAAAAATGTAGAAGTAACAATTCCAGTAAATAATCCAGAAGGAATAGAAAAAGCAGGATTAAATGGAGAAAAACATCAATTTGATTTTATAAGATGGGAAGAAAATCTAGATAAAAATCAAAGAAAATGGAATAAGGGCAATAATATTATTGCAAAATTTGAAAAAGACACAGAAATAATAGCAAAATATAGTCTTAAAGCGTGGCAAATAGAAGAAACCAAGAAAAATATTATTCCTGATCCGGAAGAAATACCTGATGGCTATGTAAGCGTAACATTTACGAATGATAATGGTTTGTATTTGGACGGCACACAAAATTATGCTGTAAAGAAAAATTCAAATATCAAATTAAGTGATTTGAAATGGCCAAGTGTTGGAGAAAATTTAGGATATAAATTTGAAGCTTGGGATAAAGAAAAAACTTTAGAGATAAAAGATCAAGACATAGTTGTAAAGGCAAGCTCAAAGCCTATTGATGATGTGATTCCAAATGATGGAAACCATGAAAAGCCAAAAGACTATGTAAAAGTAGATTTTAAAACTGATGGTAATGGAAGTCTAAGTGGACAATTATCATATTTTGTAAATCCTACAAAAGAAGTTACGCTTGATATTCCAAAAGCAAGTCCAAATACTGGATTTGAATTTGAAGCGTGGGATCATGATGCAAGTATGCCAAGTGTTTATAGAGTTGATACAACAATTACAGCATATTTCAACGAATTGAATGATGTAAGCACTGAACTTGTAGAAGGATATGTTGAAGTTTCTTTTGTAACACAAGGCGAAGGTGGCTCAATAATGGATGGACAATTTACAAAATTCTATGTAAATCCAGAAAAAGAAGTTATTCTTCCACCACCAAGTTTAAATGTTGAAATTGGATACCTATTTAATGGTTGGGATTTTGATACAATACAATTTGTTCAATACAAAGAAAATAAAATAGTTACTGGAACATTTGCTAAACTTCCTGATGTAATTCCAGAAGTTGATGAAAATGGTAATATTAATGATAAACCTCATGGATATGTTGAAGTGATTTTTGAAAAAGGAGATCATGGAGACCTTGAAGGAATAACAAAATATTATGTAAATCCAAAAGCTGGAAAAACTTTAGCAGAAATTACTCATCCAAAAATTGTAGCAAAAACAGACTACAAAGTAAAAGGATGGGATACAGATGATAAGACAGTAATTAATAATAATATAATAGTAACTGCCTTGTATGAAAAAATTGAAAAAGCAGATCCTAAGCCACAAGAACCAAAAGATCCACCACAACCATCTAAACCATCAAGCACAGAACCTTCTAAAGAAAAACCAAGTTCTAGCAATGAAAAGGATAAAGATGGTAAATTACAAAAAGTAAGTGGAGATGATAAAAAAGGTTCAAATGTTGGAGGCACAAAAATGCCAAAAACAGGAATTGAAAGCAATTTAGGATTCTATTTATCAACAATTGGACTAAGCACAATTGGATTATTTATCCTAAAAAAGAAAAATAAGTAAAATTTTTCCTAACCCTAGCTAAAGCTAGGGTTAGACTGTTTACAAAGTTAGTTTAGTAATTTATTGTTAATTTAAAAATAAAATTACGCCACAGCCCATCTCGACTAGATGATTGTGCCTTGATTTGGCACAATCATCCCTAAAACTAAGTGCGAAAGCACGAAGAAGTTTGCGAAGCAAACGTGTTTTAGTGTGAGTGTAACGAACGCATGGAGAGATCCCATGAGATTTCTCCGCTCGTTGCACACGATGAATCGGGATAAACAACCGAAATCAACGGTTGTTTATCTGGTCGAAATGGAAAAAATTTTAGTTTGTCAACAGTCTAACTAGGGTTATTTTTTGCAAAAAAAATCCAATCTATAAATTTCAATAGGCAATAAGCTTTTGAAAATATAGATTGGATTTTTGTTTTTAAATTATTATTTGTTAATTAGTTAAAAATTAATTTTATAGAAATTCAACTTCTTTTTTGTCAGTGATTTTTACAGGGATTCCCACTTGATTTGTTTTGATTTTTTCTTCAAAAGCATTTAAATTATCCCTGTATGCCAAAAATCTTTTGAGATTTATCATCGAATCAGTTATATCTATGATTTCACATCCTTGGAAATTTTTTGAATCATTATTGTAATCTTCAATTATTTCAGTGCAATCTGGACAAAGTTTGCTAACAAATATTTCTATCATTTTTTTCTCCTATAAGTTATATAATTAAATTTAAGGTCATTTTCGTAATAATCTTCTGATTTATTTACAATTTCAAAATTTTCGTCTTTATCAAAATTGTGAAGGAAGGTATCAGCGTCTTTTTTTGCATCAATTTTTGTAATAATTGCCTCATCACAAAAATCTAAGAGCAAGTCTACAATTTCTTTTCCGCCGATTACAAAAATTTCTCTATTATTTTTATTTTCTCTTACATATTTTAAAAGATTTTGTGGGCTATTAAAGACTAAAGCATCATCAAGTTTTAAATCTTTATTTCTTGTCAAAACTATATTTTCTCTTTTGGGAAGAGCTCCATTCATGGACTTATAAGTTTTTCTTCCCATTATAACTATATTATTTAGGGTAAGGTCTTTGAAATGAGCCAAGTCTTTTTTTAAATGAAAAAGAAGTTTATTATCTTTTCCTATCCCAAAATCTCTATCTACAGCCAAAATTATTTTCATAATTGCTCCTTGTAAATTTATAATCTTCTTTTATTCTATCATTTTTGATAAAAAAATTGAATTTTTTAAATTGATATATCAAAAGTAATGGGGGAATGGAAGTAAAAATATTCACAAAAAAACTTCAAGCAATTAGCTTGAAGTTCTAATTTTTTTATTATTTAATTTTAGTACCAACCGTTGTTGTTCCAAAATGCTAGGGCATTATCCCATGAACCATATCTTTGTGCTACATATTGGTCTGCAACTCTTTCTTGGTTAGCTGGAGAATAATCTCCGTTTAAGTAAGCTGCTGACAATTGATATTTTCCAATATATTGTCCGTTTCTAGCATTGTAAGATCCACCAGATTCTCTTTGTGCTATAATTTGTTTTGCTGATGAATTATTAGCTGTATAATTTTGTGCTGGTGCTTGTGTTTGAGCAGGTGCTTGATAAGATTGAGCTGGTGCTTGGTATGTTTGTGCAGATGCTTGATAGCTACTTTCTTGACTTTGAACTGGTGCATAATTTTTATTTATAAAATCATTAGAAAGTCCTAGTAAACTATTGTGGATATATCCTTCTTTACCTTCAAAAACTACTTTAACGAATCCGTTGTTAGCTGCTGATTTTACTTCAACACTTTCATCTTTTTTAAGAACTTGATAAACTTCTGAATTTAAGTTGTCAGATTTTCTAAAGTTTGCTGGGCTTAAAATTTTAGCTGTTTCTGTAATATTAAACCATTGACCACCAACGTAAGCTTCTTTACCGTTGAATTTGATTTTTAACCAACCATCTGTTGATCCTAGAACTTCATAAGATTTGTCATCTGTTATAAGTCCAATTATATTATTTGATTCACTAGCGTCACTTCTTACATTAACAGCATTAGCTTTGCTTGCATCTTTAACTGCAGATGAAGCTTCAGCCTTATTTGATACTGTAAATAATGTTGGTAGTACGATTGCCGCTGCTAGAGCGTATTTTTTTAAATTTGTCATAATGATTACTCCTTTTTTGTGTTTTTTTAATTTATTGTAACTAATTAATAGTTTTTTTATGTTTTTCATTTCTTTTTCGTAACAATAGTTACAAAATAATTACAACTCTTTTTTACAAGCATTATAATATCCGAAGAATATGTAGAAAATATGTAGAAAAAATAAATTTTGTTTTCAAGTTTTATAAAAAACTATTTTTTGTTATAATATAAAAATATGAAAAGGAGTGAATTAATAATGAGCTTTGTAAAAGCAGAAAATTTTACTGACCAAGAACTTTTAAATTTTATAAAAGATGAATCATACAACGAATATTTGGCAAAAAAAGCCGACAAGGTAAGACAAGAAATTTATGGCAAAGACGTATATGTAAGAGGTCTAATTGAATTTACAAATTTTTGCAAAAATGATTGCTATTATTGTGGGATTAGAAAATCAAATTCAAATGTAGAAAGGTACAGACTTTCTTTTGATGAAATTATTACCTGTGCAAAAATTGGTTACAAATTGGGTTATAGAACTTTTGTTCTTCAAGGCGGAGAAGATTTATCTTATAAAGATGAAGATATCTGTAAAATTGTTGAGGAAATCAAAAAAATTCATCCTGATTGTGCTATCACTTTGTCAATTGGGGAAAGGTCAAAAAAATCATACAAGAAATTTTTTGATGCTGGTGCTGATAGGTTTTTATTAAGAGAAGAAAGTTCAAGCAAAGATCATTATTATAAAATCCATCCAAAAGAAATGTCCTTTGAAAATAGGAGAAAGGCTCTTTTTGATTTAAAAGAAATTGGATTTCAAGTTGGGGGAGGTTTTATGGTGGATTCTCCTTATCAAACGGATGAAGATTTGATTTCGGATTTGAGATTTTTACAAAAATTAAAACCGGATATGATAGGGATAGGTCCATATTTATCTCAACACGATACTCCATTTAAAAATATGAAAAATGGTTCGTACAAAAAAACTTTAAGACTTATTTCTATTTTAAGATTGATGTTTCCTTATTGTTTGATACCAGCTACTACGGCACTTGGAACAATAAATCCATTTGGAAGAGAAGAAGGCTTGAAGGCTGGGGCAAATGTCCTAATGCCAAATTTATCTCCAACATCTTATAGAGAACTTTATTCCTTATATGATAATAAAATTTGTACGGGCGATGAGGCGGCAGAGTGTAGAAATTGTTTAGAATTAAGAATAAAAAAAGCAGGCTACAATATAGTAACCCACAGAGGAGATGTGTCTTCTTATAAAAAAATGTATGAATAAAGGCTCTTTGTGAGCCTTTAAATTTCTATAATTTTTTCTTTTTTATTTTCAAAATATGAAATGTGGTCAAAGCCCAAATCTTTTAAATGTTTTATTCCATCATTTATTTTGTAGGAAATTGTGTCTGGGAAATGGGAATCTGAGCCTAGGGTTAAGATTTTTCCGCCTAGATTTTTATATTTTTCTAAAATTTCATCTTTTGGATTTGCGTAGGACAAATTATTTCTAAAACCTGCTGTATTATATTCGAAAGCTCTATTTGTTTTTATTAATTCTTTTAAAATTTCTTCTACCAAATCTGCATAAAGTGAGAATTCTGGTATTACCGATTTGTCTTGGACATACCTATCAATGTAGTCTATGTGGCCTAAGCTTGAAAAATTTTTACATGATTTTACGCATTCTAGCATATATTCATAATATTTTTTAAAAAAATATTTTGGATTACTTTCTATATTTTTTCTATTTAACCAAACATCTTTAAATTCTACGGCATGGATTGAGCCTATTACAAAATCAAATGGATTTTCGTCAATAAATTTATCAATTTTATCTGCATTTTCATAAGCCAATCCTATTTCAATTCCCGCCAAAATTTTTATTTGATTTTTATATTTTTCCCTAAGCTTATATATAGTAGAAAAATACTCATCAAGATCAAAGGAAATGTCCCTGTCATTTTGGCAAAAATTATCCAAGTGGTCTGTAAATGCCATTATTTTTATTTTATTTTTTATAGCTGATTTTACATTTTCTTCTGGATTTGTATTTGAATCAAAAGAAAAATGTGAATGTAAATGTAAATCTATCATATTGTTCCTTTCTTTATTATTCTTTTTTATATAATAACACAATAATACAAAACTTTTTTATTTTTGTGATAAATTTCCTATTCTACTACAATTTTTTTTGAAAATTTGATATAATCATAAATAGAAGTTAAACAGGAGAGGGGAACAATGAAAAAAAGTAAAAAAATATTATTTTTGGCTCTAAGTATGTCTTTGGCATTTTCGCCAATTAATAGCATGATTTCAAATAAGGCAAATGTTGCTTATGCTGAAGAGATGATGAATAAAAAAGAAGAATTAAGTCCAGAGGAGTTTATACAAAAAGCTAAAGACTTTGTAAATTCAGAAGAATTTAAGCAATATACAAAAGAAGGTCAAGACGAATATAAAAAATTAATTGAAGATTTAAAAGTTGAAAATGTAGAAGAGAAAAAAGAAGAAATTTTAAAATCTATTGATAGTATTAAATTAACTTATATAAAAAAACAATACGAAGATTTGAAAAAAGAAGTTTTCAACTTAAAAGCTGAATCTTTGTCTGATGATTTGAAAAAAGAACTTGATTCCTATAAAGATGCCGATGGTACTTATGAAGATTATAAAAAACAAATAGAAAATCTTAAAACTATTAAAACAAACATTGAAAATTACAATAAAGACTTAAAAAAGTTCAAGGACATCTTAAAAGACGGCTTAGAAAAAAATAAAAACTTTGACATTGATTTAAAAGCAGAAAAATCAGTTTTGGATGATGCTAATTCAAATCTAGAAAAAGTAGAAAAAGCCATTGAAAGATTAAATAAAAAAGTTGATGCTTACAATGAAAAAGTAAAAGAAGAAAATAGACAAAAAAATCTTAAAACCTTAAAAGAAATTATAGATGAAGAAGAAAAAACAAAAAGTGAGTATTTTTATAAAAAATCAGATGAAAGTTTGAAAAATAATTTCAATCAAAGTCTTGATGCTATAAAGAAAGCTTACAGCAGACTTCAAAACAAGGAAGAAGTTAATAATATAGATGATTTGGTAAATTCTTATAATACAGCTTACAACAATCTTAATGGAGATAAGTTTATGGCTGAACACAAAAAACTTGTTGATTATTTTGAAAAAAATAAGGGCAAATTATCTGCATCAAATCAAAAAAAATATGCTGATTTAATTAATGGATTACCAGATAAGGCTGATTCTAATATGGATAGCATAAAAAAATTAAAATCCGAAATAGAAAAAGCTATAGCGAATACAGCAAGAGTAAGAAAAATTCAAGTTGCAAAAAAAGGTGGAGCTACAAAAAGAAGTCGTTCCTTTGTAAGAACAGGAGTAAAATCAGCAGGTATAGTTCTTGTAGTTTTAATCCTTGCAGGAGCTGGATACTTCTTACTATCAAAGAAAAGCAAAAAATAAAAACAAAAAAATCTTCAAGCAAAACTTGAAGATTTTTTTCTTGTTTATTATTTATTTGAAATATTTTTGCCCTTATCTATAACTTCCAATAATTCTTTCAAAACTTCTATCCTTGCTCTTATTTTTTCTCCATCGTCTGTATCTTTTATAAGCATTCTTGGAATAAGTTTTTCTGTTTCGTAAATTTTTGGAGTGTAGGCTCCCATGTTATCTCTAATGTGTGAATATGAAACGTGTTCTGCAAGGGCTACGTGGTGGGAATTATACATCAAAGTGTAGCCTGCAATGCCTGTCTTTTTTTGGTAGGGTTTTGAAATTCCACCGTCAATTACATATAATTTACCGTTTGCTCTTACGGGTTTTTTACCTTCTTTGACTCTTACTGGAACATGGCCGTTTATGATTCTTCTTCTTTCGCATTTTAAATCAAATTCATCCAAAATTTTATCGCAAATTTCTTCTTTTTTATTTAAATCATAATAGGCATTCATTTCTTCGTATTTTAAATTTTTATCATCAACCAATAAATTTTCAAAATATGAATATTGACTTTTGCCAAAAATTGGAGATTTTTTGCCACAAACCAAATACCAGCAAATATCTTGAGCAAATTCTTTTTTCTTTGAATCATTTGAAAAATAAGCATCTCTTGCAAGCTTATCAAAAATATCAAGCATGGCTTTTCCTTTATAGGATTTGCCATTTATAATTACTTCTTGGAAATTTCCATCAGAATCCATTGGAATACAGCCGTGAAATAAAAGTGAGCCGTTGGATTTTTTGTACATTGAACCATTTGTGTACATAAATTTAATGTGCTTATTTAAAAGAAGGTTTTTTGAAAATTCTTTTTGGAGGGTATCTATAATAAATTCTTCCTCATAGGTTAATTTACTAGGATTTTTTGGGTCAATAGTTGGGAAATTTGTATCAAGGAGTTTTGCTCCCTTATAGGTCATTTCATCAAAATTAATATGTTTTAATGAATTTCTATCATCCATATTAAAATCTGGATTTCTCTCAATAAGCAAGCTATCTAGTTTAAACCTAATTACACTCATAGCCTTATACATTTTTGCAGCCACATCCTTATTTACCTTGTCATAAATATTTTCTTCAAAAATTTTCGGCATAAATCTCTCACATGGGTCATCCCTATAAGTTTTCATCGAAAATTCATAAAGTGGTCTTAAATTTATTCCATAACCTTCTTCAATAAAGTCAAAATTATTGTAGGAAAATGCATTGCAAAGGCAAGCTGCAATCAAAGCTTTATTTCCACTAACAGCTCCCATCCAAGCAAGATCATGATTTCCCCATTGTATATCAACATTAGGAAAAGCAATCAATTCATCCATAATAACATGAGGCTCAGGACCCCTGTCGTAAATATCTCCAACTATATGGAGGCTATCAACAGAAATTCTTTGGATTAGGCTTGATAAAACAATAATAAAATCATCAGCAGCCTTATATTTTATAATATTTTCAATTATCTTTTCATAATATAGTTTTTTATTAAATTCAGAATCATTTGTGTACAAAAGTTCATCGATAATTTCCTTGTAATTTGTAGGAAATTTTTCTTTTACTGTATCTTTTGGATATTTTGTAGAAACAAACCTAAACAAATTTACAAGTCTGTGAATATTAATTGTGTACCAATCATCATCAACAATATTTTCTTCCTTTAATCTTACAAGTTCTCTTTCCGGATTATAAATCAAACTTGCCAAATCGTCTTGGTCTTTTTTGATAAGAGTATCGCCAAAATATTGCTTAGTCTTATCTCTAATATTTCCAGCAGCCGACCTTAAAAGATGAATAAAAGCCTTAGCCTCTCCATGAAGATCAGAAAAAAAGTACTCAGTTCCCTTTGGAAGATATAATTTTGCGTTTAAACCAATTAATTCATCAACCAAATGAGTCCTACTTGGATAATTTTCTCTAAGAAGATTTAAATATTTTTCGTTCATAACAAACCCTTTCATAATAATTTCAAAAAAAAGCAAGGCTAACCTTACTTTTTCTCTTTTCTATACCTATATTAAATTCAAAACAACTTACTTATTTTCTGTATCTTCTTTTCTATTACTTACAATATCTTTTTGATTTGTATTTCCCTCATCTTTTTTAACAAAAACTTGAGGATTTTCTTCTATCTTATTTTCTTTGGAATTTTTATCAGAAATTTCAATTTCTTTTTCATCTTCATTTATTTTTTCAAAAGTTTTATTATCATCAAGATTTATTTCATTGGAATTTTCTTCATCATAATAAACTTTGCTTTTTTCCCTAAGACCAATCATAGAACCAATAATAAGGAAAATATTAAAAAGATAAGATACAACAAAAATTTTATCCCTAAAAAACACATGGCCGATAATAGAAATAAAAATAAAGAAAAATCCTGTAAAAATATTAAATAAAAAATATTCCCCAAATTTTATAGATTTAAAAATCTTCCTATCTACAGATGCGATTAATATAAATAACAAAAAAAGCATCACAAACAAAATAGGTTTAATTATTTCAAGCGAAATATTTGAAAAGCCTAACAAATCAAAAATGGCAAAAACATAATTCCTATTTACCAATAAAGAAAACAAACTTGCCAAAAAAAGTGCCAAGCTAATAAACAAATAATAAATTGATGCTAGTCCTAAAAAAAACTTACTAATTTTTTTCATTAAATCCTCCTATTTAAATTAATTATACCACAAATATACAAAATCTACTTATCTATAAAAAACGATTTTTGATAAAAAATTTTATAGTATAATAAAAGAAAAGAAGGGAGATATTTATGGATTTTGACAAGGTAATAGATGCAAGAGTTTCAACAAGAAAATATATAGATAAAAAAATTGAAAAAAATAATCTAGAAAAAATTGTAGATGCAGGAGTAAAAGCCCCAGTTGGAAATAGCTTATACGAAAATATGGCAATAACTGTAATAAGCAATAAGGATTTAATTCAAGAAATTTTAGAAGAAGCTAGAGAAATTGTAAATGATCCAAAAGCAAATCCGATTTATTCAGCTCCATATTTAATAATAATTTCAGCAAAAGAAGGTCACATAACAAGACTTGAAGATACAGCTTGCATTATAGAAAATATGGCACTAAAAGCAACAGATCTTGAAATAGGCTCTTGTTATATAAGAGGAATGTTTGAAAGATTCGATAAAGATGCAAGATTTATCAAAAAATTAAATTTAGAAGAAAATTTCTAGCCAGTTCATGGTCTTATACTTGGTTATCCTAAAGAAAAATTACAAGGCAAAAATCATAAGATAAAAACAAATTATATATACTGATTTATTTGACAAATTTACAAAAAAATATATAGTAAGTGAAAATCAAATAGAGATTAAAAAATAATTTGAAAAATCTCCTAAATTATTTGACATTTACTAGCGTGTAGTGATATAATAAACAATTGCTAGAATTCTAATTTAGCGAGATTTTTTATTTATGTAAAAAAGGCTTAGTTTTCTATTTTAAGCCTAGAAATTACATAAAAGGTCATAAGCAAAGTTTTAGGCTAAAAGCAAGATAAAGGAGTAATTTATAGTGCAATATCATAAAGAGTTATTTGGTAAAACTGAACGTGTTAGCTTTTCTAAATTTCCTCAAGTTCTTGATTTGCCAAACCTATTAAAAGTTCAAAAGGATTCTTATAGGTGGTTTGTCGAAGAAGGCTTGGGAGAAATCTTGGAAGATATTTCCCCAATCGAAGATTATAATGGCAATTTAATACTTGAATTTGTTGGATATGATTTTGATGATGAAACAAAGTATACAATAGAAGAAGCAAAATACAAAGACACAACATATTCTAGAGACCTTAAAGTTAAGGCTAGGCTTATTAATAAGGAAACTGAAGAAGTAAAAGAGCAAGAAGTATTTATGGGAGATTTCCCAATGATGACAGACTCAGCAACTTTTGTAATAAATGGTGCTGAAAGAGTTATTGTAAGTCAGCTTGTAAGAAGTCCTGGAGTTTATTATGCATCAGAGCTTGATAAATCAGGAAATAAAATGTATTCTTCAACAGTTATACCTAACAGAGGAGCATGGATTGAATTTGATACTGATGCATCTCATACAGTAAATGTAAGACTTGATCGTACAAGAAAACTTCCAGCTACAACTCTTGTAAGAGCTTTACTTTTTGAAAATGATGAAGAAATAATTGAAGCTTTAGGAGATACTGAACATTTAAGAAACACTCTTGAAAAAGAAAATTCAGAAACAAGCGAAGAAGCTTTAATAGAAATTTACAAAAAATTAAAACCAGGAGACCCTGCCAGTCTAGAATCTGCACAAAATTTAATAAATAATCTTTTATTCGATGATAGAAGATATGACCTTGCTAAAGTAGGAAGATACAAATACAACAAGAAACTAGCTTTACACGAAAGGCTTATTGATCAAATTTCTGCAAAAGATGTAGTAAGTGATGAAACAGGCGAGCTTTTTGTAAAAGCTGGAGAAATGATAGATAGACAAACTGCTCTTAATATAGAAAATAGCGGAATTAATGTTGTAGACATAATTGTAAAACAAGAAAACGGTGAGGACAAAGAATTAAGAATTTGTGGAAACCACTTTGTTTATCTTGATTCTTTTGAAGAATTAGAAGGATTTGATCTTGAAGATCTTGAATTATCAGAAAAAGTATATTATCCAGTAATGAGAGAAATACTTGATGAAAATGAAGATAAAGAATCAATTATAAATGAAATTGAAAGAAGAAAGAAAGAACTTTGTCCAAAAAATATTGTAAAATCTGATATTCTTGCTGCAGTAAATTATCAATTTAACCTTTTTGAAGGAATAGGCGATGTTGATGATATTGACCACTTAGGAAATAGAAGAGTTAGAGGCGTTGGAGAATTATTACAAAACCAATTTAGAATTGGTCTTGCAAGAATGGAAAGAGTTGTAAGAGAAAGAATGACAACTCAAGATCCTGACCTTGCAACTCCTCAAGGACTTATAAATATAAAACCAGTAACAGCTGTAATAAAAGAATTTTTCGGCTCAAGTCAGCTTTCACAATTTATGGATCAAACAAATCCAATGAGTGAGCTAACTCACAAAAGAAGATTATCAGCTTTAGGACCAGGTGGACTTTCAAGAGATAGGGCAGGAGTAGAAGTAAGGGACGTTCACGATTCCCACTACGGAAGAATTTGTCCAATAGAAACTCCAGAAGGACCAAACATCGGTCTAATCACATCTCTTACAACTTATGCAAGAATTAATAAATATGGATTTATTGAAACACCTTACAGAAAAGTTGGAAAAGATGGACACGTAACAGATGAAATAGATTATCTAACAGCAGATGTTGAAGATAATTTCATAATTGCCCAAGCTAACGAGCCACTTGATGAAAATAATAGATTTATAAATGACCGTGTTTCAGGACGTGGTATAAATGGAGAAAATGATATTTATCCAAGAGAAAAAGTTGAATACATGGACGTTTCTCCTCAACAAATCGTATCAGTTGGAGCTAGTTTGATTCCTTTCTTGGAAAACGACGATTCAACTCGTGCTTTGATGGGTGCCAACATGCAAAGACAAGCAGTTCCTCTTTTAAAATCCCAAGCACCAATAGTTGCTACAGGAATTGAACATAGGGCTGCAAAAGATTCTGGTGTTTGTGTAGTAAGCAAAAATGCTGGAGAAGTTGTATATGTTGGAGATGAAAAAATTAGAATCAAAAGAGATTCGGATGGAGAAATTGATTATTATAGACTTCTTAAATTTAGACGTGCTAACCAAGGAACAACAATTAACCAAAGACCAATTGTAAAACTTGGAGAACATGTTGACGCAAACGAAATAATTGCAGATGGTCCTTCAACAGAACAAGGAGAGCTTGCCCTTGGTAAAAATATTCTCATTGCTTTTACAACATGGGAAGGATATAACTACGAAGATGCTATGCTTTTAAATGAACAATTAGTAATGGATGATGTTCTTACATCAGTTCACATAGAAGAGCATGAATGCGAAGCTCGTGAAACAAAACTTGGCGCTGAAGAAATAACAAAAGATATTCCAAATGTTGGCGATGACATGAAGAAAAATCTTGATGAAAATGGAGTTATAAGAATCGGTGCTGAAGTTAAAAGTGGAGATATTTTGGTAGGAAAAGTTTCGCCAAAAGGAGAAACTGAACTATCTCCAGAAGAAAGATTATTAAGAGCTATCTTTGGAGAAAAAGCTCGTGAAGTTCGTGACACATCACTTACAGTTCCACACGGAGAAAGTGGTATTGTTGTTGATGTAAAAGAATATAACAAAAAAGATGGAGATGAGTTATCTCCAGGTGTAAACAAAGTAATAAGAGTATTTGTAGCAACCAAAAGAAAAATTATGGTTGGAGATAAAATGTGTGGTAGACACGGTAACAAGGGTGTAGTCTCAAGAATTATGCCAAGAGAAGATATGCCTTTCCTACCAGACGGAACTCCAATTCAAATTTGTTTGAATCCATTAGGTATTCCTTCACGTATGAATATCGGACAAGTTTTAGAAGTTCACATGGGACTTGCTGCAAGAACTATGGGATGGAAGATTGCTACACCAGTATTTGATGGCGCTTTGGATACAGAAATAGAAGAAGCCTTAGAAGAAGCTCAAAAGACAGCTCCTTATGTAAATAAAACTGGAAAAATCAGACTTCGTGATGGTAGAACTGGAGAAGAATTTGATAATCCAGTTACAGTTGGAGTTATGTATATGCTAAAACTTCATCACATGGTTGAAGAAAAAATTCACGCTAGAAGTATTGGACCTTACTCACTTGTAACCCAACAACCTCTAGGTGGTAAGGCACAATTTGGTGGACAAAGATTTGGAGAAATGGAAGTTTGGGCTCTTGAAGCATACGGAGCAAGCCATACTCTTCAAGAAATGTTGACTGTAAAATCAGATGATGTTACAGGAAGAGTTAAAACTTACGAAGCAATTGTTAAGGGAGAAAATGTTCCTGAACCAGGCACACCTGAATCTTTCAAGGTATTGGTAAAAGAATTACAATCTCTAGCCTTAGATGTTGAGCTTTTAGATGAAGATGGAAACGTAATTGAAATTAAAGAAAATATAGATGAACAAGATAAGTTCTCAGAAGTTGAAAAGATTGATGCATCAAAAATTAGAAGTCAATCAAAAAAACTCAGTGGAGCAAATCTTTCAGCAAAAGAAGAGGAAAAAGTAGAAGTAACTGATTCTACTAATGAAGATATAGAAGAGCTAGAAGATTAAGGGGGATTTTTTGTCAGAATTACAAGAATTTGGTGCTATGAGGATGAAAATAGCATCTCCTGAAAAAATCAGATCATGGTCCCATGGCGAAGTAAAAAAACCAGAAACTATAAATTACAGAACACTTAAACCTGAAAAAGATGGTTTATTCTGTGAGAAAATTTTTGGACCAACCAAGGATTATGAATGCTCTTGTGGTAAATACAAGAGAATTAGATATAAGGGTGTTGTTTGCGAAAAATGTGGTGTTGAAGTAACAAAATCTAAAGTAAGACGTGAAAGAATGGGACATATTGAACTTGCAGCTCCTGTAAGTCATATATGGTATTTCAAAGGAATCCCTTCAAAAATGGGTTTACTATTAGATATGAGTCCAAGAGTTTTGGAAAAAATATTATACTTCGCATCCTATGTAGTAATAAATCCAGGAGAAACTGAATATTACGAAAAACAAGAATTATCTGAAAGCGAATATTCAGAGGCTCTAGATAATTATCCAGATGATACAGAATTTCAAGCTGAAATGGGAGCAGAAGCTGTTAAAAAACTTCTTGCTAACATGGATCTTAAAAAAGAATATGAATCTTTAATGAAAGAACTTGAAGATGCAAAAGGACAAAAGAAAGTAAGGATTTCAAGAAGACTTGAAGTTGTCGACGCATTTTTAACAAGTGGCAATAAACCAGAATGGATGATACTTGATGTACTTCCAGTTATGCCACCAGAACTTAGACCAATGGTTCAACTTGAAGGTGGAAGATTTGCAACAAGTGATTTAAATGATTTATATAGAAGAGTTATAAATAGAAATAACAGATTAAAAAGACTTCTTGATATTGGAGCTCCAGAAATCATTGTAAGAAATGAAAAAAGAATGCTCCAAGAAGCTGTCGATGCTCTTATAGATAATGGTAGACGTGGTCGTGCTGTAACAGGTGCATCAAATAGAAATATGAAATCTCTATCAGATTTATTAAAGGGAAAAAGCGGTAGATTTAGACAAAACTTATTGGGTAAAAGGGTAGATTATTCAGGCCGTTCTGTAATAGTTGTAGGTCCAAATCTTAAATTTAACCAATGTGGTTTGCCACAAGAGATGGCTCTAGAATTATTTAAACCTTTTATAATGAATAAGGTTGTAGAAAAAGATTTTGCTCATAATTTAAAATCTGCAAAGAAAATGGTAGAGAAAAAAGATCCAAGAGTATATGAAATACTTGAAGATGTAATAAAAGACCATCCAGTATTATTAAACCGTGCTCCTACACTTCACAGACTTGGTATCCAAGCCTTTGAACCGGTTTTGGTTGAAGGAAAGGCGATGAAACTTCATCCACTTGCTTGTCCTGCTTTTAATGCGGACTTTGATGGGGACCAAATGGCAATACATTTGCCTTTATCAAATGAAGCACAAATTGAAGCAAGACTTTTGATGATGTCAACAAACAATATTCTTGGTCTAAAAGATGGTAAGGCAATTACAACTCCATCCCAAGATATGGTTCTTGGTGCATATTATCTAACAACTATAAAAGAAGGTGCAAAGGGCGAAGGAATGATTTTTGAAAATATTTCAGAAATGAAAAAAGCTCTTTTAAATCATGATGTTACCCTTCAAACAAAAGTTGGAGTAAGAATTAAAAAAGATGAAAAAGATCCTGGAAAAATTGTAAATTCTTCAGTTGGTAGATTTATCTACAATGAAGGAATTCCACAAGATTTAGGATATGTAAATAGAAAAGAAGATCCATATTCTCTAGAAGTTGATCAAGTTACATCATCTGGTGTATTAAAAGAAATTGTTGATCGCTGCTTTAGAAAACATGGAAATATTAAAACAGCTTCAGTTCTAGATTATATAAAATCAACAGGCTATAAGTTCTCAACTTTATCAGGACTAACAGTTTCTATGTCAGACGTTACAATTCCACATCAAAAATGGGATATAGTTTCAAAAGCTGATGAAGAAGTTGATAAATATGAAAAACTTTATAGACGTGGATTTATAACTGATAACGAAAGATATGAAAAAGTTATTGATATTTGGAGAGAAGCAACTGATGAAGTAACAGCAGCTCTTCTTGATGAATTAAAATCTGACAATAATATTAAAATATTTGCAGATTCTGGAGCCCGTGGTTCTACAAACCAAATTAGACAATTAGGCGGAATGCGTG
Source organism: Anaerococcus sp. HMSC075B03 (assembly GCF_001815585.1). Taxonomy (NCBI): domain Bacteria; kingdom Bacillati; phylum Bacillota; class Tissierellia; order Tissierellales; family Peptoniphilaceae; genus Anaerococcus; species Anaerococcus sp. HMSC075B03. Next base: position 154,995 of record NZ_KV821198.1, read on the forward strand.
GACTTATGTCAAGAGCTGATGGAAAAATCATAGAAATTCCTATAAAGGCTAACTTCCGTGAAGGACTTTCAGTACAAGAATACTTTATTTCAACCCACGGTTCACGTAAGGGACTTACAGATACAGCTTTAAGAACTGCCGATTCAGGATATTTGACAAGAAGAATGGTAGATATTTCTCAAGATGTTATTGTAACAGAAGATGATTGTGGTACAGATGGATATGTAGTTGCTCGTGAATTTAAAGATGGCAACGAATTAATCGAAAATTTATTTACAAGAATTGTAGGACGTACATCATTTGAAGATATTTATGATAATGATGGGGAACTTATAGTTAGTAAAAATCAAATTATTGACGAAGATAAGGCTGACAACATTGTAGCAAATGGAATTAAAGAAGTTAAACTTCGTTCAGTCCTAGAATGTAAATCTAAACATGGCGTTTGTGAAAAATGTTATGGTAGAAACCTTGCTACAGGCAAAAAAGTAAATATTGGAGAGGCTGTAGGAATTATAGCTGCTCAATCAATCGGAGAACCAGGTACTCAGCTTACAATGAGAACCTTCCACTCAGGAGGAATCGCTGGAGTAGGAATTACTCAAGGTCTTCCAAGGGTTGAAGAGTTGTTTGAAGCAAGAAAACCAAAAGGACTTGCTTTCATTGCAGAAAATTCTGGTACAGTTTCATTAATTCAAAATGAAAAGAAAACTGATGTTGAAATTTTATCAGAAGATGGATATTCTAAAAAATATAATATTCCATTTGGAGCAAGACTATTAGTATCAGAAGGAGATGTGGTTGAGAAAGGACAACAACTTACAGAAGGTTCCCTTGATCCACACGATGTACTAAAAGTTTTGGGAAAAGTTGGAGTTCAAGATTATATAACCAAAGAAGTTCAAAAAGTTTACAGACTTCAAGGTGTAGAAATTGACGATAGACATATAGAAGTTATTACAAAGCAAATGCTTAAAAAAGTAAAAATAGAAGATGCTGGAGATACAGAATTTTTACCAGGTTCATTGCAAGAAATTAGAGAAGTAAGAATTGCAAATGAACAAATGGAAGAAGAAGGCAAAAAGCCATGTAAATATTCTCAACAACTTCTAGGAATTACAAAAGCATCACTTGCTACAGAATCTTGGTTATCAGCAGCATCTTTCCAAGAAACAACAAGAGTTCTTACGGATGCATCAATAAAAGGAAAAGTTGATGATTTAAAAGGACTAAAAGAAAATATAATCATAGGAAAACTAATACCAGCAGGTACAGGAATGAAAGTCTACAATGACTTTGATATAAACTATGAAAATAAAGACCTTGAAGATGCACAAATCCAAATGAATATAGAAGAAGTAGAAAATAGAGAAAAAGAAGCTCTAAATGAATAAAAAATAAGAGCCAGCATAAGCTGGCTCTTTTATATTGTGTTTATTAAATTTAAAACTATAAATACCGATAATAAAATTATAGTTAGTTTTTTGTATTTTATATTTTTTAAATCAAAATTAACTTTTTGAACTTTTGCTAGAAATATGGAAAAAATCAAAAATCCTAGGGAATAAATTAATGATCTTGTCAAAGATTCTTGTTGACTGTTTTTATAAATGTAAAAAAAAGCCAAATATTGAATAAGCAAAACTAAACTTGCAGCACAAGGAAGAGCGTGAATATATTGTCTGTAATTTTCTTTAGAATTCATAAAATTCTCCTTTCCTATAAATTCATTATAGGGGATTTGTTATTAATAGACAAATTAAATTTTAAGTGGCTATTGCAAAATATGAATAAATTATTTTGCAACAGCCGCTTTTATTTCTTATAAAAATATTAAGAATAATTTATTTTATGCAAAAATTTTAAATTAATATTCTAAGATAAAGCATATAGTAAATATTTTAAGAAAGATATTGACAAGTATATTAAAAAGATTTAAAATATAAACAATAGAAATGAAAGCATATATATATATATATATGTATACATTATAATATAATAAACAAATTATTGCATAATGTTTTGTGGATGAAAAGTAAATATCTACTTAAAATTTATTTTTAAAAACTTTTCAATTTCAACAATGGATTTTGGTGTAGTGGTAAGAAATTAATTTATAAAATTATAATAAGGAGAATTTTATGAAAAAAGAGAATAAGAAAAAAATAATAATTCCAGCAGCAGTTTTGTTAAGTATTGGCTTATTTTCAAGATGTAGTTTTCTTGATGGAACAGATAAGACTAAGGATAAAAAAATAGATAATAAGCCTAGCGTAGTATCTGATAAATTAAGTAGTAATTTGGATTACAATTCGGTTGATGATAGTAATGTTAAATCAAATGACAAGAAAAATGAGAATAAGAAAGAAGAAAAAGAAGATAATAAAAAAACTAAAGAAGATGAAAACAAAGATAATAAGACTGTAAATTCTATAGTAAATGAAAATAAGAAAGTTGCAAGAGCAAATTCTAGTAATAATGGAACAATTTCAGGTATTGTAAATACTAAAAAAACTGGTAATAGTGGAAATAATTACTATAAACCATCAAAACCAGCTAATCCAAGCAAACCAGTAACACCTAATAAACCTAGTAAGCCAGTAAATCCAAGTAACCCATCTCAAGGGGGTACTGAGAAACCTGTAGAGCCAGAAAAACCAGCTAAACCTGATAAACCTGTAACTCCAGATAAACCAGATAAACCAGTAACACCAGAAAAGCCAGAAGTTAAGTTGGTTAAATCTGAAGTTGAAAATAAATCTGAAAAAAGAGATTATAAAGATTTCACATATACTATAAAAGAAGATAATACTCTTGCTAAAGGCGAAGAAAGAATAGAAAAAGAGGGTGTAAGAGGTTACACAATCTATACTATGAAAAGAAGCAAAGACACTTATTCAGATGGCACAGTTAAGTATTCAGATTGGACTATTGAAAATAAACAAGTTATAAAACCAGTAAATGGAATAAAAGTAGTGGGTACTAAAGAAGAAAAACCTGTAGACCCAGAAAAACCAGAAGTTACTGTTGTAAGTACTGAAACAGAGACAAAAACAGAAGATAAAGATTTTGTAGACTTTTATTATAATGAAATAGAAGATGACACTATGCCAAGAGGTCAAACAAAGATTCTAGAAGAGGGTGCTAAAGGTTACACAACTTATACTTATTCTAGAACAAAAACAGTTTACTCAGACGGTACAGTTAAGTATTCTGATTGGTCAGAAACAAATAAAAATGTTGTAGATCCAGTAATTGGTCTTAAAGCTGTTGGAACATTGGGAGAAAGAAAACTAGGATGGCAAAAAGAAGCAGCTATGCAAGTAGCTCAAGACTTAATAGCTTTCAGAGCATCTTTAAGCTTAAAAACTAATATTCATTACGACCAAACATATGCTAAGATGATGGCAGATAATGATACATTTGGTCATTACTGTGAGTATAATGAGGTTGTAGCTAGAAGAATGACAGGAGATGACGGAAGTACTGTAATTGAGGGCTTAAAGAACTCTCCTCAACATAAACTTCAAATGACTTATGATAAAGAGAAAGGTTATGGTCAAGATTGGTATATAGGAGCATACGATAATGGTAATTATACCTATTATTCTTTATACTCAGTTTCTAAGGAAAGTCAACCTATCTTTGATAGAGACCAAAAAGAGCATACAAAAGATACTCCAGACTTCCCAGAGGAAGAAAACCCTACTCCAGAACCAGAAAAACCTGTAGAAACACCTACAGAAGAAAAAGAAGAACCTGTTGTAGAAGAAAAAGTTGAAGAACAACCATCTACTATAGCTGAACCCGTAGTAGAAGAAGCTAAACCAGTAGAAGAAACTAAAGAAGAACCTGAAAAGGTTGAAGAAACTGTTGTAGAAGAAGCTCCAGTTGAATCTCCAGCTGAAGATAAAACTGAAGAAACTAATAAAGTTAAAGAAGCTAAATAAAAAGAAAAATTAAGTATGTAAAACTATATAATAAGTTAAAAATAAATAAGAAAATAATAAATTAAGAGGTAAGTTTGTCTTGCCTCTTTTTCATTTTGGTAGATTAAAAGCGATATTTATAAAGTAAAATCATAAGATTGGCTGATAGTTTAAAATTCACTTCGTAAAAAATACCGATTTAGGAAAAAGATTTCTTAGATATAAATATAAATTAATTGTTAAAATTAAAACATATATGAAGATTTAATGAAATCGATTGACTTAATCATTGAAAAGATTTAAAATTTAATTAAGTATAGTTTTAATATATAAAAATATGTCTATATGATTTTAAATAAAAAGGAGGAGCTATGGCAAATATTTTAGGACCAGATGAGATTTTGGACAAGGTCAGTAATGCTTATGTAAAAAAGGCTAGGGCAAACACAAAAAGACTTTTTATCCTTTCATTTTTAGCAGGAGCTTTCATCGCTTTTGCAGCGGCAGGATCAAGCTATGCATCTTTTAATTTGTTGGCAAATAAAGATACTTTGGGACTTGGCAAATTAGTTCAAGGCTTGTGCTTTACTCCGGGTTTAATTTTTGTTCTTATTGCAGGGGCTGAGCTTTTTACTGGAAATAATTTAATGCTTATTTCTGTATATGACAAAAAAATCAATATAAAAGAGCTATTGAGAGCTTGGGGTATTGTTTATTTGGGTAATTTTATTGGATCGGTTTTTGTAGCATTTTTAATGATGAAATCAGGTCAATGGAATGCATGCGATTCTATGCTTGGGGCAAGAACAATTTTGATTGCAAATTCTAAGGTAAATCTTGGATTTTCTGAGGCTTTTATCCTTGGTATTTTTTGTAACTGGCTAGTTTGTTTGGCTGTTTGGATGTCTTTTGGATCTGATAGTCAAGTTGGCAAAATGCTTTGTGCATTTTTCCCAGTAATGTTATTTGTTCTTTCTGGTTTTGAACATAGTATTGCAAATATGTATTACATTCCAGCAGGAATTTTTGCAAAATCAGTTCCAGCTTATGCGGCTGCAAGTGGACTTGGTGATGGACTTAACACACTAAATTGGTCAGGATTTTTCATCCATAATTTACTCCCAGTAACACTTGGAAATATTGTTGGTGGAGGAATTTTTGTAGGTTTAGCTTATTGGTTATCATTGAGAAAAAAAGAGGATTAAATATGAAAACTATAAAAGGAAATTTTGTTTTTGATAAAGAAGAAAACAGGGAAAAAATTAATGAATTTAAAAGATTTATAGAAAAAAACAAGGATAGAAAAGGTCCTTTGATGCCAATTTTACAAGAGGCTCAAAGTATATTTGGATATTTGCCAGATGAGATGATGGAACTTATTTCAAATAAACTAAATATTCCCCTAGCAGAAGTTTATGGGGTTGCAACTTTTTATTCACAATTTACCTTTATACCAAAGGGAAAAACTGATATACATATATGTCTTGGAACAGCTTGTTATGTAAAAGGGGCTGCGGATATTTTAAATGAATTTGAACAAAGACTTGGTATAAAAAAGGGCGAGACCACTCCTGATGGAAAATTTTCTATTTCAGAGACAAGATGTCTTGGAAATTGTGGGGCAGCACCAGTTGTTGAAATAAATGGCGAGCAAGTAGAACATTTTACAAAAGATGATGTTTCTAAAGTTTTGGAAGAAAATAAGTAGGTGAATTATGTTAAATTTGGAATATCTTGAAAAAATAAAAGAAAATACACAAGTTTCTCACCCAGAAAAACTTAAAAAAACTGATAATATTCAGGTTAAAATTGCCCTTAGAAATTGTGGGGTTATTGATCCAAGAAGTATTGATGAGTACATAGCAAGGGGCGGATATTTTGCCCTACATAAGGCCTTATCAGAAATGGATAGGAAAGAAATTATTGAAATTATTTCAAATTCAATGCTTCGTGGAAGAGGTGGAGCTGGTTTTCCTACTGGGAAAAAATGGCAAACTGCTTATGATTATGATGTAGATAAAAAATATATAATTTGTAACGCCGACGAGGGAGACCCTGGTGCTTATATGGATAGGTCAATTCTTGAAAATGATCCACATTCAGTTCTTGAGGCAATGGCTATTGCAGGTTATGCAATTGGAAGTGATGAAGGATTTATTTATGTAAGGGCTGAATATCCAAAGGCTGTTGAAAGTTTAAAATATGCTATAAAAGATGCTGAAGAAAAAGGTTTTCTAGGAAAAAATATAATGGATTCTGGTTTTAATTTTACAATTGAATTAAGGCTAGGTTCAGGTGCTTTTGTTTGTGGAGAATCTACAGCTTTGATGGAATCAATTGAAGGCAAAAGAGGAATGCCAAGAGTTAAAATCCACCGTACAGCCTTTAGGGGCTTGTGGCAAAAACCTACAGTTATAAATAACGTAGAAACTTTGGCAAATGTAGCTCAAATTATTATAAATGGTGCTGATTGGTACAGAAGCATTGGTACGGAAAAATCTCCTGGAACAAAAGTTTTCTCCTTGGTTGGAGATGTAAAAAACAGTGGATTGATCGAAGTTCCTATGGGAACAACTTTAAGAGAAATTATTTATGATTTGGGCGGAGGAATTGAAGGCGACAAAGAATTAAAAGCTGTTCAAACAGGTGGTCCATCTGGTGGATGTATTCCTGCAAAATATTTAGATTCATCTGTAGATTATGAAACCCTAAAAGAATTAAATTCTATAATGGGTTCAGGTGGAATGGTAGTTATGGATGAAAATACTTGTATGGTTGACATAGCAAGATTTTTCCTCGACTTTACTTGTGATGAATCCTGTGGAAAATGCGTTCCTTGTAGGGAGGGAACAAAGAGAATTTTGGAAATTCTTGAAAGAATCGTAGCAGGAAAGGGAAAAATGGAAGATATTGATAGGCTTGAAGAGTTAAGCGAATTGGTAACAGAGGCTTCTCTTTGTGGCTTGGGAAAATCAGCAGCCTTTCCAGTAATTTCTACATTGAAATATTATAGGGATGAATACATAGACCATATTGAAAATAAACACTGTCCAGCTGGATCTTGTAAGGCATTATTATCCTATAAAATCGAAGATAATTGTATAGGATGTGGAACTTGTAAGAGAAATTGTCCTGTTGGATGTATTAGTGGAAAAGTTAAAGAAAAACATACAATTGATCAAGAAAAATGTATCAAGTGTGGAACTTGCTATAATGTTTGTCCAATAAAACCAAAAGCTGTAGTAAAGGGATGATCTTATGACAGATATTACAATAAAAATTGATGGAAAAGAAATAAAAACTCAAAAAGATAGGTTTGTTTTGGATATAGCAAGAGAAAATGAGATAGAAATTCCTGCGATTTGCTATGATCCAAGTCTTGAAGCCTTTGGTGGATGTAGACTTTGTATAGTTGAAATTACAAAAAACGGTAGAAGTAAAATCGAAACATCTTGTTCAGCAAGGGCAAATGATGGGATGGAAGTAAAAACTCAAACGGAAGAATTAAGAGAAAAAAGAAGAAATATTTTGCAACTTTTGCTAGATTCTCATCCAAATGATTGCCTAACTTGTCAAAAAGCTGGAACTTGTCTTCTACAAAAATATGCCTACGAATATGATGTAAAATTCAGGGACCATGATGGGGCAAAAAGAGAAGAAAAATATGATTTATCAAGCCCATATATTTATAAAGACAATTCAAAATGTATTCTTTGTGGAAAATGCGTACAAATTTGTAAACAAGTAGAAGAAAGAGCGATTTTATCTTTTGCCGACAGGGGATATGATTCTTATATAGCTTGTGATTTGGGAGATGATTTTGCTCATTCCTATTGTGTTTCATGTAACAGGTGCGTTTCAATTTGTCCAGTAGGAGCTTTGGTTGATAGAAGACTTATGGGAAAAATTAGAAATTTTGAAGGAGAAACAAGGGAGGTTAAGTGCAAGGTTTGCGATTATGGATGTGATTTTAATCTTCATTCAAAAAATGGAAAAAATATTGCGGTAAGTGCAAAAAAACCTGGTCCTGGAAGACCACTTTGTTTAAAGGGAAGAATGATGACAGAATTGATGTTTTTGGATAATCCAGATAAACCATACATGAAAGGGGCTGGAGAGTTTAAAGAAACTAATTGGATGACTGTCATAGGTTTAAATAATGTTTATAAAAAAATTGAAAAAATAGAAGATAAAGGAGAATAATATGAAAGTCATAATTAATGATTTTGAATATAATCTTGATACTCCTAAGACTATTCTTGAATTTTGTAAGGAAATTGGCATAGAAATTCCAACCCTTTGTAAGGATGAAAGACTTTTGCCAAATGGAGCTTGTAGACTTTGTATTGTTGAAATCGAAGGATACAAAACTCCAGTTACAGCTTGTTCACAAAAAATAAAAGATGGGATGAAAATTTACACTCACAGTGAAAAAATAATGAAAATGAGAAGAGAAATTTTGGATTTATTATTTTCAAACCATCCAAATGATTGCTTATCTTGTGATAAGTCTGGAAAATGTAAATTACAAAATTATTGCTACGAGTATGGAATAAGTGAGGGATCTTTTAAAAGAGAGATAAAAGATTTACCAATTGATTTTTCAAATAAATTTTATTCTTACGATCCTAATAAATGTATAAAATGTGGGATTTGTGTAAGTGTGTGCAATAATCTCCAAAATAGCAACGCCATAAGTTTTGTTGATAGGGGATTTGATACATATATTGGAACACCAATGGATAAGGGACTTGGTTTTTCAGATTGTGTTTCTTGTGGAAATTGTGTTTCAGCATGCCCTGTTGGAGCCTTAAATCCTAAGAAAAAATATGAAGAAGATAAGTTTAGGTATTGGGAAGTTCGTAAAGTTCAAACAACTTGCTCATATTGTGGAGTAGGCTGCCAAATAAATTTACTTATAAAAGGAAATAGGATAGTTGAGGTTGAACCTATAAATACAATTCCAAATGATGGACTTTTGTGTGTAAAGGGAAAATTTGCCCACAAATTTGTAAACCATCCTTATAGACTTACAAAACCTCTTATCAGAAAAAATGGAAAATTAGTTGAAGCATCTTGGCAAGAAGCCTACAGATTAATAAAAGAAAAATATGATGAGACAATGGAGAAAAAAGGTCCAGATGGATTTGGTGGATTTTCTTCAGCAAGATGTACAAATGAGGAAAATTATCTTTTCCAAAAATTTGTAAGAACAGTTTTCAAAACAAATAATGTCGATCACTGTGCTCGTCTTTGCCACGCCTCAACCGTGGCAGGTCTTGCAAACACTCTTGGAAGTGGAGCAATGACCAACAGTATTTCAGAAATTGAAGGAACAGATGCCTTTATAATAATTGGAACAAATACAACAGAAAATCACCCAGTTATTGGAACAAAAATCAAAAAAAGAGTAAAAGAAGGGGCAAAACTTATAGTTATAGATCCTAGGGAAATTGAACTTGCAGATTATGCAGATATTTATTTACAAATAAAACCTGGAACAAATATTGCGGTTTTAAACGGCCTAATGCATATAATTTTAAAAGAAAATCTTCACGATATGGATTATATAAATGAAAGATGCGAAGGGTTTGAAGAATTTAGAAAAACTGTAGAAAAATATACACCAGATCTTGTTGCAGAAATTTGCCACATAAACAAAGATGATTTGATAAAAGCTGCAAGAATGTATGCAAAAGCAAACAAGGGAGCTTTGTATTATTCAATGGGAATTACCCAACATTCTTCAGGAACAAACGGAGTAAGGTCAACTTCAAACCTACAAATGCTTACAGGAAATGTTGGTTTTGAGTCAACAGGAATAAATCCTTTGAGAGGACAAAATAACGTTCAAGGAGCTTGCGATATGGGAGCTCTTCCAACAGATTATACAGGATATCAAAAAGTATTTATTGACCCTGTAAGAGAGAGAATGGGAGAGTTTTGGAAAAGAGATCTTCCATATAAAAAGGGCCTAACAATTACAGAGATGATGGATGCGGCAGATAAAGGAGATCTTTCATTTTTATATATAATGGGAGAAAATCCTATGATTTCAGATCCAGACCAAAATCATATCAAGGAAGCCTTGAAAAAATTAGATTTTTTACTTGTTCAAGATATTTTCTTATCTGAAACAGCAGAATTTGCTGATGTAGTTTTACCGGCAGCATCCTTTGCAGAAAAAGACGGAACTTTTACAAATACAGAAAGAAGAATTCAAAGAATAAATAAGGCAATTGATCCAATTGGAGATTCCAAAGCTGACTGGCAAATTTTGATGGAAATTTCTACTCTTTTGGGATATGAAGAATATTATGAAAATCCTAGTGAAATTATGGATGAAATTGCAGCTTGCACACCTTCTTACGGTGGAATTTCTTACAAAAGACTTAAAAAAGAATCTCTTCAATGGCCTTGTACAAACAAAGACCACCCTGGAACAAAATATTTACACAAAAATACAATGGCAAGGGGCAAGGGACTTTTTGTACCAATTGATTATGAAGAGAGCAAGGAATTGCCAGATGAAAAATATCCGTTGATTCTTACAACTGGAAGAATGCTTTACCAATATCATACAAGAACTATGACAGGAAAAATTGAAGGATTAAGTGAAATTGCAGGAAAATCTTATATAGAAATTTCCCCACAAACTGCAAAAATTTACAATATAAAAAATGGTGAAAAAATTAAAGTTTCATCAAGACGTGGAAGTGTGGAATCTTATGCGAAAGTAACGGAAAAAATAAATCCAGGAGTTGTATTTATGCCTTTCCATTATGTTGATGGACCAGCAAATAGGCTGACAAATCCAATTCTTGATCCAATTGCAAAAATTCCTGAGCTTAAAGTTGCAAGTGTTATGATTGAAAAAATAGAAAGGGGCTCTTATGTATGATCCAATAAAAATAATTAGCCTTGCCATGGAAATGGAACTATATGGGCACAATTTTTATAAAGATAATGCAGAAAAAAGTCAAAATCTACAAACTCAAGCAGTTTTTAAAAAATTATCAAAAATTGAGTGGGGTCATTATGAATATCTAAAAAATCTTCTTTCCAAATACAAGGGAGAGGATGTTGATGAAAAAGATTTGACTTTGCCAAAAGACAATGCGGAAGAATTTTTTGACCAAAGAAAAGAAAGCGAAAATTTGGACCAAAATTTGGAACAATCCATGATTCCTGATATGAATGTTTTAAGAATGGCATATCTTATTGAGGAAGATTTTAGGGATTATTATAAATCAATGGCAAAAAAAGTTGATGATGGACAATTAAAAGAAATTTTGGAAAATTTTTCTAGTTGGGAAGATGAACACGCAAATATTTTCAAAAAAGAATATGATAAGTTGATGGATCAATACATGAACATTAGCTGGGGTGGCTGATGGGAAATAAAAAAATGACGGCTCTCCTTCTTTGCGGCGGAAAAAGTACAAGGATGGGGGTTGATAAACAAAAGTTATCCTACAATGGTGTCTATTTGATTGACACCATTATAGAAAACTTGGCAAAAAATTTTGATCAAATCATAATTTTGTCAAATGAAAAAAACTTTTTTGAAAATAGGTATAAAAATTATAAAAATGATATACTAATAAAAGAAGATATAATAAAAAATATTGGCCCCTGTGCAGGATTGTATAGTGGCCTTATTTATGCAAAAAATGAGGATAATTTCTTGATTGCCTGCGATATGCCATATTTTAATCAGGCTTATATTGATTTTTTAAAGGAAAAATCCTATGAAAAAATTTTGGCCTACAAAAATAAAAAATATTATGAGCCATTTTTTGCCCTTTATAAAAAAGAATTGGCAAAAGATTTGGAAAAATATATAAAAAATGGCGGACGCAGTTTGAATGGATTTTTAAGAGAAATTTCTCCTACTGTGATAAAAAAAGAAGAGATAAAAAATATTGAAAATTTCGATAAAATTTTTAAAAATCTAAATTATCCTGATGATTGGAAAAAATTTATAGAAGAGAGTAAAAATGAATTCAGTTAAAAAATTCCAAATTGAAAAAATTGAAAAAGATGTGGATTTAAACTTGATGGATGAGGTCATTGTTGAATACCCTATAGAAATTTATGTAAATGGGGAAAAATTTACAAGATTAACTTGTACTCCGGTTGAAACAGAAAATCTTGTCATAGGCCATCTTTATAGCGAAAATATTATTAATTCAATAAGTGATATTAAAAATTTAAAAATAGAAGAGAACAAAGCCTATGTTGAATTATACAAAGAAAAATCTAAAAAGAAGACTAGGGAAATTAAAAATCAAACGATTGATAGGGAAAAATTATTTGATTTTTCCAAAAGATTTCAAAATGAGTCCGAAATTTTTAAAAGAACAGGTGGAGCTCATTCTTGTGCCCTTGTAAAAAATTATGAGATTATAAAATTTGAAGAAGATGTTTCAAGAAGCAATGCCGTTGATAAATTAATTGGCTATATTTTAAAAAATGAAATTGACCTATCTGATAAATTTATTTTTACATCTTGTAGGATTAGTGAAATAATTTTGGAAAAAATTTCAAATATAGGTTTTAACCTTCTTATTTCCCAGTCATGCCCAACAAGTTTTGCAGTTGATTTGGCAAGGGAGAAAAATATAAATTTAATAGGTTTTGCAAGAGGAGAAAGATTTAACATTTATAATAAAAATGAAAATCTTTCGATAATATGAGGTTGGTATGGATTTATTAGATGTTGTAAAAATTGATGAGGCTATTGACTTACAAGTTTCTTTGATGGAAAAAATTGGATACAAGAAAAAAATCCAAATGAAAACTTGCAATTCTTTAGGCTATATTTTGGCTAAGGATTTGATTTCAAAAGATGACTTGCCATGTTTTAGAAAAAGTACTATGGATGGCTATGCCATAAATTATAAGGATAGCCTAGGAGCGACTGATTCTATTCCTTCAATGTTAAAAGTTGTTGAAGAAATCCAAATGGGTAATATTCCCCAAAAAAAATTAAAAAGAGGCGAGGCCTCAAAAATTTATACTGGAGGTATGGTTCCAGAAGGAGCAGATGCAGTTTTACCCATAGAATTTACAGAAATTTTGTCCGAAAAATTAATTTCAATCAGTAAGCCTGTGGTTTTTATGGAAAATATTATAGATATTGGCGATGATTCAAAAGTTGGAGATATTTACGAAAAAGAAGGAAAAATCATAGATCCTGAAACAATAGCCATGGCTGCAAGCTTGGGCTATGAAAAAATTGAAGTTTATGACAAATTAAAATGTAAAATTTTATCAACTGGAGATGAAATTATTCCAGTAAATGCAAAACTAGTCCCAGGAAAATCAAGAGATATTAATTCTTATATGCTTTATTCACTGCTTAAAAATATTGGAATTGATGTTATTTCTATGAAACATCTAGAAGATAAAAAAGATCTTATAAAAAAAGAGCTTGAAGAAGATTTGGACTTGATAATAATTTCTGGATCATCCTCAAAGGGAAATAAGGATTTTGTTCCAGAGATTTCAAAAAAGTTAAATCCTGGAATGATCTACCATGGAATTTCTATAAAACCTGGAAAGCCGACAAGTTTAAGCCAAAACAACAATACTATGATTTTGGGACTTCCTGGAAATCCTATCAGTGCCTATGCAGTTTTTAGGACGATTTTTCAAAAAGCCTATGAAAAATATTTTAAAATTGACGAAAATTTAAAAATAAAATGCAAAATCGAAAGAAATATTGCAAATACTTCAGCAAAAACAATGATTTGTCTTGTAGAAATTAAAAATGAAGGAGATGAGCTTGTGGCAAGTCCTATTTTTGGATTTTCCAACAATATTTCCCTACTAAAAAAAGCCAAGGGTTATATTGTGATTGATGAATATGTTGAAGGAATAAAAGAAAATGAAAAAGTGTGGGTGAATCTTATTAGATGAGAAATATTTATTTAGATACAAAAGAATTAGAAGAGGCAATAGAGATTTTTCACGAAAATATTGGAGAATTTTTTGCAGATGAAAAATGTGAAATTATAGATTCTAAGGATGCCTTTGGAAGAGTTTCAAAAAATGCAGTTTTTGCAAAATATTCATCACCAGCCTACCATTCATCAGCTATGGATGGGGTTATGGTAAAAAGTGAGATGACAAAACTTGCAAGAGAAAATAAACCCTTGTTTTTAAAAAATGAAGATTTTATTTATTGCAATACGGGTTCCGCCTTAATAAAACCCTATGATGCAGTGATAATGATAGAAGATGTGGAAATTCAAAAGAAAGGAATTGTAATTTTAAAACCTGTAAATGCTTGGGAAAATATAAGAATTCAAGGAGAAGATGTAATCGAAAAAGATTTGATTTTTGAATCTTACCACAAATTTAGGTCAGTTGATCTTTCAGTTTTAATTTCTGCAGGAATAAATGAAGTCGAAGTTTTAAAAAAACCAATAATTGGAATTATTCCATCTGGAAATGAAATAATTGATAACAAAGAAGACTTAGTTAAGGGAAAAATTATCGAATCAAATTCTTCAATGTTAAAATCTATGGCAAAAGAGTGTGGGTTTGAAACAATAATTTATCCCATTGTAAAAGATGAAAAAGCACAAATTAAAAATGCCCTTATTAAGGCTCAAAAAGAATGTGATTTTGTAACATTAATTGCAGGGACTTCGGCAGGAAGCAAGGATTATACAAGAGAAATTGTAGAAGAAATTGGAGAGGTTTTTGTCCATGGACTTTCAATAAAACCAGGAAAACCAGCAATTCTTGGAAAAATTTCCCAAACTCCCTTTGTAGGACTTCCAGGCTATCCCGTTTCAACCCACATAGTTTTTGATAAAATTGTTCTTCCTACTCTTCTTAAAAAAATGAGAATTATTTCAGATGATAAAATTAAAATTAAGGCAAAACTTACCAAGCCTGTAATTTCCTCTCTAAAAAACAGGGAATATATAAGGGTAAAAATTGGCTTGGTTGATGGAGAAATTATTGTAACCCCTCTTGATAGAAAGGCAGGTTCTTTGTTTTCCCTATCAGAATCAGACGGTTATTTAATTATTGATAGAAATATTGAAGGATACAACAGGGGAGATTTAGTAGAAGTCACTCTTCATAGGCCGATTCCAAAAAAAGTTTTTGAAAACAGGATGGTTTCGATTGGATCTCATGATATAGTTTTAGATATTTTAAATGATTTATTTGCAAAAGATAAGAAACTTACAAGAATTTCCTCATCCCATGTTGGCTCTTTGGCGGGACTTAAGGCCCTAAGCCAAGGCGACTGTATGCTTGCACCTTCTCATTTGCTAGATCAAAATGGAACATATAACAACGAGGCCATTGATTTATTTTTTGAAAAAGAAGAAGTTTCAAAAATAAATGTGGTTGGACGTAGGCAGGGGATTTTTGTTCAAAAAAATAATCCATTAAAAATCAAAAAAATAGAAGACCTTTTAGATAAAAAAATGGTCAACAGGCAAAGAGGAGCAGGGACCCGTTTGTTGTTTGATTATTTGTTAAAAAAGAAAAATGTTGATCCAGAAATCATAAATGGCTACGATAACGAAGTGACTACTCATTTGTCAGCAGCGCTTGCAGTAAAAAATGGAGATTGTGATTTTTCAATTGGAGTTGAATCGGCAGCCATAAAAATGGACATAGATTTTATTTACTTAAAAGATGAAGAATATCAATTTATAATAAAAAAAGAGAATTTAAAACTTGAATCAATCAAGGACTTGGTTGAAGTTTTAAAATCAAAGGAATTTAAAAGTAAAATGAAGACTCTTGGTGGGTATAATACTAAGGAAAGTGGAAATATTTTATAGGAGGATAATATGAAAATTAAAAAATTACATTTATTGGCACTTGCTTTGTTATTTGGACTAACAGGATGTGGAAAAAATACGGAAGAAATAAAAACAGATTCCAATGTAAATTCTACAAGTAATGAAATTGTGGAAAGCTTAGATGAAAATACAAGCGAAGAAAAAATTGTAAAGCTTACAACAACAACTTCAGTCAATGATTCAGGACTAATGGATTATTTAAGAGATGATTTCAAAAAAGACACAGGTCTTGAAATGGAAATAGTTTCAAAAGGAACAGGAGCTGCAATCGAAGATGCAAAGGCAGGAAATGCTGATGTAATTTTGGTTCACTCAAAAGATGCGGAAGAAAAATTTATTGAAGAAGGATATGGACTTGAAAGAAAATCTTTCATGCATAATTTCTTTGTAATAGTTGGACCAAAAGATGATCCAGCAGGAATCAAAGGAAAAGATGCAGAAGAAGCCTTCAAATTGATAAATGAAAAGGGCGAAAAATTTGTATCAAGAGGAGATGAGTCAGGAACTCACAACAAAGAATTAAAAATTTGGGAAAAAGCAGGCGTTGATGTTGACGAATTATCAAAAAAAGATAACTACAACTCACTTGGAGATGGAATGGGAGCAACTTTAACATTTGCATCAGAAAACAATGCCTATACTTTAACAGATTTATCAACATTTTTAACCATGGAAAATGATTTGGATTTGGAAGTTTTAGTTGACCAATCAGATGCTCTTAAAAATGTTTATTCAATTATTATAGTAAATCCTGACAAAGTAAAAGGCACAAACCCAGATGTAGCTAAGAAATTCCAAGATTGGATGCTATCAGATAAGGCAAAAAAATTAATTAGTGAATACGGAAAAGAGGAATATGGTCAACAACTTTTCTTTTTAGGAGAATAGGATGAATGAAATTTATTCCATCGTTTTATTGACCTTAAAAATTTGTATAATTTCAACGATAATATCTGGAATTTTTGCGATTTTTTTGGCATTTTACCTTGGATTAAATGAAAATAAATTTATAAAAATTTTAAAAATAATTATTAATGCTTTCACATCTTTGCCACCAGTAATAGCAGGAGTTTTTGTATATATTTTATTTTCAAAAAATGGAATATTTGGAAAACTTTCTTGGCTTTATACGCAAAAAGTTATAATAATTGCCCAAATTCTCATAGTAACACCAATAATTTGTGCAAATATATATCCAGCAGTAGAAGAAATTAGAAATTCATTTGTAGAAACTTGCTTAGGACTTGGAATTTCAAAATTCAAAATGTATAGGCAGTTGCTAAAAGAAAGCACCTATTCGCTTTCTTCGGCGCTTATAACAGGATTTGGTAGAGCTATATCAGAAGTAGGAGCTGTAATGATTGTAGGAGGAAATATAAGATATAAAACTAGGGTTTTGACATCCGCAATAGTTCTTGAAAATAATAAGGGAAACTATTCTATGAGTATAAAACTTGGGATTATTCTTATGGTAATTTCCTTTGGAATTTCTATTTTTGCAATGATTTTTTCTAGGAGAAATGATGATAAAAATAAAAAACGTACAAGCTGAAATTTACGAAAAATTATTATTTCACATAGAAGATTTCACTTTCTATGATGGAAAAAAATATATTTTAACTGGAGAAAATGGAGCGGGCAAATCGACATTATTAAAGTCTTTTATTGGAATAAATACCTTTGTAAAAGGAAGTATTGAAAATGATAAAAATATAGTTTATCAAGCTCAAAATCCCTTTATTTTCAAAAAAACTCCAAGAGATAATTTTAAAATAATAGGAAAAAATATTGAAAATATAAAAAAAGACTTGGAATTTTTTGCAATAGAAAATTTATTAGACCAAAATATAGACAGCTTATCAGGAGGAGAAAAAGAAAAAGTAGTTTTTTTAAGGACTATGTTAAAAGCAAATCAGACCTTGCTACTAGATGAACCCTTTTCTCAAATGGATAAAAAATCAAGGATTGATGCAAATATATTTTTGGATAAGTGGCTAAAAGAAAAAGAAGATAGGATGATAATTATAATAAGTCATGATAATTTAGACGATTATAGCTTTGACTATCACATAGAATTAAAAAACAAGCAGCTTAAATTAATTTAAGCTGCTTTCTAATTTTCCGATTTCTTTTATTAAATTTTTAACATCATCAATGCTGTAATTTAAATTTGAAAGTTCATTTATGGTATTTACAATATTTGATAAATCTTTTGGGTTTGTAGCAAACAAACACATTCCTGCCGAATCAATTATTTTTAGATAATCCTTAGGAATATTTTTTCTTTTTTTATCTGATAAAGATTTTATTTTATATTTCTTCTCTAGATATTTTTTACCGCAAGCCAAATCACTATAAATTTCATCTTTTTTATCACTTACGATTTTTTTTGTAATATTATCCAATTGGTCGATATTTAAATTTTCGAATTTGTAAATATGGTTTAAATATTTATATGAAAATTCTATGCTTTTTGATAAGCCATAAATATCAATTCCATACTCATCAAGTCTAGTTTTTATTTTGTTTAATTTTTCTAAATCATCATCACTATAAGAATTTTTAATTGAAAAAAGATTTTCTTTTTCGTGAGATTTTTTATCAAAACAACCCAAAATACATCCATCACATTGTCTATTGGGATTGTTTTTAAAAATTGATGGGATATTTATCTTTCTTAAATTA
Source organism: Anaerococcus sp. HMSC075B03 (assembly GCF_001815585.1). Taxonomy (NCBI): domain Bacteria; kingdom Bacillati; phylum Bacillota; class Tissierellia; order Tissierellales; family Peptoniphilaceae; genus Anaerococcus; species Anaerococcus sp. HMSC075B03. Next base: position 173,446 of record NZ_KV821198.1, read on the forward strand.
TTTTTTTTAACTGAAATGGAAATTACATTTTTTTCATACAAAAGATTTGAAAGATTTTTTGAACAACCACGATATTTATCTTCAACAAGTCTCGCCAAATTATCTTTTTTTATAGTTGAATTTGTAATATAAATAGAAGATGAATTATCTCCATATTTTTTCCTTAAATAATTAAAAGTAGAAGAGTTTGAATAATTTTTATTAGAATTTTCATTAAATAAAATTTTATCTTTATCAATATAAATTTCCACAGGAAAATCAGACTTATTTAACAAAACAAGTCCATCATAAGAATTTGATTTAAGAAAATAAGAAAAATCTCCTCCCATATTTTTGTAGAAAATTTTACCAGAATTATTTTTTCCCATAATTATAAATTTAGAAATTGGATTTTTATATTCGATGATTGAAGATGTAAAAATCATCCAAGGATTTTTAAAATTTTTGTTTTTATTTAAAAAAAACAAAGAAAGAGCAAATCCACCCATATAAAAATTTTTAGTTTTTTTATCAATATATTCAATTTCATATTTCTTTTTTTCTAGATCTAGCAATAATATTTTATAAAATTTTTCCATATCTTCCTCTTTTTGATTACATTGTACTATTTATAAAAAAAATTGTAAGAATTTAATTAAATCAAAAATAATTTTAAATATCTAAAAGCCTTTAAATTACTTGACATATATATACTAAGAGTGTAAAATTAATAAGGATTGGCGTAAGGCCAATTTTTAAGATGATTAAAATTTAGAAAAAAAGGAGGTGCATTATGCCTACAATTAATCAACTTGTTAGAAAAGGTAGAAAAACTACTAAGGAAAAATCAGATACACCAGCTTTAGGTTATAACTTCAATACTCTTAAAAGAAGACAAACTAAATCTCAATCACCACAAAAACGTGGAGTTTGTACTTCAGTAAGAACAGTTACACCTAAAAAGCCTAACTCTGCTTTGAGAAAAATTGCCAGAGTAAGACTTACTAATGGTGCAGAAGTTCTTTCTTATATACCAGGAATCGGACACAATCTTCAAGAACACTCTGTTGTACTAATTAGAGGAGGAAGAGTAAAAGACCTTCCAGGTGTTAGATACCATATCATAAGAGGTACTCTTGATACAGCAGGAGTAGAAGGAAGAAAACAAGGTAGATCTAAATACGGAGCTAAAAAAGATAATTAGTAGTATTTAGATGTAGTGCATAATGTACTGAGATTAAAATAAAAGTATATGTGCACACGAACGGCTTTAAGGTCGTTTTTAAGGCCTTATGGTCGAGTACTAAAGATATTACTAAAATTGGTAAAGGAGGGAAGCAAAGTGTCAAGAAAAGGACATATACCAAAAAGAGAGGTAATGCCTGATGCAAAGTATAACGATAGAGTTGTAACAAAACTTATCAACAACGTTATGCTTGATGGTAAAAAAGGCGTTGCTACAAAAATAGTTTATGATGCTTTCGAAATAGTTGGAGAAACTTCAGGAAATGATCCATTAGAAGTATTCTACCAAGCTTTAGAAAATATTATGCCAACACTTGAAGTTAAAGCAAGAAGAATAGGTGGAGCTAACTACCAAGTACCTATGGAAGTTAGACCAGAAAGAAGACAAACTTTAGGTTTAAGATGGTTAGTTAATTTCTCAAGAGCACGTGGAGAAAAAACTATGGTAGAAAGATTATCTAAAGAAATTTTAGATGCATCAAACAATGCTGGTGCCAGCGTTAAACGTAAAGAAGAAATGCACAGAGCTGCAGAAGCTAATAAAGCTTTCGCACACTATAGATATTAGGGGGATCAATGTCAAGAGATGTCTCATTAAAAGCAACCAGAAATATTGGTATCATGGCGCATATCGATGCTGGTAAAACAACAGTAACAGAAAGAATGTTGTTTTATACAGGAAAGATATATAAAATCGGTGATACCCATGATGGTACAGCAGTAATGGATTCCATGGACCAAGAAAAAGAACGTGGAATTACAATTGGTTCTGCTGCTACAACATGTTACTGGAATGATCACAGAATAAACATCATAGACACACCAGGCCACGTTGACTTTACAGTTGAAGTAGAAAGATCTCTAAGAGTTCTTGATGGTGCTGTTGCACTTTTTGATGCGAAAAGTGGTGTAGAACCACAATCTGAAACAGTTTGGAGACAAGCTGACAAATATGACATTCCAAGATTTTGTTTCATAAATAAAATGGATGCTACAGGCGCTGACTTTTTCATGTCTGTAGATACAATAAAAGAAAAATTAAAAGCAAATGCAGTACCTATAGAAATTCCTATAGGAGCTGAACAAGAATTTGAAGGTGTAGTTGACCTAGTAACAATGGAATCTGTAACATATAAAACAGAAGACTTAGGAGCTCACCCAATCAAAGGCGAAATTCCAGAAAATTTAAAAGAAAAAGCTGAAGAATATAGAGCAAATCTTTTAGAAGAATTATCAGAAATTGACGATACAATAATGATGAAATATCTAGAAGGTGAAGAAGTTTCTGAAGAAGAAATTAAAGCTGCTATAAGAAAGGGAACAATTGAAAAGAAAATTTTCCCATGTCTATGTGGATCAGCATATAAAAACAAAGGTGTTCAAGCACTTCTTGATGCCATAGTTGATTACATGCCAAGCCCACTTGATATACCAGCAGTTCAAGGAACTGACCCTAAAGATGAAGAAAAAGTTCTTGAAAGAAAAGCTGGAGATAACGAACCTTTAGCTGCCTTAGCATTTAAAGTAGTAACAGACCCTTATGTAGGTAAGTTAATTTATGCAAGAATCTATTCAGGAACAATTGAATCAGGTTCATACATCTACAATGCTACAAAAGGTAAAAAAGAAAGAGTAGGAAGAATCCTACAAATGCACTCAAACAAACAAGAAGAAATCGAAACAGGCTATTGTGGAGATATAGTAGCTCTTCTTGGACTTAAAAATACAACAACAGGAGATTCACTCTGCCTTCAAGATGACCAAATAATTCTTGAAAACATGGAATTCCCAGATCCAGTTATCTCAGTTGCTATTGAGCCAAAAACAAGAGCAAGTCAAGATAAAATGGCAATAGGACTTCAAAAACTTGCAGAAGAAGATCCAACATTCGTTACAAAAACAGATGAAGAAACTGGACAAACAATAATTTCAGGAATGGGAGAATTACACCTTGAAATTATCGTTGATAGATTACTTCGTGAATTCAAAGTAGAAGCTAACATTGGTAACCCACAAGTAGCATACAGAGAATCTATAACACAACCTGCAGAAGCACAAGGTAAGTTTGTAAGACAATCCGGTGGTTCTGGTCAATACGGAGATGTTGTTCTTAGAATTATGCCAGGCGAAGAAGGAGCAGGAATCACATTCGAATCCAAAATCGTCGGAGGAGCAATTCCAAAAGAATACATCAAACCAGTTGAAGAAGGTGTTAGAGAAGCAGCTACTCAAGGTATACTTGGTGGATATCCAATGGTTGATATGCACGTTGAAGTATTCGATGGTTCATACCACGAAGTAGACTCATCAGAAGTTGCCTTCCACGTAGCAGGATCTATGGCTCTTAAAAACGCAGTAGCAAAAGCTAAACCAATTTTACTTGAGCCAATGGAAAAAGTTGAAATTACTACACCAGATGAATATCTAGGAGATGTAATGGGAGATGTTTCATCAAGAAGAGGTAAGATTGATGGAATGAATCCAAAAGATGGAATTCATGTATTAAATGCTTTCATACCACTTTCAGAAATGTTTGGATATGCAACAGATCTAAGAAGTAAAACTCAAGGTAGAGCAACATATGCAATGCAATTTGATCACTATGCTCAAGTACCTGAAAGTGTAAAAGAAGAAGTATTAAATAAAAATTAGGAGGAAATAATGAGTAAAGCACAATT